>CAMDOZ010000045.1 GCA_945903705.1 Fidelibacterota bacterium | reverse complement strand
CGACCCGTTTCGCGAAATCGATGGCGGCGGCTTCCTTGACGCCGTCCGACGCCATCTTCGCCGCGACCCGCGGGATCAGGCTCTTGAAGCCCTGGTCCATCACGAACTTCAGCAGCGTCTCCGGATCCGGCTGCTTCCACTGGAACTGGTCGAGGCCGATTTCGATCGGCACGTGGTCCTCGAGCGTTACGAGCTTCTTGGACAGGATCGCGAGCTCTGCATGCGTTTCCAAGTTCTCGCGGCGCTTGGGCTGTTTGATCTCTGCGGTGTTTTTGAGCAACGTCTCGACGTTGCCGTATTTGAGGATGAGTTCGGCTGCGGTTTTCACGCCGATCCCTGGAACGCCCGGGATGTTGTCGCTGGAATCCCCGGCGAGGGCCTGCACCTCGATCACCTTGTCCGGCCCGACGCCGAATTTTTCCTGCACCTGCTCAGGTCCGATGTCGCGGTTCTTGATGGGGTCGCGCATCGTGACGCCCGGCTTGATCAACTGCATCAGGTCCTTGTCGGCCGAGATGATGCAGACGTCGATCTTCTTGGCGCGGGCGAGGCGGGCATAGGTCGCAATCAGGTCGTCCGCCTCGAAACCTTCCATCTCCACGCACGGGATGTTGAAGGCCCGCGTCGCCTCGCGGATGATCGCGAACTGCGGCTTCAGTTCCTCGGGCGCCTCGGGCCGGTGCGCCTTATACAGTTCGTAGATCTTGTTGCGGAAGGTCGCGCGCTTGGCGTCGAACACCACGGCGATCAATTCGTCCGCGCCGTGCTCGCGCAGGTCGTCCAGTAGCTTCATCAGCATACTGGAATAGCCGTAGACCGCATTGACCGGGGTCCCGTCGCCACGCGTCATCGGCGGCAGCGCGTGGAAGGCGCGGAAGATGTAGCCCGAGCCGTCGATAAGATAGAGGCGCTTGGCGGTCATTTAGCCAGGATCAGTGGCCGTGGTGCGCGCCGGCGCCCTCTTTAAGCACGTAGCGGCGCCCGCAATAGGGGCAGTCGATCTCGCCGGCTTCCGGATTGATGCGCAGGAAGACGCGCGGATGGCCCAGGGAACCGCCGCCGCCGTCGCAAGCAACTGCGGGCGATTCGACGTGGATGGTTTCTGTGGGTTCGGCCATGGCTGGATCCGCCGGGTTGGAAATTGTTGCTAGTTGTTTAGCCTGTCCCTCCAACCCTTTCAACGCCCCCAAAAACCGTTTACGAATCGATGTTATGACAACGTCCGCGGTCGCCCTTCCTGATCTCGCCGTCGAGATTTCCGGGCTCAACAAGACCTATCTCTCCCGTAAGGGGTCCAAGACCGCCCTGGTGGATTTTTCGCTTCAGATCCCGCGGGGTTCGTTCTTCGGCCTTCTGGGACCGAACGGCGCCGGCAAATCCACCCTGATCAACATCATGGCGGGCCTGGTTGCGAAGTCCTCCGGCACCGTGAAGATTTGGGGCTACGACATCGCGAAGGAAGAAAGGCAGGCGCGCCTGGCTATCGGGGTCGTGCCGCAGGAGCTGAACCTCGATCCGTTTTTCACGCCGCGGGAACTCCTGGAAGTGCAGGCGGGCCTTTACGGTGTGCCGAAACATGAACGGCGCACCGACGAAATCCTCGAGGTCGTCGGCCTCGCCGACAAGGCCAATGCCTATGCGCGTGCGCTGTCGGGCGGTATGCGCCGGCGTCTGCTGATCGCCAAAGCGCTTGTGCATACACCGCCGATCATCGTGCTCGACGAGCCGACGGCCGGCGTCGACGTCGGCCTTCGGCAGCATCTGTGGAAGCATATGCGCCAGCTCAACGCCATCGGCACCACCATTCTCCTCACCACTCACTATCTCGAGGAAGCCGAGGAACTCTGCGACCGCATCGCCATTATCGACCACGGCCGGCTCGTGGCCTGCGACACGACCCGCAATCTCTTGCGCCAGCTCGACAACAAGTCCGTCACCTTCATCCTGTCCGAACCGCTGACCGAAGTGCCCGAAGCGCTCAAACGCTTTCACGCGACGCAACCGTCGCCCACCGAGATTCACATCGCCTACCGACCCAGTTCGAGCGCCATGCGCGAGATTCTCGATGTCGCGCGCGCGTGCAATCTCCCCATCGCCGATATGCGCACGGAGGAAGTGGAGCTCGAGGACATCTTCCTCCAACTCACGTCCCGCGCGCCGAACGAGCGAGCCGAGGCCTGACCCGTGGTGCGGCGGCTCACTTTTCTGGTGATCGCTGTTTTCACGCTTTCTGCTTGCGCTCCGCGCGTCGCCCCGGCCGACGCGCCGACCAACCCCGCGGTTCTGTCGGAAAGCGTCTTCAACACCTCCGACGGCCTTACCCTTCCGGTGCGCCGGTGGTTGCCGGCCGACAACATGCCGAAAGCCGTCGTGCTCGCCTTGCACGGTTTCAATGACTACAGCAAAGCCTTCGACAAGGTGCCCGATGCGCCCGGCGTCGGCCCCTATCTCGCCGAGCGCGGCATCGCGGTCTACGCTTACGATCAGCGCGGCTTCGGCAAGTCTCCCAGTGCCGGCCTCTGGCAGGGTCGCGCAGGCATGGTCGGCGACGCGAAGGATTTCATAGCGCTCCTGCGCAAGACCTATCCGGGCGTGCCGGTCTATCTCTTGGGCGAAAGCATGGGCGGAGCGGTCGCAATAGCCGCGCTCGCCGATTCAGTTCCCGGCTTCGTCGACGGCGCGATCCTCGCGGCGCCCGCGGTTTGGGCGCGGTCCACCATGCCGGTTACTTACCGCATGGCGTTGTGGGTGGGCGTGCGCATCATGCCGGGCTTCAAGCCGTCGGGCCGCGGCCTCGGCTATCAGGCCAGCGACAATATCGAAATGCTGCGTGACAATGGGCGCGATCCTTTGTTCATCAAGCAGACGCGGATCGATTCCATCTACGGACTTTCCAACCTGATGGACGAGGCGCTCGCGCGGGTCGGCGAAGTTCAGACGCGCACGCTCTATCTCTACGGCGCCAAGGACGAGATCATCCCGAAGACGCCGACACAGGAAGCGCTCATGACGATGGCCGGAGCGAACAGAAGGCCGCAAGTCGCCTTCTATCCTGAAGGCTGGCACATGATCCTGCGCGACAAGCAGGCCGAGACCGTCCTCAGCGACATCGTCGCGTTCATCCAGCAACCCAACACGCCGCTGCCCTCGCGGGCGGACGATCAGGCCATCATGCGCTTGCAAGAGTCGGCGCGCTAAAGTGATCGCGCTGCGGCTTTCGCGACTTTTGCCGTTTGTCCGACGAGGGCAGGCGCCGCCTTTCGGCCGGACGACGGACCTAAAATTTCGGGTTTAAGTGATTGAATCGTAGGCGTTTGCGCCCGCCCGCCCGATGCCTTATGTTCCGCCTCATACGTGCCCGTAGCTCAGCTGGATAGAGCGTCGCCCTCCGGAGGCGAAGGTCGGGGGTTCGAATCCCTCCGGGCACGCCATCTTCCCAAAAGACGAACAGCTATTCGGCCCGCGCCCCCCAGCGGTTTGCGGCGTCGCGCACCCGCTGTTCCGGATCGTTGCGAAGTTTCTCACGCTGCGCGGGCGAGAGTCGTTCTTGAAGTGCGGCGGTCGCGCGCACTTTCGGGCTGGTATCCTCCACCAATCGGTTGAAGTCGTCGTCGGGTAACGCGTCCGTCCACGCGACGGTGTCACGCACGCCGTCGCTGCTGTCGGCCGCAAGACGTGAAAGAATTGCGGACGGAAGCTTACGATTGAAGGCGAGATAAAATCTTACCTGTTCGTCGGAATCGCCGGCGAGCTTCTCCGCGAGGGCCGCATCAGGCGATGGATCCGCCCCGCGCCAAGGGGGTCGCAAGTCTTCTCTGCGCTTCACGCATCACATGTTTCCGCGTGACATGTAACGGCAGCTGCCCCGAGATTTTATGATAACCTCCCAGTGACGCCCCACGAGCAGGGAGGCCGACGCCATGAAGATACCGATCTCGTTACTGTGTGCCGCAGCATGCGCGCTTGCGATTCTCGCGCCGCCGTCAGCAGCCGCGCAGGCGCCGGACGCGACGGCGTTCGTCAACGTCACCGTCGTGCCGATGGACGCCGAGCGCGTGATCCCCGGTCAGACTGTTGTCGTTCAGGGGGGCCGCGTCGCCGCGATCGGTCCGGCGGCACAAATCAATGTGCCCCCCGGCGCAGTGAAGATCGACGGTGCCGGCAGGTTTCTCATCCCGGGCCTCGCCGAGATGCACGGCCACAACCCGCCACCGGGGTCCAGCGATGAGACCGTCGCCCGTACCTATTTCTTATATGTCGCCAATGGCGTCACCTTCGTGCGGAGCATGCTGGGCTGGGATGGCCAAATCGAACTGCGCGAGAAAGTGAGGCGCGGCGAACTCCTCGGGCCGAGGCTCTATTTAGCAGGCCCCAGCTTCAACGGTGGGACGGTGAAGACGCCGGCTGACGCGATCCAGCGCGTGCGCGATCAAAAAAAGCAGGGTTGGGATCTCCTTAAGGTGCACCCTGGCGTACCGCGCGCCGCCTACGACGCCATGGCGCGTACGGCGGACGAGGTCGGCATTGACTACGCGGGTCACGTTCCCGCCGATGTCGGCCTCGCGCACGCCATCGCGACGGGCCAAAGGACAATCGATCATCTCGACGGATATGCGGAGCATCTCGGCGCGACCGCCGGGCCTGTGGACGCCGCGAAGCTCGCGGACATCGTGAGGCTGACGCGCGGGCATGGCGCGGGCGTCGTGCCGACGATGGTGCTGTGGGATACGATCATCGGCGCACACGACCTTTCGACGCTCCTGGCATTTGGCGAACTCAAGTACATGCCTGCGCAGACCGTGGCGGGCTGGACGTCCAACTATGAAAAGCGCACCGGCGCATCGGGCTTCAACGCGGCGGCGGCGAAGCAGGTGGCCGCCAACAGACGGTCCATTCTCAAAGCCCTAAGTGATGGCGGCGTAGAGATCCTGTTCGGCACGGACTCGCCGCAGGAGTTCAGCGTGCCCGGTTTTTCGATCCACCGCGAAATGCAGGCGATGCGCGCCGCGGGCTTGTCGAACTACGTTATCCTTGCCTCGGCGACACGCAATGTGGCGGAGCATATCGGCGAGAAGGGCGAAACCGGCACCGTGACGCCCGGCAGCCGCGCCGACCTCGTCCTCTTGAAAGGCAATCCACTTGAGGACATCGGAAACATTGCGCGTCAGGCCGGGGTCATGGTGAATGGCCGCTGGCTTTCCGAACAGGAAATCAACAAGCGTCTCGCCGCCATCGCCGCGGGTCCGTGGAATTGAGATAGAAACCGCAGCAATGAGACCACGACTTGCTCTAGCGGTCGCGTCGATCGGCCTCTGCATTGGCGTGCCGGCGCTTGCGGCCAGTCAGCCCGCGATCGAATACCGCCAGTATTTGATGAAGACCTTGGAGGCGCAATTCCAGGCGATCACCCTCATCTATATCGGCGGCGCGCCCGCGGAGAATCTTCACTCACATCTTACCGCCGCGCTCTTGACCGCGCGCATGCTGCCGGCCGCCTTCGAGCCGCGGGCGCCGGGCGGCGCGTCGCAGCCGCAGATCTGGACCAAGTGGGACGACTACGCCCGCCACATGCGAGAGTTCGAGGCGCGGATTGCTATAGCTCTGGAAGCGTCGAAGGACGGAACCCCGCCGCAGGACGTGCTCTTCCATATCGATGCGATCAGTTGTCGGGAGTGCCATGACCGCTATCGCCGCCACTGAGAGCAACACCGGCAGATCCTGGGCGAACGCCGCAACGGCGCTGATCTTTGCCGTGCTCGCGGCCGTCATCCTGCTGACGTTTCAGGACTACGGCATTTCCTGGGACGAAGAGCTTCACGTCCCGTACGGGCAAAAGCTCCTCGCCTATTACACCAGCGGCTTCGCCGACCGCTCCGCCTTTTCTTTCATCAATCTCTATCAGTACGGCGGTTTCTTTGACCTTCTGTCTGCGTTGGTTTCGGCGATTTCTCCCTTCGGTGCGTATGAGACGCGCCATCTCGTCGGCGGGCTGTTTTTTCTCGTGGGTCTGTTCGGCGCTTGGCGCCTTACGCATCTTCTGGCCGGCCCGCGCGCTGCACTCATCGCGGTCGCATGTCTTGCGACAACGCCTGTCCTCTATGGTCATAGCTTCATCAACCCCAAAGATGCGCCGTTGGCTTGGCTCGGGATCTGGGTCGCCTACTTCGTTTGCCGTGCGCTCGGTGAGGACAGGGCGACGGTACGCACCATCATCGGATTGGGCCTCAGCCTCGGCCTCGCGCTTGGCACGCGGATCATCGCCTTCGCCTTCATCGCGCAGATCGGAGCGGTTCTCGCGATCAAGATGCTGGCTCAGTTCGATGCGGGACTTACGTGGCGCGACAACACACAGCGGTTCTTAGCCGCAACACGGCCGTTTGCCGTGGCGATGCCGCTGGCCTTCTTGGTCATGGCACTGACCTGGCCGTGGTCCGTTCAATCGCCGCTCAATATCGTTTCCGCCTTCCAAGGTTCCGCCAACCAGTTCTGGCATCCGTGGATGTTGTGGGCGGGCGAGCTTGTCAATGCGGCGGATCTCCCGCGCAGCTATCTGGTCGTCATCCTGGCCGCCAAGCTGCCGGAGTATGTTCTTCTTGGAACTGCAATTGCTGCATTATTTGGCGCGATACATATTCGAAGCTGGCGCAAGGCGACCTTCGCCGCGCCGCGCACCCTGCAATATCTGTATGTCGTCCTCACCGTGGTCGTCCCGCTCGCGGCCTTCGCGCTCTGGCGGCCGAGCACTTACAACGGCGCCCGGCATTTCCTTTTCCTGGTCCCGCAGCTCGTGATCCTGTCCACGATCGGGCTCGATCGCGCCCTCGACGCACTCTCGCGCCGACGGCGCGCGTTCGCCGTCGCCCTCGCAGTGCTGCTGGTGGCCGCGATGGTGCGCGAAGCTGCGGTCATGGCGCGGGTTCATCCCTATCAATACCTTTCATTCAATGCGCTCGCGGGAGGCCTTGGCGGTGCCTACGGCCGCTTCGAGCTCGACTATTGGGGCGTCAGCTACGCAGAAGCAGCGCGGGGTCTTGCACAGTTTCTCGAGGATGAGCGTGCCGCGGGACGCACACCGCCGTCCAAGTCTCAGCTGTTCGTCTGCGGCGCCAATACTTCCGCGGCCTACTACCTGCCGGACACGATTGCGATCACGGATGATCGCACGCAGGCCGATTTCTTTCTGGGCGGAGACCTGACCAACCCCCGTTGCCGCCTGCGTCCGGAAGGGCCTGCGATTGTCGAAGTGAAGCGCGAGGGCGCGGTCTTGAGTTACGTCCTCGACCTGAGGGGAGGCCGGCCGTGAGTGGATCGCGCCCGGCCGACTTTGCGGTGGCTCGCCGCCTCTATGCCGGCGAACCGTTAGGGACGCGCCTGTTCGTGCTTGCGCGGCGGATGCTTGCGCCGCTCCCGGCCATCGCCGCCCGTATTCCGCCGGTGGGCGCCATCCTCGACGTCGGGTGCGGCCACGGCTTGTTCAGCCTTGCGCTCGCGTCCGCAGATCCGAACCGGCGTATCGTCGGCATCGATCCATCGCCCGCGAAGATCGCCGCCGCCGCGCGCGCCGGCGGCGCTTTTGGCAACGTCGAGTTCCGCGAAGGCGTCGTAGAATCGATCGACGGCGAATCTTTCGCGGCCATCGTCGTCCTGGATGTTCTCTATCTCCTGCCGGAAGCCCAGAAAAAAAGTTTGCTCGCGGCCTGCCGGCGCTTGCTTGCGCCGGGCGGCACGCTAGTCCTCAAGACCAACGACACGCACCCGGCGTGGAAATACTTTGTCGCGCGCACCCAGGAACGGCTGATGACAGGCGCCGGTCTTACACTTGGAACCGGCGAGCTGCACTTTCGGTCCTGCGCCGAGAACGCGAGCCTCCTGCGCGCGTCCGGTTTCGCGGCGGAGATTCACCATCTCACCCACTGGACGCCTTATCCTCATACTTTGTTTGTCGCGCGCCCGACCTAGCGCGTCGCGCCGAAAAGTGGAAACCGGTTTTCGGCAATAGCGACGCGCTTATCAAAAAAATTAGAGCGCGCAGCACGATATCGGATAACCCCTGCACGCTCTAACTATCGGCGGCGCAGGCGCTTGTACGCAACCGGCAGCAGCGCGAGAACCGCAAGTCCGAGAAGGCCGGCGATCACGGTGGGCTCGCGGGCCGCCGCCAGCGGATCGTGAACGCTCGCTTCCAGCGCGTCGCCGAGCCCCGCGCCCAACGTCGCATACACCGCGGTGACCGGAATGACCCCGAGCACCGTCGCGGCAACGAACGTGCGGGTACGCACTCCGAGGAATGCACTCGCCAGCGTCGTCAGGAAGAACGGCAGCATCGGGACGAGGCGAAGAGCCAACAGATAGCTGAAGGCATCCTCGTTGAAGCCTGCTTCCAGCTTTTTGAGGAGCAGTGCGGTCTTCGCGCGCAGCACGTCCGCGAGCGCGTAACGGGCGACGAGGAAAAGGACGAGCCCCCCGGCGCTTGCCGATACCACCACGATCGCCGAGCCGAGGAGCGGGCCGAACAGGAAGCCGCCCGCGACGGTGAGCAGGCCCCAGGCCGGAATGCCGAGGGCGACACCGCCGAAATAGACGCCGGCGAACGCGAGCGCCGCCAGCGCGCGATGCGCGGCGACGAAGGCGAGAAGCTCGACCCGGTGCGCGTTCAATGTCTCGAGACTGACATAATCGGTCACACCGGCGGCAAGCAGGGCAACGACCGTCAGGGGGATTGCCGCCAACAGCGCGAGCCGTGCGCGGGAGAACTTTCTCGCGGCGTCCGTTTGCGGAAGGTCGGCCATGAAGGGTGAGGGATTGGAGATCGGTGAAACTGCGCCGGAGTATACACAGGCGCGCGCCGCCGTTATAGACTCGAGGCCATCGTTCTCATTCTCCGACGGCGTTCCTTCGCACACCTCTCTCATGGACAATCTCGCTCATACGCTCGCGGGCGCGGCCCTCGGTCAGGCCGGCCTTCGGAAGAAGACGGGCCTCGGCATGGCGACCTTGATGATCGCCGCCAACCTTCCCGATATCGACGCTGTCACCATGTTTCTCGATCGCGGTAGTCTCTACTTCCGCCGCGGCTGGACTCACGGGCCCATTGCGCTCCTCCTGCTTCCTGTGCTGCTGGCCCTCGCCATGCAGGCGTTCGATCGTTGGCAGGCGCGACGCGGGAACCGGCCGGCGGCGCGCGCACCGGTAAAATTTCGCTGGGTGCTGGCGCTCGCTTACATCGGCATCCTGTCTCATCCGTTGATGGACTTCCTCAACACCTACGGCATCCGTTGCCTGATGCCGTTCTCAGAACGGTGGTTCTATGGCGATGCGCTGTTCATCATCGATCTGTGGGTGTGGAGCGCCTTCGGCCTCGGCTTATGGCTCTCGCGCCGGCGCGAACGCCGGACGGGAGCCGAACATCCGAAACCCGCGCTCATCGCTGTTATCGCGGTCGTTACTTATGCGAGCGCCATGGGCCTTGCCGGACTTTGGGTCGAAGGCTACGTCGCGCGCGCGGTGGAACGCGCAGGCCTCGGCGCGCCCGTCACCGTCGTCGCGAGTCCGGTTCCCATCAACCCATTTCGCCGCGACGTGATCTTCGATCTTGGCGGCACCTACGGCTTCGGCGCTTTCGCGTGGGCGCCCGGTCCCGAGCTTGCCCTCGATCCCGAGCTGGTTCCGGCCAACATGAACGATCCCGCCATCGCCCGAGCGGCGGCCTACGACCGATGCATCGCGGACTTTCTCTATTGGTCGCGGCTTCCTTTCGCCGATGTTCGGCGCGATGAAGGTGGTGTCCACGTCACGATCGGCGACGCGCGTTACAATCGCCGGCCGGGCGAGGGGCGCTTCATTGTGCGTACGACATTGCCAGCGGCCCCGTGAGTTTCTACGATCTGCCGACACTTATCCCGAAGGGAGTTCTTCAATGATCCGTCCCGTGCTGATCACCGCCGCCGCGGTCGCCGCAATTGCTTCAGCTGCGTTCGCCGCGGATACGCCGTCCGTTGCCGGCACGCAGGTCTACATCATCGCGCCGAAGAACGGCGATGCGGTCTCGGGGCCGGTGCGCGTGCAGTTCGGCCTCAAGGGCATGGGCGTCGCGCCCGCGGGTATCGAGATGGATGGCACCGGCCATCATCACCTCGTCGTCGACAAGGATGCGCCGCCGCTCAACACCTACCTCCCCATCGACGATCCGCAGGTGATGCACTTCGGCAAAGGCCAGACCGAGACCGAGCTCAATCTCGTGCCCGGCAAACATACCCTCCAGCTCATTCTTGCCGACAAAGATCACAAGCCGCATGTGCCGGCTGTCGTGTCCGAGCGAATCACGATTACGGTGAAGTAGGGCTCAGCGCTTCAAGCGTGTGCGCAGTTCCGCCGCGGCGCGCTTGATGACGTCGCTCCAACTTTCGTTCGCCGCCGGCCGGAAAAGCCGTACGGAGTCATACCAGGGAGAATCCTCGCGCCCGGTGAACCAATACCAGGGTTGAACGGCCGGCGGCGGGACGAGCGCCCAAACGGGAGCGCCCACGGCGCCGGCAAGGTGCACGGTGGTATTGCTGACGGAAATCACCAGGTCGCACGCGATCGTAAGCGCTGCAACGCCATCCAGGTCTTTTGTCAGGTCGACGCTGGCAGGATGTACGATCCGGACACCCAAGCTGCGTTCCGCGTCCGCGCGCTCCGCAGCCGTATCTCCATACTGAAGATCGACAAAACATACGTTGCTGTGTTTGAGGATCGGCGCCCACTCCGCGAGCCGCGTGCTTTTCTGTGCGGCGGCCATCGGCGTGTTGCTTATCCACGATATCCCGACCAGCAGCTTTGGCATCGTCTTGCTGTTCGCAAGAAGGTCATTCCTCAGAGTCTCTGCGCGGACGCGGTCAGGCTCGAGCAGCCGCTCCCGCTTTGGAAACGACGCGAAATCCGTCCGCAGGAATTCGCCGAGGCTGCCGCTGGCGGTCTGAAGTTGAATCCCCTTATGCCGAGTGGCGAGCGCGGGCGCGCGAGGTTCCTCAACAACCTTCACCGCGGGCCAAGAGCGCCGAAAAAGCGGCGCAAGTCTCGGCTCGCATTCGAGCGTGACCTCGGCGCCACGCTCGATAAGGTCCGGAATCATGGTGGCAAATATGATCTCGTCGCCGACCCCTTGTTCGCCCCAAACCAGTATTTTCTTGCCGGCAAGAGGCTCTCCCCGCCAGCGCGGAATCTTCTGGTGCCGCGGCGCAACCTTGAAGACGGGGGACGTCCATCGCCACTCGTACGCGCACCAGCCATCCGCAAGGCGGCCGTGGCGCAGCAACGCCAGCGCGCGGTTGTAACGCGCGGGCGAATCAGGCGTGGATTCGATCGCGAGGTCAAAGCGCCTCACGGCTTCGTCGGGAGAGCCTGCGGCATCGGCGACCATGCCTAGCCCGATCTGGGCGTTGGCGAATTTGGGATTGAGCCTTTCCGCGCAAAGGAAACTGTCGGCCGCTTCCTTCAATCGGCTACACAGGCGCAGCGCATATCCCAAGCCGACATGCGCGTCCGCATAGGCAGACTCCAACCACAGAGCTTCGCGGAAATAGTTCGATGCTTCTTCCGCGCGGTTGAGATCAAGGCAGATCGCCCCGAGCTCACAGTACGCGGCCGCATAGCGGCTGTCGGCTGTGAGCGCGTCTTGTACGTACGTCAGGGCCTTATCTAGGTCTCGCAATCCTCGATGAAGTTGGGCCATCAACAACTGCGCCTCGGCGTACTTTGGCTTCAACAGCGCGGCGCGTTGCGCAGACGCTAATGCGTCTTTCGGCCGCTGTCCGGCGCGAAACGCGTTTGCGAGCGCAAGATGCGCCTGCGCCGATTGCGGGCCAAGGGTCACCGCGCGCTTGAGCGTTGCAATGGCCTTCGGGACCACGCCTATCGTCAACTGGAATCGCCCGAAACTGAGATGACTCTCGGCAGAACGCGGAGCGAGCGCGAGGACTTTCGCGAACTCAGCTTCAGCGCCGTTTGTATTTCCCGCCGACCAATGCAACTCGGCAAGTGTCGTATGAAAGGCCGCGTCGTGGCCCTCGATTGCGATCGCGCGTTGCACATAGTCGATGGCGTCGGCCGTATTCCCTCTGCGGGCCGCCACACGGCCGAGCAGATGCAACGCATGGGGCGCACGCGGCGCATGCGCAAGGACGTCATTGCAAAGATGTTCCGCGGCTTGAAGGTCGTTCGCGGCAAACCTCTCGCGAGCGGCTGTCAGCGCGTCACTAGGATCAGACATGGGTTTTCGCGATCACTCAGAATTAGCGCGCCCGCATGGTCTGGCGGCGAATCAGTTCGTCGGCGACTTCGGTCCGCCCTGCTTGCATTGCAACGGAAATGAGGAGGCTTTCGACGTCGTGATTTTTGACCCGCGCCAGAAGCCACCGCGAGAGCAATACGCGCGCCACAAGGCGTAAGACCCACGACGGCTTTGCACCGGCATCAGGCGCAGGCGATCCAGTGCCATTGCCGAACGCTGGAGTGCTCCCCGGGCCATGCTGACGGGTCTCGCTCGATGGTTGCCCTCGGGCGGCCGCCGCACGCCGATCGCGCCTATTCATTTGAAGTCCAAAATCTAAGTTTGCAGATTGCGTGGAGAATAACGATGGCTCAGCCTAAATTTAGCGCACTGTTGGCCAAAAGGTTATCCCTCGGCGCGCGTTCTTCGGGGGAGAATAGTTTCGCTTCCACCGTACATTGTGTGAAGGAAATGCTGTAATTCCCGCAGTTTAGCCGCTGCTTGAAAAGTCTGACAAGCTTGCCACGCCAGCCCGATGCGTATAGTTTGGCCGTTCCCGTAGAGACTGGGGTTTGCGGGTAGCGTGGGGCCGCGTGCGAGCTGTGCGAAGCGCAGGCGCCGCGGATCGGGGCAGGATTTATGAGCGTGCTCTACAAGGCCTTGCAGAAGGCCGAGAAAGAAAACGAGGCGCGCCAATCGGCATCTTCGGACACGAACTTCGACCCGCAGCGTCTGGCGGCGTCGGGCGCGTTGAAGCTCGCTGGTGGTCGCGGCCGCTCTATCAATCGCGTCGTTCTGGCGGCGATCGTAGTTGTCGCGGTCGGCGGCGGCACCGCATTTCTGATGTTCAAAGAGTCTCTCATGCCCCCACCCGCGCCGCAGGTTGCGAGCGCGCCGCCGCCCGCCGAACCCATTCTTCAGCCGCCCGCTGCGCCGGCTCCGGACGCCGCCGCTGCGCCGGCGCAAGCTGCGCCCGCTGAATCGGCTGCAGCTTCAGCCGCCGCTCCTGAAGCGCTGGCTGTGCCTGCCGCGCCGACGGACGTCGCCGCGGCAACGCCGCCGGCAGCTCCCGCCGCGCCCGCGACAGAAACACCCGTGCCCGCGGCCGCAGAAACGCCCGCGCCGAAAGCTCCGGCTGAGACGCGTGTAGCCGCTGCTCCTGCAAAGCCGCCGGCAGCCCCCGCGCGCCCGCCGCCGCAACGGCCGGAAGGCATGCCTCAGCTTTCGGCGGATTCTCCAGCGCGCATGTTGAGCCCACCGATCGCTATTAATCGCTCCGAATTCGCGCTAGCCGGCGTCGGCAATCAGGTGCAAGTGCGTGAGGTCTCTCAGTCAGCGCGCAGCAATGTCGCTGCGGGCTATGACGCCCTGACCCGCGGATCATACGACACGGCGCTCGGGTTTTACGACAACGCGCTGAAGGAAGAGCCCACCAGCGTCATGGCACTGCTCGGTCGCGGGGCGTCGCTGCAGAAACTCGGCCGTGGCCAAGAGGCGCAAGTGCCTTACGAGGCGGTCCTTAAGGTCGATCCCAGAAATCGCGAAGCTCTCTCGAACCTCACGACCATCGTCGCTGATCGCTCGCCCCAGGACGCACTTGCGCGCCTTCTCGAGTTGGAACGCGAACATCCGAACTTCAGCCCCGTCAAAGCCCAGATCGGCCTGACCTTCGCGAAGGCGGGTTCCATGCAGCAGGCTGCCGACTATTTGCGCCGCGCCGTCATGCTTTCGCCGGAAACCGTGATGTATCACTACAATCTCGCTTTGGTGCTCGATCACCTTGGCCGCCGCGAACAGGCGATCGCGAGCTACGAGCGAGTGCTTGCGTCACTCTCCGGCGGGCGTGGCCCGGCGGACCTCTCGCCGGTCGAAATCGAACGTCGCGTCCGGTTTCTGAGAACGCGCTGACAGTCGGGGCGGCGTCATGCCTTACCTCGCGCACTTCGGCCTGAAAGAGCATCCGTTTACGCTCACGCCGAATACGAATCAATATTTCCCGACCGAGAAACACACCGAGATCATTCAGTCGATTCTGTTCGGAATCGCGCGCAATACCGGCATTCTGAAGGTCGTCGGCGATGTCGGCACCGGCAAGACGATGTTGTGCCGACTGCTCCTGCGCAAGCTCGTGGGATCCAACGACGCGGTCGCTTACCTCAATGCGCCGCAGGTCGATCCCGAGAGCATCGTGACGCTGGTTTGCGCCGAGTTCGGCATTGAAACCGGATCGCGGTCCCAGATGTTGCAGGGACTCAACACGTTTCTCCTCGAGCAGCACGCGCTTGGCCGCAACGCCGTCCTGATCGTCGACGAGGCGCAGGCCCTAGGCTCTGCAGGCCTCGAGGCCGTGCGATTGCTCTCGAATCTCGAGACCGAGCGCAACAAGCTTCTGCAGATCATTCTCTTCGGGCAATCGGAACTCGACGAACTTCTGCAACAGCCCAACCTGCGACAGGTGATTCAACGCATCGGTTTTTCATTTAACACCGGGCCCCTCAGCATGGCTGAAGCCGTGCACTACATCTGCCACCGGGTGCGCACCAGCCGTATCGACGGCATCGACTTTCCGATTTTTTCCGATCGCGCCATGCATCTTTTGGCCGAGGCCGCTAGCTTCGTGCCGCGTGTCATCAATATCCTCGCCGACAAATCGCTGCTCGTCGGATATGGTGACGGCGCGATCCAGGTCGGCGAAAAACACGTGCGCGGCGCCATCACCGACACCCCGCAGCTCGTGAAGGGTTCGAAGGCGCGCAAGCGGTGGTCGAAGCCCGTCTGGTACGGCATCATTGCGGCGGAAGTAGCCGCGGTCGCTCTGCTGTTTGCGTTAAGCCCGCCCTTGCAGCAATGGGCCAAGACGACCTATGCCCGTGCGCAAGGCGTACTCATGCCCGCGCTGGCCGGCCCTCCGGCGATCCCAGTCAAAGCTGCGCCGTCTGCTCCGCACGCGACACCGGTGGACGGCGCGCTCACCGAAGTCAGCACGGGCGCTGCAGCACCCGCGGCAAAGTAACTCGGCGCCATGCTGAACCTGCCCGACCCACTCCCTCCGGGCGTGCTTCATGTGTTCGCGGCCGTCCTCGGATTGATCTTCGGCAGTTTTGTCACCGCGCTTACCTATCGTTTGCCTCGCGGCATCAGTATCGCCACGGGCAGGTCGGCCTGCCCGGCTTGCGGAACGGCTTTGACGGCGCGCGATCTCGTCCCGGTATTTTCCTGGTTGATGCACCGCGGCGCGTGCCGGACGTGCGGCACGAAGGTGTCGTGGCGCTATCCCGCCATTGAAGTCCTTATGGCGTTGCTGTTCGTCATTGCTGCCCTCTTCGTTCGAGATCATTCACGGTTGATCGTCATCCTCGCCGCCACGCCGATCATGGTGGCTCTGTCGGTGGTCGACATCGAACACCGCCGCTTGCCGAACGTGTTGACGGGTTGCCTCGCGGTCGCGGCGATCGCATCCCGCTATGTCACCGACGCGGACTTCGTCAGTGCAGCCGTGGCCGCCGCGGCCGTCTTCGCCTTTGCGGTTATCTTGGATCACGTGGGCCGGCGGCTCATACGTCAGGGCCTGGGAATGGGCGACGCGAAACTGATGTCCGTCGTCGCGTTGGCGCTGCCGACGGGGCCGCTTCTCCTGGCGCTCGGCTGTGCGGGCTGTCTCGGTGTCGTTACGGGCCTATTGTGGCGTGGGGGCCACCCGGTCGGCGCCACCCAAGTGCCGTTCGGACCGGCGATTCTCCTCGCGCTGTGGATCGCTATGGTTGCGCTGTAATGTTCAGCCAATCTAGACGATACCCTCGCGCCCCTTGGTTTGTAGGCTCCCGCCGTGCTACCACTTTTGGTGGGTTGGGGTGCCTCCAGGGGCTGCATTGCGCGGCGAGGCACACCTTATGAAATAACCGGTCGACGGTTACGGCAGGATGCCGCGGTAACGGCCGGCGTTTGCTTTGGGCTAGGGGGATTTTTCGATGACAGCGACCGGCCTTTTGACTGTGGCGGCAAACGCCAAGCGTCTGCGCGGAAGCGTCGCGCTGGTTGCCATCTGCGCGATGCTCACCTCCTGCGCGGGCTCAATTGCATATAACGATTTTGATACTGCCGGTGGCCCAAGCAAGGACGAGTACGAAGGCCTGCTCGGCCGTCGTGGGCCGGAAGGCGCGCCGTCGGGCAGCGCGGCCGCTGCCGCTTCGGGCGGCGAGCCGCCGATTCCCGGCTTTCAGTCGGTCATCGCCGCGCCGTCCCCGCCCGAGCTTGCCGATACGCGGCGCGTTTCGATCGCCGTCACCGAAACCACTCCGGTGCGGGACGTCCTGATCGAACTTACGCGTAAAGCCGGCATCGACCTCGAGATGGATCCGCGAATCACTGGCGGCATTATCATGACCGCGACGGACCGCCCGTTCGCGGAGGTGATTGACCGCATCGCCGACCTCGCCGAGCTGCGGTATCGCATCGAGCGGAACACACTTCGGGTGTAAGTGGACGATCCGTTTCTCGAGCAGTACCGAATGGATGTGCTGAATCTCACGCGGACGTCTACGTCGACGACGACATCGTCTACCGATGCCTCATCGGTGGCTCAGGCGCTCGGAGCTGGGGGTGGCGGCGGCGGCAGCAACCAGTCGTCGACCTCGGTGTCGATGACAACGACCTCCAACTTCTGGGACACGATTGGCACTAATATCCAGCAGATTCTCGGCGGCATACAGTCGCGGCGCGGCGCGGGCGCAAGCGCAATTGCCGCCGCATTCGTCCCAGCGGCCGAAACGGCGCCGGCGGCGCCCGCGGCATCGGCGCCCTCTTCTCCGGCTCGAGGCGCGGGGAGCGGCGCGGGCGGCGGATCTGCGGGGGCTGGCGGCCTGGTCGGGCAAGCCGCGGCGCTCACCCAAGGCCGCCAAAGCGAACTGGATGAAAATTTGGCGGCTGACCAGCGTCAGCCCGCCGACCAGCCGCCGGCTCTGACGGCTGCCGCGTCTACGGGTGGTGGCGGCGGCGCGGCCGCGCTCGGCAGCAGCCAATTCACGATCAATCCCGAAGCAGGGATCATTACGGTTGTCGCAACCCAGCGTCAGCATCGTGCCGTCGAGCGCTACCTCCGCGATGTTCGCGCCTCGGTCAGCCAGCAGATCCTGATCGAAGCTAAAGTCGTCGAAATTGCATTGAGCGATCAATACCGTGCCGGTGTCGACTGGGATGCGGTCTTCGGTCCGGCCGGCCAGGCGCTGACGATCGGCACTAATTTTTCGCGCAATGTCGTTCCGCCGACTTTCAGCAATCCAACTCTGGTCGCCAACTGGACTAACTCGGGCGGTGATCTTTCCTTGGCCGTGCAGATGGTCAAGGAGTTCGGCACCGTACGCACGCTTTCCAGCCCGCGCCTGACCGCGCTCAACAATCAGGTTGCGCAGTTGAAGGTGGCCCAGAACCAGGTGTTTTTCGAGCTTGACGTGACGATTGCTGAATCGACTCAGGCAGGTCAGCGTGACAGGATTACCGTGGCGAGTCAGATCAAGACGGTTCCCGTCGGCTTCATCATGAGCGTCCAGCCGGTGGTGGATCCTGTGACACGTAGGATTTCCATCAGCCTGCGCCCGTCCATCACGCGCATCACGGGGTATGTGAATGACCCCGGTGTCGCTGTCGCGGTTGGTCTTGCGCAGCAGAGCGATCCATCAACACCAAATATTTCTTCCCCAATTCCCATTATCGAAGTCCGCGAAATGGATTCGCTCATTACCATGGAATCGGGGCAGACGGTCGTGATGGGCGGGCTTATGCAGGAAGACGTCCAGACCACGCGCGAGGGCCTACCGGGCCTTATGGATATTCCGCTTCTCGGGCAGGCGATCGCGCAAAACATAAGGCAGAACAAGGTTACCGAACTGGTCATCTTCATTCGTGCGACCTTGTCGAATGACAGCGGCACGATTGCGGACGAAGATATCCGTCTCTATAAGCGTTTCACGCCGGATCCGCGGCCCATCGTATTCTAAAGCCGTACGGCGCGTCGAAGAGGCGTGCGCAGTGAAAGCCATCGTACGTTTGGTAATTTTGACGGCGCTGCGGGACCGGCTCTTCGCCGGGCTGATTGCGCT
Organism: Fidelibacterota bacterium; assembly: GCA_945903705.1. Lineage (GTDB taxonomy): Bacteria > Pseudomonadota > Alphaproteobacteria > Rhodospirillales > Rhodospirillaceae > SHVO01. The sequence continues at coordinate 5,076 of CAMDOZ010000045.1, read as the reverse complement.
GTTGGCGATGTCGGCGGCGCTCGCCGTCTTTCTTGGCAGCACGGCTCTTACCGAGCAGATTGAGACTGCAACGGTCTTCGCGGCGGGCGCCGGACGCGTCGTGCTTGTCCTCGGCGTTACGATCTTCGCCGCGCTTCACATTCAAAGCTTGTTTGAAACGCGCGAAGTCGAAGCAATTCTTTCCCGCGCGATTTCCCGCACACGATTTGTCATCTCCTATTGGCTGAGTCTGGCGTGTGTAGCATCCGTGCTCGCGGTGATCTTCGGTGTGGGCATCACGATGTTCATCAGCTTGAAGCTCGGCGCCCTGCTCTGGACGGGCACTCTCGTGGCGGAGTGCGCCATCGTCATGGCGGTCGTCATGTTTGCGGGATTGATGCTGGAGCGCGCAACGCCGACAGTCCTTTTCACCATGGGATTTTACGCACTCGCACGATTGATGGGATTTTTCGTCGGAATCCGTGAAACGGCCACCGACATCTCCGCCGCGACAGGTTTCGTAAAACGTATGTTGGACGCGGTACTGCTGTTCGTGCCGCGCCTCGATCTGTTCGCCCAGACGCAGTGGCTGGTGTACGGCACCGGGCAGCTCGATCTTGCCTATCTCGGGGCACAAACCGCGCTGTTCTTGATATTGGTTCTTGCCGCGGCGTCTTACGACCTCGGGCGGAAACAGTTTTAGAGATGTCGGTTTCCAGTCGGATTTTTCAGCGCTTTCCTGTCGCTCTAGCGATCTTGATTGCGTCGGCGCTGGCGCATGGAATTTTCGCATGGGAGAGCCGCGGGCGTCGGTCTGACGCGGTGGTGCTGGAATCTCCGCCCGACGCCGCAATGCGGAGCGTTATGTCGTTTGGCGATTCCCAGCTTCTCTACCGTATTTGGTCGAGCCATCTCCAAAACGCGGGTGATACCGGCGGACGATCCACGCGAATGACCGAGTATAACTACGACTACGTTATCGGCTGGCTGCAAGCTTTGCAGGCGTTGGACCGCGACTCACATCAGCATACGTTCCTTGCGGCGCACTATTTTTCGCAGACGCCGCGTGTCGCTGACGTCCGGCGCATCGCTGAATTCATTGCCGCTGACGTCGCATTGAGTCCGGCCCGAAAGTGGTATTGGCTGACCTTCGTAATGACCATCGCGCAAAAAAGTTTGAACGACCTACCCTTGGCCCTCGAGGTTTCACGTCAGTTGGCGAGTTACGACTATCCCAACATGGACGGATACAATTTTATGTTTCCAGCCATCTTCCTCGAGCGGATGGGGCGCTACGACGAGGCGCGCGCCGAGATCGCTAAGGTGCTCCAGACAAGAAAGCATAGGCTCGCGCGTGAGCATCTGGGGTGGATCGAAGTCTTTACCCAAGGTTTAGCGGAAAAGGTGCGATGAATACCCTTGGCTGTACAATCGGACGCGACTCAACCGCCATCGGATACCGTCTAAGTTGTTGAATTCTTACAGTAAAAAGAATCGGAATTTACTAGTCAACGTACCCTCTAGCCTACCCGAAAGGTAGGCTAGAGGGTACGGTTTGAACCGAGACAGGTTGGGGGACTTCCATGGCGAATTTTACGCGGCATCAACGCGGCTTTACGTTGATCGAAATGTCGATTGTGCTGGTGATCATTGGCTTGATCGTCGGCGGAATCTTAAAGGGCCAGGAGCTGATCGAAAGCTCCCGCCAGAAGAACTTCATCAGCCAGATTGATCGTATGAAGGCAGGCACGACAACATTCATCGACCGCTTCAAATCCGTGCCGGGCGATTTCGCCCGCATCACCCTCCTGCCCAACAGCGGGCTCTTGGACGGTGGCGATGACAATGGAATCGTCGGTGCCGTGGGGGCCGACACAGCGGCCGTTTTCACGACTGTCATTGCTGCCGCCACAGACGAAACCATCCAGTACTTTAACCATCTGCAGGCGGCGCAGCTTATAAGCGGCGGCGCTGCGACGAGCGTGGTGCCGGTATGCTACGCGGGCTTGTGCGACACCCCGTCGCCGCTTCCCGCCTCCGCGTTCCCCCAGTCGGGCTTGAACATCCGTTATGGTACGCATACGGGTCTGACGACGCCGGCGACAACGAAGCAGGCTCATTGGATCAGCGTCTCGCGTTTCGTCAACGGCGCAATTGGCGCAACCCAGGCCGTACTGTCGCCCGAGCGGGCGTTCCAGCTCGACAACAAATACGATGACGGCGTCGCATCCACCGGCGCGATCCGCTCAGGCCCATCGGCGAAGGGCTCCTGCTCTGGGATGCGGTCGACATCACCGCCCGGCACACCATCACCGATATCCTGAATCAGGAGCGCCAGGACCACGCGGACTTCCTCTTTCTCATGCCTGGCGGCATCTACTCGGTCGACGTTGACGGCTCATTCCGCTTCGTCAACCAGCGCTTCGCCGACTGGCTCGGCTACGACCCCGAAGAGCTCAGCGCCCTCAAGCTCGACGACCTCATCACCGGGTCGAACCGCCCGCAACCCGACGGCGAGTGGCAGGGCGATGTCCAGTTCAGGACCCGCACCGGTGAAACCGTTGCGGCCCTTGTGCTGCAATCCACCTATGACGACGCCGGCGTCACCCGCACGCGCACCCTTGTCGTGCGCGACGGCATGCGCCGCGAGCCGGCGGCTTCGGGCCGCATCGCTTACGAACGGTTCCGCGCGCTCTTCGACGCCGCACCCGTCGCCATCGCCATCACCGACGCCGACGGCATCATCGTCGACTGCAACCGCGCCTTCGAGAAACTCACCGAACAGACGCGCCCCGGTCTCATGGGCAGTCCGCTGCTCGACCGCCTTGTCGAGGACGACCGGCGCAATTTCGCCAGTGAGCTGGAGAAGGTCTTGGACGGCGAGAGCGTCGGCAGTCATGTGGATGTGCGCGTCACCGGGAGCGGCATCTCCCAAACCTCGGTTTTCGTCGGGCCCTTGTCGGCGCCCGGCGACAGCGAGATCGAAGGCGTGGTCGCGCACTTTATCGACGTCACCGAGCAGAAGGAGCTCGAAGCGCAGTTCGCCCAGGCCCAGAAGATGCAGGCCATGGGCCAGCTCGCCGGCGGCGTCGCTCACGACTTCAACAACCTGCTCACGGCGATGATCGGCTTCGCCGATCTGCTTCTTCAGCGTCACGGCGCCGGCGATCCTTCGTTCGCCGACATCATGCAGATCAAGCAGAATGCCAACCGCGCCGCCAATCTCGTGCGCCAGCTCCTGGCCTTCTCGCGCAAACAGCCCCTGCAGCCGAAGGATCTCAATATCACCGACGGGCTGATGGAGCTTTCGCATCTCCTCACGCGCCTCATCGGCGAGTCCATCGAATACAAACTGGTCCACGGCCGCGATCTGGGGCTCGTGCGCGTCGACCCCGGCCAGTTCGACCAGATGATCATCAATCTCGCGGTGAACGCCCGCGATGCGATGCCGGGCGGCGGCACGCTCACCATCACCACCGGCGGCCAGGTCTTCGACGAGCCGATCCAGCTTGGCGCCGAGCAGGTCCCGCCGGGGCGCTATATCCGCATATCCGTGTCTGATACCGGCACCGGCATTCCGCCGGAGAATTTGGGCCGGATCTTCGAGCCCTTCTTCTCCACCAAGAAGGAAATCCCCGGCGCCGGAACGGGTCTCGGCCTCGCCACCGTCTACGGCATCGTGCGCCAGACCGGCGGGTTCATCCTGGTGGAGTCCTCGCCGGGCAAAGGCTCCAACTTCTCGCTCTATCTTCCGCGCACCTCACCCGAAGCCGAAGACGCCGAAGCGGCCGCCGCCACCCAGCGCGCGAAAGCTGTCGCGGCGAAGAGCCGCAGCCAAGACACCGAAGCTAGCCTTGCCTCCGCCGATCTCGGCGGGCAGGGGACGATTCTCCTGGTCGAAGACGAAGACGCCGTCCGGGTCTTCGCCGCCCACGCCCTCAAGAACAAAGGCTATAAAGTGCTCGAGGCGCGCACCGGCGAGCAGGCCCTCGATATCCTGCGGGACACGACCGGCGTCAATCTCATGATCACCGATATGATGATGCCCGGGATGGATGGCGGCACGCTGGCCCGCCTGATCCGCGTGGAACGCCCGGAAATCCGCATCATCGTCATTTCGGGCTATTCGGAAGAGGTCGCCCGCGGCGATATCGTCGATACCGCCGACTTCCATTTCCTACCGAAACCGTTTTCTCTCGGCCAACTCGCGAGTAAGGTGAAGGAAGTTCTCGCTGGGGCCTAAGGGGACATCGTCATGGAGAAGCTGCCGATTGCCGTTGAATCCTTTCCGCGCCGGATCGTGCCGGCGGGCGAGATCGTGTTCTTCGAAGGCCAGCCTGGCGATACGGCCTATGTGATCCTCAGGGGTGAAGTCGAAGTCGCAGCGCAAGGCGATTCCGAAACTCGCGTCGTCAACCGCATGAAGGCCGGCGAGATCTTCGGCGAGATTGCGCTGCTCCACCCCAACGGCAAGCGCACGGCGACCGTCGTCTCCCGCGGCGGCTGCGAACTCCTTGTCGTAGACCGCCACTTCTTCGATGAAGCCATGGACAAGGCCGATCCCCTCCTGCGCTACATCATCGACCTGCTTTGCGATCGCCTGGTGACCCTCACCGGCCGGGTCGCCCATAAGGGATTTGGGGACGAAGCCTAAGGGGAGGTTTGTCCCCAACCGGCCCCGACTGTTGCGTGCGGACAACGCTCCCGGGAACCCCCACGCCCTTCAACCCGCTATAATTCCATGATTCTGCAACATTTTTAAAAGTTCGTTTTTTGTTCTCATTTATTCTTGCTAGAGAGAACAAACGATGTACACTCTGGGTCAGGACGATTGAACGCCTTGGATAATCTGAATAGACACTCAAGGAGCCCAGAATGCCCGCCGATCCAGCACTCCGCCTCGTAGAAAAAAGAGACTCTATGGATAAGAACAAGGCCCTCGAGGCTGCCGTGACCCAGATCGAACGCTCCTTCGGGAAGGGCTCGATCATGCGTCTTGGACAGAACGACGCCGCGGTCGAGATCGCCTCGATCTCCACCGGTTCGCTGGGCCTCGACCTCGCCCTCGGCATCGGCGGCCTGCCCAAGGGCCGCATC
>CAMDOZ010000044.1 GCA_945903705.1 Fidelibacterota bacterium | reverse complement strand
CGACCCTCGATCCGACCTTTGCCGGCGCGGATCTTGCCGCGCTGTCATCCGAGCAGCGCATGCTGATCGCACAGATTCGCCGTCTCGAAGCGGAATTGAGCGGCGTGCCGTATGAGCCGAAAAACGTGCTGAACGCCGAAGACCAGCTTCAGGGTAGCCTCTACACCCAGCGTCAGTCGCAGTATGCCGCGCAGCTCCGCGTTTTCGATGAGGAGATTCGCCGCCGTAACGCAAACATTCGCACGACCGAGAACCAGCGCGACGCGCAAGCCAAACAGCTCGTCATCGCCAAGGACGTCGAGGGCATGCGTTCGCAGATGTTTGACAAGCAGGTCGGATCACGGCTGACCTTTCTGCAGGCGCAATCGACCCGGATGAGCATCGAGCAGGAGATCGAAGGGGCAAGCAACCGTCTCGTCGAACAGCGCCACGATCTGCAATCGAAACAAGCCGAACGCCAGGCGTTCGTCGACCAGTGGCGCCAGCAGATCATGGAAACCCTTGTCACCGCCCGCACGTCCGCCGACCGCATCGGCGGGGGTGTCCTGAAGGCGGAGCTCTTGAACGAAATGGTTGCCGTCACGGCACCGGACGACGGTGTGGTTTTGGAAATCGCCAAGCGATCGGTGGGCTCGATCCTGCGCGAGACGGAGCCGGTCGTCACGATCGTGCCTAGCAATGCCGCCCTCATCGCCGAGGTCATGCTCAATTCGAGTGACGTGGGCTATGCAAGTCCGGGCGACAAGGTCGTCGTAAAGGTGGACACCTTCAACTACAACCGCCATGGCACACTTGAGGGCAAATTGCTCACCATCAGCGAAGAATCCTATTCCGCCAGCGGCCTTTCGGCGTCGACTGCACCGTTGCCGCGCGACGGCAGCGGCGCCTACCACAAGGCGCTGGTGCAGTTGGTCTCGACCGAGCTCGAGAACCTGCCCGAGGGCGCCCACCTGATTCCCGGTATGACCATGATCGCGGAAATCAACGTCGGAAGCCGCACGGTCCTTGGTTATTTCCTCAATCCACTCACGCGGGGCCTGCAGGAAAGCATGCGCGAGCCGTAAAACGGCGCCACATTCCAGTCCGCTTCACTCGCCGCGGGGCATGGCCGATCGATGAACGTGAACGACCGGCATGAATGGTGATAGTTTGGCGGCGGTATTTCAAAAAGAGCGATAGCCGATAACGGCCAGGGGATTGATGCGCGACCAATTTATGGCGGACTTTTCGATCTGCATTCCGACCTACAACAGATCGGGGTTGCTTCGCCAGTGCCTGGAGCATTTGGCGCGCGACGCCGATATGGGATTCGAGATTATCGTCGGCGACAATGCCTCTACCGATGCGACCGAGGCCGTGGTCAGGGATCTTGCGCCCCGATTCCCCACTTTCGTCTATCTGCGCCATAAGACCAATATCGGCTTCGCGCGCAATATGGACGCGGTCCTGCGCCGGGCCACCCGCAAGTATCTTTATGTACTCAGCGACGACGATCTGGTTTTCGTCGACGGTTTGCGTCTGGCCGGCAGCGTACTGGATGGAAATCAGGACGTTTCGCCTGTCGTAGGAAAATATCTCAGTCTCCGCCAAGTGGATGCGAGGCTGACAATGGCCTATCACGACGCGACCGCATTGACGATTGGGCAGGGCGGCTACCAGGCGCTGCTCGACAATGTAACGATCTGCGACGGTCATCCGATCATGCGCCGAGACGTCTTTCAAAGGCACGGCGCTTATCTCGACCGCACCGGCACATTGATGCCGCTCTATTTCAATCTCCTGCGCCATGGGAAAATTGTCGCCGTCAATCGGCCGTTTTTTCAGCACCTGACGAATTCCGAGAGCTTGACCAGTCGCATGTCCGAGGCTGCTTTCCTCGATATGGTGAATGCCGACTTCGAGATCGCGCTGGCCGACTGCAGAGCCGATCTCAACGACAATGCGCTCGAAGACTCGCGGCGCAACTTTATGAGGCTGATGTATTTTCAAGCCGCCCGAATGTCGATTGGCCGGAAGCAATTTTATCTTGTCTGGCTGTTCCTGAAGCGCATGGTCGCGATCGACCCCTCGCAGGAGGCGCTGATGGTACGGGCGGAAGCCGAGTTCATTCACGATTTTATCGTGGAGCGCCTGACGACCCTGATTGCCGACGGACAATATGGCGATGTTTTCTATTCGGCCGCACCGGCGACCGAGCTTGTTGTTTCGATACTCGCGCAGGCGCTGCCCGGCGTCCGTTTCGCCAGGCTCGAGGGGCCGGGAGGCCCGAGCGGTTTTTATTTGCGCCAGGGGCCGGCTCCAGCCGGCGGTTGGCACGGCTGTGGAATTGCCATTGAAGACCTTTGCGATCAGGTACGATTAACGCGCCATGGCGCGCGGCTGACCGTGCGGGGCGAACGGCTGGGCTTCGACTTTATCGATGCAGGGATCAATCATGTCGCGGTGCAGGCGGTGCAGAGTTTCGACGTGTTGACGGCGCCCTATTGGGAAATAGCGTCGACGGAGACGCAGGGGAGGACGAATTGAAAGCGGTTATTCTTGCCGGCGGTTTTGGAACTCGGATATCCGAGGAATCCGCCGCGCGTCCCAAGCCGATGATCGAAATCGGCGGAAAGCCAATTCTTTGGCACATCATGAAAATCTACTCCGCGCACGGAATCCGGGAGTTCGTCGTCTGCTGCGGCTACAAGGGCTATGTGATCAAAGAATATTTCGCGAATTATTTGCTGCATATGTCGGACGTGACGTTTGACATGAAGACAAGCGGCGTGGAGGTCCATCATCGTGACGCCGAGCCTTGGCGGGTCACGCTGGTCGACACCGGTGAAGCGACGATGACGGGCGGACGGTTGCGCCGCGTCGCCGATTATTTGCGCGGTGAAGACGCCTTCTGCTTCACGTATGGCGATGGCGTCGCCAATGTCGATATTGCCGCGCAGATCGCTTTCCATCGCGGTCACGGCAAGCTTGCGACGGTAACCGCGGTTCAGCCGCCGGGACGCTACGGCGTCCTTGACCTGGATCAGGATAAAGTCACGGGGTTCATGGAAAAGCCCAAGGGCGAGGGCGGCTGGATCAATGGCGGCTTTTTCGTGCTTTCACCCAAGTGCATCGACTATATCGCGCAAGACAGCACGACATGGGAAGCCGAGCCCTTGCGCCGGCTCGCGGAAGAAAAGCAGCTTCGGGCCTGGTTTCACGACGGCTTTTGGCAACCAATGGATACGCTGCGGGAAAAGACGCAACTTGAGGATCTGTGGCAGTCCGGCCGCGCGCCGTGGAAGACCTGGTAATGAATCTGGAAGGCTGGAAGGGGCGCCGCGTATTCCTGACCGGTCATACCGGATTCAAGGGAGGCTGGCTGGCGCTGTGGCTGCAAAACCTCGGGGCGGACGTATATGGCTTCGCTCAGCCGGCGGAGGAGCGCAGCTTTTTCAACGCGGCGAATGTCGCCTCGGGGCTTGCCGGCCACGACGAGGCGGATCTCCGCGATGCCGATGATCTTTCTGCGGCGATACATCGCGCCCAGCCGGAAATCATCTTTCATCTGGCGGCACAGTCGCTGGTACGCCGATCGTACGCGTCGCCCGTTGAAACCTACGAGGTCAATGTTGTCGGCACGCTCAATCTGCTTCAAGCGGTGCGCACCATATCGAGCGTGAAAGCGGTCGTCGTTGTAACGACCGATAAGTGTTACCTCAACCGCGAATGGCCATGGGGCTATCGCGAGCACGAAGCCTTGGGCGGACACGATCCCTATTCCAGCAGCAAGGCTTGTGCGGAAATTTTAACGGCGTCCTGGCGCGATTCCTTTCTTAAGTCGGCGGGCATCGCCGTGGCGACGGCACGGGCCGGCAACGTGATCGGCGGCGGCGACTGGGCAGAGGACCGGCTTGTGCCGGATTTCTTGCGCGCCTTGGAAGCAAGGACGCCATTGATCGTGCGGTCGCCGAAATCTGTCCGGCCTTGGCAGCATGTTCTCGAGCCGTTGGCCGGCTATCTCACGCTCGGCGAAGCGTTGCTCGATCGAGGTCAGGCCGTTGCCGGCGCGTGGAATTTCGGACCCTATGACGAGGACGCGAGGCCCGTTGAATGGATATTGGACCGCTTGGGTAAGGCGTTCCCGGAAAGCCGCCTCCAGCTTGAAACCGCACCTCAGCCGCACGAGGCCGCTTACTTGAAGCTGGACATTTCCAAGGCGCGGCATCACCTCGGCTGGGAACCGCGTTGGCGGTTGGGGATGGCCCTTGAGATGATTGCCGCGTGGCATGGTGCGTGGCGCAAAGGCGGGGATATGCGCGCCATATCTCTCGATCAGATCGCGCGCTATTGCGGCGCGCAGGGGTAGAGCGATGGCGCGGCTTGAATTTTCCCCAACGGCCATCGCCGGTGTGTCTCAGGTTGTACGCCAGCCCGTCGCTGACGATCGTGGCCATCTGGCCAGGCTATTCTGCAGCGAGGAATTCTCACGCGCCGGTCAGGGTTTTACTGTTGTCCAGATCAACCATACCTTGACCCGGCAAAAAGGCGCTCTGCGTGGAATGCATTTCCAATATCCGCCGGCTGCCGAAAGGAAACTCGTGACCTGTATTCGGGGAACGATTTTCGATGTGGCCGTGGATTTGCGACGCGGCTCACCGACTTTTCTGAAATGGACCGCGGCGGAACTCTCGGCGGATAACTGGACGGCGCTTCTGATTCCGGAAGGCTGCGCCCACGGATTTCAAGCCTTAAGCGATGACTGCGAACTTCTCTATCTTCATTCCGCGCCCTATACGGCCGGCCTGGAAGGCGCACTGAACGCCTTCGACCCGCGCATCGCCATCGATTGGCCGTTGCCTGCTTCGGACATGTCGACGCGCGACCGCGGGCATGCCTTTATCGACGATAAGTTTCTAGGAGTGACGCCGTGAGATGCCGCCACTGTCGCAGTGAAGAGCTCCATTCCTTTCTGGACCTGGGCAGCGCCCCGCCGTCGAACGCCTATCTGTCGGCAGCCGACCTTCAGGCGCCGGAGAAATGGTTTCCCCTGCGTGTCCGCGTGTGCGGCGTTTGCTGGCTGGTCCAGACCGAGGACTATACGTTTCACGACCAGCTATTCGCTGCCGATTACGCCTATTTCAGTTCGTTCTCGACGAGCTGGCTGGATCATGCGCGCGCCTATGTCGGCGCCATGGTCGAGCGCTTCCAACTGGATGGCGGTTCGAAGGTTGTCGAGATCGCGGCCAACGACGGTTATTTGCTGCAGTACGTTGCCGCCCGGGGCATTCCCTGCCTCGGCGTCGAACCGACCGCCAGCACTGCGGCGGCGGCGCGCGCCAAGGGAATCCCTATCGTTGAGAAGTTTTTCGGCACATCGCTTGCCGGGGAGCTTCGCGGTTCCGGGCACGCCGCCGATCTCATGGCCGCCAATAACGTCTTGGCCCATGTGCCGGATATCAACGATTTCGTCGCCGGCTTCGCCGCCTTGCTCAAACCTGACGGCGTGGCGACATTTGAATTTCCGCATCTGCTCCAACTCGTTCAGCAGGGCCAGTTCGATACTGTCTATCATGAACATTTCTCGTACCTGTCATTGAGTACGGTGCAGCGGATTTTCGCCGCCAACGGCCTGACTGTTTTCTCCGTCGAGGAAATTCCTACCCACGGTGGGAGTCTCAGGGTCTATGCTCAGCGCTCAGATCGGATGTTCCGGCCGGTCGATCCGTCCGTTGCAGCGCTCGCGCGCCGTGAAGCCGAAGTTGGGATGAACGCGTTGAATTTCTATTCAGCCTTTCAGGCCCGCGCAGAGGGCATCAAAGACGACTTCGTCGCTTTCTTGATCGCCGCCAAACGTGAAGGAAAGAAGATCGCGGCTTATGGCGCCGCCGCCAAAGGCAACACACTGCTAAATTTTGCCGGCATCAAATCGGATCTCATCAGCTTTGTGGTAGATCGCAATCCGGCCAAGCGGGACCGCTATCTGCCGGGAAGCCGCATCCCTATTGTTGGCGAAGAGGCGCTGGCGGCGCACCGGCCCGACTATGTCGTGATATTGCCCTGGAACCTGCGCGACGAAGTCATGGCGCAGCTCTCAGGGATCGCCGCCTGGGGCGGGCGGTTCGTCTGGGCCGTGCCCAAGTTGACAATCCAATGAAGCCCGACGACACATATTACCAACTCATGCTGCGAGGATAGAGCCATGGATTTTGCCCAGGAAACCGCCGACCGGATCGCCGAAAATGGGCGCAACGAAAAGCTTTGCGCGGCCGCCCATGAATTCCTCAAGGAATCGGTGGGGCCGAAATATTCCTATAATTTCACCTGGCTCGGCCGCCCGATCATCCAATATCCGCAGGATATGGTGGTGATGCAGGAGCTCATTTTTCGCCTGCAGCCCGATCTGATCGTCGAAACCGGGATCGCCCATGGCGGCTCGCTGATCTTTTCGGCCGCCATGATCGAATTGAACCGGGCCTGCGGCGGCAGCGACGGTCTGGTGGTGGGCATCGACATCGACATCCGCGCTCACAATCGCCAGGCGATCGAAGCCCATCCCATGGCCCGCCGGATCAAGATGATCGAAGGTTCAAGCGTTGCCCCCGATGTCGTCAAGCAGGTGCACGACCTGGCGCGGGGCAAGAAAAAGGTCCTGGTTTGCCTCGATTCAATGCATACGCATGATCACGTCATGGCCGAACTCGAAGCCTACGCGGACTTGACCACGGTCGGCAGCTACTGCGTCGTGTTCGACACCTTGATCGAAGATATGCCGGCGGACGCCTACCCCGAGCGGCCATGGGGACCGGGCAACAACCCGAAGTCGGCCCTGCGCCTGTGGCTGAAGTCCCATCCGGAATTTGTCATCGACGAGGCGATGCACAATAAGTCGCTGATTACAGTCGCCAGGGACGGGTTTCTGAAGCGAATCAAATAGCTGGCTCGTACGTTTTCGGGGTCGTTTACCGGTTGTGAACGATCCCAGGCGACAATCGCTGCCGAAATGACGAAACAATTCTCGATCTTGGTCCCGACCCGCGATCGGCCTGCGACGCTGCGCGCGACGCTGGCGTCGCTAACCCAGCAGTCCGGGACCGATTTCGAAGTCGTGGTTGCCGACAACGCGGGTTCCGCATCGACGAAAGCGGTTGTCGAGGAGTTCCAGGCGCAATTCTCCTTTATCCGTTATCTGCGGTCCGACGAGGTCCTGCCGATGGCGGATAACTGGGAACGGGGTCTCGCGGCCTGTGTCGGCGACTACGTCACCATTTTGGGCGACGATGACGGTTTTCTGCCGACCTCGCTCGCGGCGGCGCGCAAGCTGATAAATATCACGCAGGCCAAGCTTATCGCCTGGGAGCCGCATGTCTATTGGTGGCCCGATACCATTGTCTATTGGAACGCCAATCGCGTTGTCGCGCATCTCGCGAACAACGCCATCTCCGTCAAGTCGCGCGAGATGTTGGTCCAATTCTTCGCCGGCGCCAGGTCCTTTGCCCATCTGCCGATGATCTACAACGCCTTTGTGCACCGTTCGTTGATAGAGGGGTGTCGCCAGCGGTGGGGCCGTTATTTCCTGCCGAAGAATCTGGCGCCGGACATCACCTCCGGCGTCGTCAATCTCATGGGTACCGAGAGCTTCGTTTTTTCCTATCGCGGGCTCTCGATCCGCGGCAATTCAGGCAAGAGCAACGGCACGGCGCAATGGGCGCGTTCCCTCGGCGTCAAGCAGCGCGAGGCTTATTTCGCCGACGAGCGCAAGACGCTCGCAGAAATTATGCATCCCGACCTGATCGTCTCGCCGCACCTTCAATTCATCATTGCCAATTGCAAATTGCATTGTCGCGAACTGTTCTTTCCGAACGATCCGGCAATTCAAGTTTCTCTGCCCGTCGTGGTCGAGACCATGATCGCCGGCCTCCCGCAGGAACCGGAATCCTACGACGAAAATCTCCGCGACGCTTTGGCATTCGCGGAAAAGATCGGGTATGCCGTCGATAAGTCCAAGATTCCGCCCAAGGTGCCTGTGAAGCGCGGCCGGCCCTGCGGGCCGATCTCGTCGCAAAGCCTGGCGGGAAAGGTGCTCTCGAGCGTTGTGGTCGACGGTGACCTGGCCAACGTCGCCGATGTTGCGGCGGCCGGCAGGCTGATCGATGCGATGCTGCCGAAGCTCGACACCTTTCCATCGCCGGGCTAAAGGCTCGGGCAGAACTCATGTTGATCGATGCTTACGCGAATGCGCTGGATCAAGCGCGAAGCCGCTCACTCGAAGTCCTTAAGCTCATCGAACTCGCGGGAAGCCTGATCGCGGCCGGCCAATTGCAGCTCGCGGTGATTCTTTATCGCACCTGGCTCGATCACAATGCGGACTCTCCGGTTGTTCACGCTGTCCATTTCAACAACGGTGTCGTTCTCACGAACCTCGGCGATTTGGCCGCGGCGATCGGTGCATTTGAGCAGGCGATCACGGCGCGCCCGGATTTCTTACCGCCCTATGTCAACCTGGGCGGCCTCCTCGAAAGGTCAGGTCAACCCCGGGAAGGCGTGATCAGGTGGACGCAAGCGGTCAATCAGCTGCCGTCGGTCACCGGCGAGAACATCAACTTCAAGGTCAGCACGCTGAAGCAGATCGGGCGGGTGCTCGAACTCCATAATGTCGACGAGCAGGGCGAAATTGCCCTGGCCCAGGCGATCGATCTCGACCCGACGCGATGGGACGTCGTTCAACACTGGCTCGCCCTGCGCCAGCGGCAATGCAAATGGCCGGTCGTCACTCCTTTGCCGCGGATGAGCCGTACCGCGCTCACGGACGGCTTTTCGGCGCTCACGCTCGCGGCCCACACGGACGCGGTATGCGCGGCGCGTCGAGGAGGCGTACCGCAACATGTGGGAGCGTTGGTGCCAGGGCCAGCCGGCGGAAAAATCCAAGGTCGCGGCGAATTAGACGGCGGGCGCCGGTTCCACGCCCGCGAGCCGCGCGTGAAGCTGGGTCCGGTCCAGCTCCTTTTCCCAACTCGAGACGACAATGGTCGCGACGCCATTGCCGATGAAATTGGTGAGCGCCCGGCATTCGCTCATGAAGCGGTCGATGCCCAGAATCAGGGCCATGCCTTCGATCGGAATGGTCGGCACCACGGCGATGGTTGCCGCCAAAGTGACGAAGCCCGAGCCGGTCACACCCGTCGCGCCTTTCGATGTGATCATCGCCACGCCGAGCAACGTAAGCTGCTGCATCAAGGTGAGGTCCGTGTTGGTCGCCTGAGCAATGAACAACGCGGCCATGGTGATGTAGATGTTGGTTCCGTCGAGATTGAAGGAATAGCCGGCAGGTACCACCAAACCCACGACGGATTTCGAGCACCCCAGACGTTCAAGCTTGTCCATCAGCGAGGGCAGGGCGCTCTCCGATGAGCTGGTTCCCAGAACGATCAGCAGTTCTTCTTTGATGTAGGCAATGAATTTCAGGATGCTGAAGCCAATGGCGCGCGCGATGGCGCCGAGGACGAGGACCACGAAAATGATGGCAGTGACGTAGAACGTGCCGATCAGTTTCATGAGCGGGAGCAGAGCCTCGAGCCCATAACGGCCGATGGTGAAGGCCATGGCGCCGAAGGCGCCGATGGGCGCCACGCGCATGATGTATCCAAGGATGCGGAAGATCACCGTCGAGACGGAATCGATCCCGTTGCGCACGCCCGCACCCCGCTCGCCCAGGGCCGAGAGCGCAAAACCGAACAGGATCGCGAAGAACAGCACCTGCAGGATATCGCCTTTGGCAAAGGCGTCCATGATCGTCGTGGGGATGATGTTGAGGATGAAGTCGGTGATGCTCTGGTCCTGGGCCCGGTTGGAATAGCCGGCGATTTCCTTGGTGTTGACCGCGGAGAGATCGGCGCCGAAGCCGTCGCCCGGCCGCAGGGTGTTGGCGACGATGAGGCCGATGAACAGGGCAATCGTGGAGACCACTTCGAAATAGATGATGGCCTTGCCGCCCACGCGGCCGACCTTCTTGGTGTCGCTCATGCCGGCAATGCCGGAGACGACCGTACAGAAGATGACCAGCGGAATGATCATCTTCACCAGCTTGATGAAGCCGTCGCCGAGGGGCCGCATCGCCACCGCCCAGTCCGGGCTGGTGACTCCGAGCACGATGCCCACGGCGATTGCCATGAGGACCTGGACGTAGAGGATGCGGTAGAATGGTTTGCGCAATTGAAGTCCCCCAAAAATCTCCCCGAAAACGGTAGCAGGATTCGGGGCGTCCCTGACAAAGATACTTGCGATGGCGCCGTCTCCGACAGATTTCCTCCGCACGATGTTCGATATGGCCGTCGGCGCCGCCGCTGCCGGAACGGCCGTTCCGCGGCACCTGCCGGCGCCGCCCCGCGGGCGGACGGTCGTGGTGGGCGCCGGAAAGGCCGCCGCCGCCATGGCGGCCAGCGTTGAAGCGCATTGGCGCGGCCCTCTCTCGGGCCTCGTCGTGACCCCCTATGGCCATGGCGCCGGTACCACGCGGATCGAGGTGATCGAGGCTGCCCACCCGGTTCCGGATGCCGCCGGCGCAGTGGCCGCACAGCGCATCTTTGCCGCCATCCAGGGACTTGACCAAAACGACCTCGTACTCGCGCTTATGTCCGGGGGCGCTTCCGCTCTGCTCGCGATGCCGGCGCCGGGTTTGACGCTCGACGACAAGCGTCAGGTCACGCGTGCGCTCTTACGTTCGGGTGCCGCCATTTCCGAGATGAATTGCGTCCGCAAGCACCTCTCGGCCATCAAGGGCGGCCGCCTCGCCGCCGCGGCGGCGCCTGCGCCGGTGGTCACCCTCGTCATTTCCGATGTGCCCGGCGACGACCCCGCGACCGTCGGGTCCGGGCCGACCGTGGCCGATCCCACGACGTTTGACGATGCGAGAGCGATCCTTGCGAGATACGCGATCGCGCTGCCCCCGGCGGTCGCACGTCATATGGAAAAGGGCGCGGACGAAACCCCAAAACCCGGCGATCCGCGGCTCAAGGCCGCGCGCGCGTCCATCATCGCCGATGCAAGAGGGGCCCTGGACGCCGCCGCCGCGTTCGCGCAGGCGCAAGGAGTGACGCCGATCGTCCTGGGTGACGACATCGAAGGCGAAGCCCGCGAGGTCGCCGCCGATCACGCGCGCCTTGCTTTGAATGGATCCCGCGCGCGTCCCTTTGTGCTCATCTCCGGCGGTGAGACCACCGTGACCGTGCGTGGGAACGGCCGGGGCGGCCGCAACAGCGAATACCTGCTGGCGCTGGCCATTGCCCTGGGCGGCCGCGCCGACGTCCACGCCCTTGCCGCCGATACCGACGGCATCGACGGCGTTGAATCCAACGCCGGAGCCGTCATGACGCCGGACTCGCTTGCACGCGCGAAGGCCTTGGGGCTCGACCCTGAGGCCCATCTCGCAAACAACGATGCTTTCGGCTTTTTCTCCGTGCTCGGTGATCTCGTGACCACCGGGCCGACACGGACGAACGTCAACGACTTCCGCGCTATACTCGTTACGTGATCGGAACGCGACCCTCGGCGCGCCGAAGCCGCTAAGCGGCGAAGGCGGGAGGGCGATTTTGGTGACTTAAAGGTCGGCGGCCACGCGCAGAATGTACCGCCGGGCCGGCGAGGGCGAAAAATGCCCCGAGGCGGTGTTGACCGTCCAGATATAGGAATTGGTCAGGTTTTGGACATCAAACCGCACTGTCGTGCGCGCGTCGTAAAGCGTGAACGAATAGCGCGCGCCGAGGTCGATGGTCGTGGCGGCCGAAACCTTGAAGGTGTTGAGGCGGTTCGCGAACTGCGAGGATTCGTGATTGACCTGCCCGCTCAACGAAAACCCGTTCCACGCCTTTGGACCGTAGTTGGCGTTGAAGCGCACCAGGGTCGGCGCCCGTCCCGGCGGAACTTCGGCGATCAAGCCCTGATCCACCGTGAAGCCGGAGACGCGCGCTTTCAGCAGTACCGTTCCGGCGACAATCTTCAGGCCCTCGAACGGCTCGCTCGACAGCGACACCTCGACGCCCCGGTGCGTCAGGGCACCGACGCTGGTGAATAGGTTGGCGGCGTCGCGATCGAAATAGGGTTTGCTGACCTCGAAGACGCCGGCCACCAAGGTCGTTCTCGGCGCGATCCGGTAGCGCAAACCCGCGTCGACTTGCTTCGTCAGGCTCGCGGCCAGGGCCTCGCCGGGGTTGGCGGCGCTTTCCGGCGCGATCCCGGAATCTTCGAGACCGCGCGTATATCCCGCATAGAACGTCAGATCGCTCGACGCAGAGACGGCGAGCGTTCCGTTGTAGAGCCAGGGCGAGGTGCGTGTCGCGGCGGTGCGGGTGGGATAATCGACCGTGCGGCGATACGTCGCCTTCTGCACGCCGCCGCTGATTTCCCCGACGCCGTTCCACAAGCCCACATAGCTCGCGCCAAAAGTCCCGTGACGGATTTCGTCGTCGCTCTGCGGCCCGAAATTGAAGGTGGGCACCGAGCGCGAGAATATGACTCCGATCTGTGCGGGGCCGTGCAGCACGGTATCCTCGCCGCCGAAGAGTCGCCGGCCGGCCCGCCCGCGCGCGGCAAAGTGCACTGTGTGACGCCGCGGGCCTTCAGGAAAAACGCCCGACGCTCTCACTTCGCCCGAGTAGGAGGATGACCACGGCGACGGCCGTGACCTGATGCTCAAGGTCGCACGTCCGTCGGGCTGCGTGTCGCGGTACAGAATTGAAAAGTCGCCGTTGAGCAGGTTGGTCGAACGGAAGACGCCGGCCTGCAGGACCCAGTTCTCGACCGCCACGCTGCGGACGATGACGCCTTCATTGTTTTGAATGCGCTCTCGGTGTTGCTTGAATTCCGGGCCCGCTAGAAAGGACCGGTCGATCTTCGGCGGCAGGAACTCGCCGGCCGTAAAGATCGGCGGCGGCCCCTCGCCGTCGAAGGCGTGGGTGCGGTTGGCGAACGTAATGATCTCCGTCGTATCGTTCGGCGTCCAGTAAAGTGTCCCGGCCACGTCGACGTAGTAGAAGATACTGTGAAAATCCATGTCCTTCTGCGCGGCGGCGACGCTCATGACCGCGCCGATCTTGCCGTTGCCGCGCGGGATATCGATATCGGCTTGTCCGCCGAAGGACGTGTAGGGCCCTGCGTGCGCGCTGAAACTCCGCACCAGCATTTGCCCCGGCAGCCGGAGGCGGATATCGGCAATGCCCGTGGGCGCTGGAAACGGATAGGACTGGGCCGAGAGGCCGACCCGGATGGTCGTGCTGCTGGCAACTTGATTGGTGTACCCGAAATTGCCCTGCTGGTCGTAGTACAGCCCCTCGATGCGCATATTGCCGGCTTCCTTCGGGCTGAAGCCGCGCGCTTCCATGGCGCTATAGAGTCCGATGCTCTCGTTGCCGATGGAGGTGCCGAAGGCGTCCTCCGCGGATGCCACGACATTCTCCGAGGCCCTTTGCGCCTGGGCGGGCGCATCTAGCACAAGAGCAAAGGCAAACACCGAACAAGGCAACAGCGCCCGGACGGGATGAGAACGGAAAGGACGGGTCAAGCGGACAAGGTACCTAAAGGCCGGCCGAAACGGCCCCCCAATGGACCAACGGAACCGCCTGTTACGGTCTCAAGATACCCTTCGCCCCAGGCCGGTCAAAGCGCCGATTGGCCCTCGCGCGCGTCGCTGGAGCCCTGAGCGTTCATTCGGCGGCTTGCATCACGGTTTGCGGGTTCCGGCCCCACATCACTTTGTTCACGCCTGGGGTGCGCTGCATCCGGGCCGCAAAGGACTCAGCTGCCGTCTGGGAAAGGCCGCCGATCATGAGTTCGATCTTGAAACCGGAGCGTTCAGCGAGACGCGTGAAATGCAAGACGGGCTCCGCTCCGACAAACCGGGCTGAAACCAGGATGCGGTGAAGGACCGGGCCTTCAGAATAATAGACGGTGAAGCGATGGAAGGAGGATGAACGGGACACGGCGACCATGATGAACCTCGGAGACAAGACGAGTGTGCGGACGAATACGTACAAACCGGCCCGTAATTCGGACCGGCTTGGTAACTCGCACGCTCGTAAGTCGAAGGTTGGTCATGTCGCTTTCGGGTCTTCGTTCTCCCCGCGGGATTTGGCGGGCGCGGGAAATTGCGCAATTTCCGGCCGGGGCGCAAGAACCCCGGCCGAAAAACGCAATTTTATTAGCCTCTACATCTCAAACCGAATTCCCGCGCGGAATACGCGGCCGAGACAGTCGTGGTGCGAGGCGTTGCAGGCGATGCCCGAACCGCTGCCGCCCGGACCCGCAGCTTCGATTGCGGGATCCTTGTTGACGATATTGCGGACGCTGAAAAAGGCTTCGGCGGTCCCGCTGTCCGTCTGCATGAACTCGTATCTGAGTGCGAAGTCGAGATAGAACGGCGCCGGCAGGCGATTGATGTTTTGCGTCCGATTGATCGCCGTGGAAACCGGGCAGCCGCTGGTGCATTCGATGATGGTCACATCGTACACACCGGAACTCGCGCCCCGGGCGGTCAACGTGGCCCGGACCGGATCCAGCTCATAGCTGGCGGAGAAGGTGTATTTCCATTTCCGGACCCCGGCGCCAATCGTGTTGATTAGACCGGCTCCGGTGCCCGTATCCTGAATCTGCTTCATATAGCGAGTCGCCAAACCGCGCAGGCTGAGACCGCCGCTCCAGCCCGAAACAAGATTGTCGAGTTCCGTCGTATAGCTGGCTTCGAAGTCCATGCCGCGATTGAGCTGCTTAATGAAATTCGTCGGCTGGATCTTCACGGTGGTGAGCTGGTTGTTGCTGTTGAAGACGAGCTGGCTGCAAAAGATTTGTTCTCCGGCGAAGCAGCGATCGGGGACCTCCTGGCGGCCGACGGTGCCGATGACGTCCTTGATGTTGATGTTGAAGTAGTCCACCGACGTGTTGAAGCCCGGCAGGAACGACGGCTGGAAGACGACGCCGATCCCCGTGGTGTCCGCTTTCTCGGGCTTGAGGTTCGGATTGCCCGATGTTTCCGACTGGATGTTGGTGGGAACGCCGCCCGCGAAGGGGTTGTTCACGAGGTTGCCCACGAAAATCCCGGCGGCGAACAGCTCGACGTTATGCGGGGCGCGGATATCGCGTGATCGTGTGACGCGAAACCTCAGGTCGTCGACAGGGCTGTAGGTCGCTCCCAGCTTCCAGGTCGTGACATAGCCCGCCGTGGAATAATCGGTGGCGCGGACGGCGCCGTTGAATTCCAGCGACCTCGCCCAGTCTTCATTGACGGCGAGAGGGACGACGGTTTCCAGGAAGCCTTCGGTCACCGAATACTTGCCGACAGTGGGCCGCGAGTTCCCGACCGTCGAATCGTTGATCGCGTTGTGGGGGCCTTCGATGCCGCCAACCTTTTCCGTACGGTGTTCGGCGCCAAACGCAATAGAGACCGGCCCCGCCCACAGATCGAACGGTTCGCCCGTCGCCGATGCCGCCATCACTTCCTGTGTGTTTCTTTCCAGCGCATAGGACCAGCCGGCGACCCAGTCCGCGGCCGCCGAGGTATTCACACCGATGCCGAATGGGTTCCATGGCACGCAGCCCGGGGCGTCGTTCGCCGGGTTAGTGTCGGCGTTCACGCGGCACACGGCGGTGCCGTTCGCATTGCGAACTGCGTCGAGCGCCAGCGGAAACTGCGAGCGCCAGCGATCGTAGAAACTCTTTCTGACTTTGGATTCGCCGAGTTGGTAGTAAGCGTCCCACGTCCAGTTGGTGCCGGCGGCGTCGAAGTCGCCGTTGGCGCCGACCACGTACCGGCGGACGTGGCGATTGACGATCTGTGTGAGCTTGTGCGGCAGGTCGACCCATCGGCTGCCCATGTTGAAGCGCGTGATGCCCTGGGCCTGCGCGCGCGCAAGGACTTCCGCGGGAATGAAGGGATTATCGATATTGATGACCATGTCGCCTGAGGCGAAATGCCGCGAATTGGTGCTTTCCGAATCGCCATAAGCCCAACCGTACTGCGCGAACACCTCGATATTGTCGGAGAGGTCGTAGCTGACGCGGCCGAACAAGTTTTGGCGCTTTTCGCCGGGCAGCAACGTCGCGCCGTCGTTGGTGATGTCGTTTGCCTTCCACTCGCCGCCGATCATCCACGGATCGCGCACCAGCGACCCGTAGTTGAACTGATAGGGCGTGCCCCCGGGGCCAAAGGCGATTCCGCGTAAGGCAGTGTTGGTGATGATGCCGCCGCGCGTCATGGTGGTGAGCGCGGAATTCGGCGTGACGAGGCGCTCGGGCACGCTCGGCGATTGTCCGGGGCCGGTCCCCCAGAGGGGATTGGTGATGATGTTCCAGCCCTCGGCCGCCCATCCACGCCGCGGCGCGCCGTCGATGATTTCGATCTTGGCATATTCGCCGCTGAGGAGCAGATGGCCGCGGTCGCTTGCGAAGGGTGTTCCCCCGGACAAGGACGCGTTATAGGTCGCGCCGTCGCCGTAGTCGGTGATACCGCCCTGAATCTCTCCTTTGATGCCTGTGAAGTCGCGGTCGAGAACGAAATTGATGACGCCGGCAAGGGCGTCGGACCCGTAGGCCGCCGATGCGCCGCCGGTGACGACTTCGACCCGTGAGACGAGCTGCTGCGGGAACGTGTTGACGTCGACCTGGCCGGTCGGCTGCGAGCCGACGGTGCGCTGCCCGTCGAGAAGAATGAGCGTTCTGGCAGAACCCAAGTTTCTGGCCTGCGGCGTATTAAGGCCGATCCCGCCTGCGGTCGTGCTGCCGCGGGCCGTCTGCGGCTGGGTGTTCCCGACCAGCTGAGGCAGCGTCATGACGAATTCGGAAATGTTGGCTGGCGCCGAGTCTTGGATCTGATCGACGTTGAGCACCGTCAAGGGCGTCGGCGCTTCGTATCCATCGCGGATGACGCGCGTACCGGTGACCGTGATTTCCTCGACATCGACGGCAGCGCTTTGGCTTTGGGCCAATGCTAGCTGCGGAGAAACGAAAGCGGTGGTCGCGAGCAGTACCGAAAGAGCGGCAGGCGAGAGGCCCGCCATCCGCCGCGGTGCGGCGGTCAGCATCTTGGTCATGAGTGAGTCCCCTGTTTGACGTCCAGGCGGTCTCTCATGATCTCGCTCCCAGGCGGCGACAATCCCTATCGCATCGCCGTCAGCGGACGTCCAAGATCGTTTCGAGCCGCGTTCGAAGTATTGCGGAATCGTGACGCGAACCACAAGTACTGTTTCGCACTTGCGAAAGAAGGAGTGCAGCGGCCTAAATCGTAATTTAGGGTGCCTGCTTCGCGCGGGCCTTCGCCATGACATCGGCCGCGACGCGGCTGCCATAGGGGTTCGCGCGCGCTAGACGTGAATAGTAATCGAAACCCGCAGCCGATGCGGCGCGCACCGTGTCCGCGTTGTTGGTGCCGAAGCTGGTCATGATCACATAGACGTAGGGCCGATCGGGGAGATTGACGATGCCCCAGGCGTTGGACACGCCCTCCAGCCCGCCCCACTTGAAAGCGATGGGGATGTTACCGGGGATCGGATCCTTGCCCGGATGATCCGGCTGCGGGATTTCCATAATGGCGCGCAGGCGTGCGCAGGACTCCTTGGTGACCGGCAGATCGCAACGCGCGATGCGGGTCATCAACGCCGCGGCATCGCCGGCGCTCGAGATGTTCTCGCGCCCCATCGCCTGACTGTCGCGGTCCTGCATCTTGCGTTGGAGCCGCATGGTCTTGAGTCCCATCCCGGCCGTGAGCTTGTTCACGCTCTCCATGCCCAGCTCATCGATCAGGATGTTGGTCGCGTTATTTTCGGAAAGGTTGATCATCAGCTTCGCCGTGTCTTCGAGCGAAAGCGAAGAGTCCTTGCTAATAAGGCGCGCCATGCCGCCTGCGCCGAAACCTCCCGAGACCGCGTGAGGCCGCTGCTCTTTCACGAAACCCGGCTTCGCATCTTCGCGGCGAAAGAGCTCGATCAGTATCGGCACTTTGATGGTGCTAGCTGTCGCAAGCACCATGTTCGGATTGATTTGGATCGTGGAATTGTCGGCCAGGTCGACAAACACCGCGCCGAAGGAGCCCGCGAAGTCCTTGTTGATCTCGCCGAGCTTGGCCTCGAATTTCGCGCGCAAATCCTTGTGCGGATCGGTTTGTGTTTGCGCCTGCGCCGGGGCCGCAAGGGCCAGCGTCAAAGCCGCAACGACGAAAGACGGTTTCATGAATCCCCCTGCACTTCACGTAGTGAGGAGAAGGGTATTTGGGATTTTTAGGAGATGCTAGCTGCGTTCCGGCCCTGCTTCGCTAAAGCTACGCAGGGCACATCCTGCTTCGCGAGTTTGTTGATAGTCCTGCGTAGCCCGAAGGGCGAAGCAGGATGGCTGTGGGCGTAGTCCGGAGCGGCTAATTCTCTCCTGAATTCCCTGCTTATCAGGGAAAATACAGGGAATTCTCGCGAAAGTCGGCTGAATTGCCGCAAAGCAACAGGCTAAGGGCCGCAGAAACACTGGGGTTCTGAGCGAAATTCCCTACGCACCGGAACAGGGAATTTTCAGACGCTAGCAGGGAGCGAATCGACCGGATCAGGGAACCCATTCCGGCCGGATGAGGTTTAAGGAAGGCACAGGGTATTTCCTCAAGGTGAATTGCAGAATATAACACCAAGTGCTATAGTTTAAACATTGTAGCCAGCGTTGCGGGAACTTGATGCGCGTCTTCAAGACCAAGGCATTTAGCCGCTTCGCGAACCATGACGAGATCTCTGATGAGGAGCTTTGTCTGGCTGTCCTACGAGCCGAAACTGGTTTGATCGATGCAGACCTGGGCGGCGGCGTGATCAAGCAGCGCCTGGCGCGGGAAGGGCAGGGAAAATCGGGCGGGTTCCGGAGCATCATCCTATTTCGGCGGGGATTGAGGGCGTTCTTCGTTTATGGCTTCGCCAAGAATGTCCAGGATAACATCAAGCAGGATGAGCTGAAGGCTTTCCGCAAACTGGCTGACGAAATGTTCGCCCTCGACGATAAGGCTTTGGCGGCGGCGATGAAGAACCGAACGGTCACGGAGATCAGGTGCCATGGGTAAGCAGTATCGCAGTGAAGCACTGGCGGCGGTGCATGAAACCGCGCTTGGCTTGAGTGAGGCGGGTGTCATGAATAAGCGGACGATGAAAGCGTTCGACGAGATGTGCCTGACGCCGGTCGAAAAGCTTAGTCCAAAGAAAATTCGACAAATTCGGTTACGCGAGAAAGCGAGCCAGGCGGTTTTTGCACGCTACCTCAATGTTACGACCGGATTAGTCAGCCAGTGGGAGCGTGGCGAGAAGCACCCGCGTGGCGCTTCACTGAAACTGCTCACACTTGTCGCCAAGAAGGGGCTTCATGCGGTTGCATAACCGAGGGCATTGTCACATTGATATCAGGCCTGCGGCCTGCTCCTTCCAAATACTTCATCCGCCTTGAAACCAAGCCGGATCGCGGGTTAGCCGGAACGGGATGACCTAGTATTTCCACATGCTGCTTTCTATTTTTGCATCGGCCCTGAAGTCCCGGGGTCGCCTTGCGGCTGAGAACTTGGTCCTGCCGTCACCGATGCCACCGTCGTCGTCAAGCCCGAGACGCTGGTGCGATGGCACCGCCGCGCTTTCCACGCAAATTCCCTGCGCAAAGAGCAGGCGAAAAAGGTTGAAGGTGCTGGGCGGAAATGGCGGAAGCAGGGAATGCAGTGACCTCGCATGAGCGCGGCTATGCGGCGCACTGGTTCTCGATTAGCATAATTCCCATATGACTTGCGTTGACGATTAAAACGATTTCCGGTACACAGTCTCCCGTCCAACGGACACCAATAGTCACAGCTGGCTGCGGCCGGCACGACATTTATAAATCAGAAGTCACAGTCGGCTGAGGCCGACACGACAAAAAGTCACAGCTGGCAAAACCAGCACGACATCTGGACCCATTCCCGTCGACCTCCGTGTCACGCACGCTCGACCTTAGTGTCAGCCATAAACCCGTTGCAGCACCTCTAAAGGCCGAACCGCGCAAATAGCGCGGATCGCCATTGGAACCTCGCGTCCAGCGCTAAGCGGCGATGCGGAGGGAAGCCCGCGATTCCAAATCGCCGCAGTATTGCGTTTATGACGAGGTACATATGACTAGAAATAACCGGCGCCGGAGCGGTAAGTCCGTTCGGAACGATCTTGCTACGTCAGTGGTTCCCATCTTGGCGGACGTTCTGCCGCCGATCCCTATGGCTGAGAAAATCGAATGCGTTCGAATTGATCGGCTACAGACGTACGAGGGTCATGCACGTAAGCATCCTAAGCGTCAGATAGACAAGATTGTCAACGGCGGAGAGATTCCAGGCCAGCGTGGCGGAGTAAAAGCAGGCCAGTTGCGTGGTGGGATGCAGTTATGACAAGGGGCCCGATCGGGCCCCTTGTCATAACTGCAGCGCGAACGTCTGGAGCCTTACGGCCGAGTGATCTCGCCGGTCTCGGGGACGATGCTGTCCGCGGTGGCTGGGTTTTGCTCCGCCCTGGCCGCGGGGCGCCGGCGGCGGGAGGATTGTTCCAGGCGGTAGCTATCGCCGTTCAATGACAGGATGTGGACGTGATGGGTGAGTCGATCGAGCAACGCCCCTGTCAGGCGCTGTGATCCGAAGACCGAGGTCCATTCCTCGAACGGCAGGTTCGAGGTGACGATGGTCGAACCCCGCTCGTAACGCTGGCTGAACACCTCGAACAGAAGCTCCGCACCTGTCGGCGAGAGCGGCACGTAGCCAAGCTCGTCGACGATGAGAAGCTTCGCGGCCTGCAGTTCGCGCTGGAGCTTGAGGAGGCGCTTCTCGTCTCTGGCCTCCATCAATTGGTGGACCAAAGAGGCGGCGGTCATAAACGCGACGGTGAATCCCTTCTGACAGGCGGCAAGCCCCAAGGCGAGGCCGATATGCGTTTTGCCCGTGCCGGAGTTGCCGAGCGCAATGATGTTCTCGCGCCGCAGGATATATTCGCAGCGGGCGAGTTCGAGCACGAGCATCTTGTTCAGGCTGGGGATGGTCGCGAAATCGAACGTGTCGAGGCTCTTGGTCGCCGGGAAGTGTGCCTGCCGGATCCGCCGTTCGACGACCCGGCGCTCGCGGTCGATGAGTTCCAGCTCGATGAGCCGCAAGAGATAACGGGGATGATCGACGCCGTCGCGGGCACACTCTCGTGCCACCTTGTCGAACTCACGCAGTACCGTCGGCAGCTTCAACTGCTTGAGGTGATGGGTGAGTAGGACCTGCGGCGTTCCGCTCGTTGTGCCGGGCGGCATTGTATCCGCAGCAGTCATGCCGCTCTCCCATCCATGAGGACGGCGTAATCGGTCGCTGAGGTCGTCTTCACGCTCGTCTGCGGCACATAGGGATAGGCCGCAAGATCAAGACGGGCGGGCCGCCTCTCGATGCGGGCCAGGACCATCTGCTTCACCGCATCGAAGCCGATGGCGCCGAGTTGAATGGCGTCCGTCACGGCGCTGGCCACGATCTCCTTGGGGGCCGCCTCCATCAACCGCAGAACCTGGATGAACTCGCGCTTGCCACGATTACCCATGCGGGCTTCCAGAAGATGGCGAAGGTGCTGGAATGCCTCGGGGAGATCCCAGCCCTGCAGCGGCGCGGCCTGGTCGAGTGCATTGGGCTTGGTCTCGATCAGCGCCAGATAATGCAGCGGGTCGAACACGAACACGCCCTGGCCATAGGACCGTGGGTGCCGGGCAATCGCCTCCCCACGACATAAGATCACGACCTCCGCGACAAAGCCCTTCACCATGACATCCTGGAAGCCGTAGGCCGTCGGCACCGAGTAGTCATTACCGCGGTAGCGCACCAGCGCGGTGGAGGACACCCGCGCCGCTCGCTTCTCGCACGGCTCCAACGGCGTCGGCGGTAGCTCCCGAATAGTTGCCAAGTCGGCCGCCAGACGCTCGCCGATCGTCTCGGCATGACGCCCGGCATGCTCCGACTGGCGTGCGTCGCACCGCTCGTTCAGCATGGCGTTGAACGCCTCGAAGCTTGCGGCAACCGGGATCGGCGTCATGAAGTTCGCCCGTGCATACTTTACCAGCCCTTCGACCTTGCCCTTGTCGTTGCCTTTGCCCGGTCGCCCGAAACGATCCTTGAATAGGTAATGGCTGACCAGTTCCGTAAACGCCCGCGTGCGCTCCCGCTTGCCGTCCCCGCAAATCTTGGCCACCGCGATCTTGAGATTGTCGTAGAGGATCGACAGCGGCACCCCGCCGAAGAATGTAAACGCCGAGACGTGGCCGTCCAGGAACGCCTCGGTGGTCTCCGCCGGATAGCCCTTCACGAAGCACGCATCCGATTGCGGTAGGTCCATGCAGAAGAAGTGAATCTTCTGACGTACCCCGCCGATCACACCCACCGCTTCGCCAAAATCCACCTGCGCATGGCCAGGAGGATGGACCAACGGCACGAAGGTCTCTCGCCCGCGCGACCGTTCGATCCGAACGTAGTCCTTAACCACCGTATAGCCGCCGGCAAACCCGTGCTCGTCGCGAAGCCGCTCAAAGATCCGCTTCGCCGTGTGCCGCTGCTTCACCGGCGCCGTCCGGTCTACCTCGAGTATCGCATCGATCACCGGGATCAACGGGCCCAGCTTTGGCTTCTCCGCCGGACGTTGCCGCACATACCCCGGCGGCAGCGAGAACCGGCACATCTTCGACACCGTCTCGCGGCTCAACCCAAAAACCCGTGCCGCCTCTCGACGGCTCTTCCCCTCGACGAAAACAAAACGCCGAACAGCAGCATATACTTCCACGGCAAACATCCTCGGCCGCCCCCAAAAGGGGCCAGCCTATCCACTGGCCGGATTTTACTCCGCCCGCAGCCGCAAAACGCCGCCGCTTCAGTGGCCTACTATTGCTCCGCCGCGTACAAGATCGATTACTGAGATCGCGAAGCAGGAGTCGGTTCACCGGTCCTATATTGGACAGGTTCTCCCCCTCGCGTTTCTCGCCCCCGATATTCTCGAGGCGATCCTCGATGGCGAGCAGCCTCGTGATCTTAAAGTCGAACAGCTGCTCCAGTCACTGCCAACTGAATGGAGTGAGCAGCGGCAGGTCCTCGGGTTCCCGGCAAGTCGGATCTAACCAGCGCGCTCGTTGAGGCCACCCATCTAGGCGCATTGTTTGATGTTGCCAGGCAACATGCGAGTCGTCCCCGCCCGTATTCGCCCAGAAATCCCTCCAGGCGCGCTGAGAACGCGAGTGCTAAATCGTCCTCTAGAGAAATTTTGGGGTGAATGAGTGCAATTATAGAAAGTGTCGCTCGGAGAGAAATATCATATGTGCCCCTCCCTCGGAAAATGCCGGAAAGCCGCAGCTTTCCGTCAGCCTTAAGACGAGTGCGCAATTCGAAAAGTGTGGTTGGCTGGAGAACCCGGATTCGAACCCGGACTCTTGCTACGCGGCCAGTCCTGTTGCCCTGCAACAACTCGCGCACCGAGCTCAAATCTGACTCCTGAAATGACCGAGAACGTGAGTCCCAAAATCCCTTCTGGAGAAAAA
>CAMDOZ010000043.1 GCA_945903705.1 Fidelibacterota bacterium | reverse complement strand
ATACGCTGGACAACATGGCGGCGATGACCGCGGGCCGCGCCGGCGGAAAGATCAAGACGGGCCTTCACATCAAGACCGAAGGTGCGACCATCGGCCGTCTGGGCTACACCGCCCAGCGCGTCATGGGCCTCGACATCAACACCTGGGGCACGCGCAGCAACAACACCAACAAAGAGTTCGGCGAAATCCTCGTTTAGGCGAGGGGCCGCTTCGTCTTCGGAGGTCCCCGGGCGATCGGGGAGGAACAACGGGTCTCTAGAGGAATACATGCCGAACAAACAGATGATGAGCCTCTTCGCCGCCGCAGCACTTTGCGTCGGCGTCTCCTCCGCGGCGCTGGCGCAGCGCGCCGATACGCTCTCGGAAAGCTATGTGCGTGAGCCGCTTCCGTCCGGGGTCAAAGTCATGGCCACCAAAACGGAAGGCCCGATCTATACCGATGCCGCCGGCCGGCCGCTTTACCAATGGCCGCGCAAGGAACTGCGCAACGGCGGTACCGGAGACATGAAGGGCGCTGCGTCCATCTGTGACAACGTCAAGACCACGGAAAACATCGGGCTGATGAGCCCCTATCCGCCCGGCCTTACGCTTCCGGATGTTGCGACGCGTCAAAGCTGCGAGCAGATGTGGCCGCCCGCCGTGGTCGCCGCCGACGCGAAGCCGGTCGGAAAGTGGAGCATCATCAAGCGTAAGGACGGCCGCGATCAGTGGGCCTACGAGGGTTTTGTTCTCTACACCTCGAGCATGGACAAGAAACCGGGCCAAGTGATCGGCGGAACCAAAATTGGACGGCGCAGCAACGACCCGCCCGGCTCACTCGGCGGCGATGCTCCGGCTTATCGCATCCCCATCGGCCCGTCACCGGACGTGCCGGGGCAGTTCGTCGTCGAACAGACATTGGTCGGACGCCAGTTGACCCGGGCAGACAGCGTTGCCGTCTATACCTGGGATCGCGACGGCGCCAACAAATCGAATTGCGACGAAGCCTGCCTGAAGACCTGGACGCCTGTTTTGGCGCCGCAGATCGGCGCCGAAGCCCGCGATGAGTGGTCGGTGATCGAGCGCTCGCCGGGTGTGAAGCAGTGGGCGTTCCGCAAGCAGCCGCTCTATACCTACGTTCATGAGCGCGGGCCGGGCTACCAGCATGGGGTCGACGTTCCGGGTTGGAACATCGTCTTCACGCAGAAGAACCCGCCGCCGCCGCCGGAATTCACCCGGCAGGATAGCGCCGCCGGCGTCACGTTGGCCGACTCAAAGGGCAAGACGATCTATATCTATAACTGCGGCGATGACGCGGCGGATCAACTTCTCTGCGACCATCCCGACACCCCGCAAGAATACCGCTACACCGTCTGCGGCGGCGGCAGTCACGCGCGTTGCCTGACGACGTTCCCCTACGTGATCGCCCAGAATGGCGCCAAGGGCGCGAACGACGCCTGGAGCGTAATGGCGATCGATCCAGCCACCGGCCACCGTGCCAAGGACGGCCAGGCCGATGCGCTTCACGTATGGGCTTACCGCGAACGCCCGGTCTTCACCTTCGTGCGCGACGAGCGGCCGGGAATGATCAAGGCCCAGAGTTGGGGCGAATTCTACGGGCAGCGGAACGGCTACAAGGTCTTCTTCCTGCGCGAAGAATTCACCGGTCGATAAAGCGTCCGCTAACACACGATTTCGGTTGGGAGAAAGACATGTCACGTCAGGCTAAGCTTCAGCTTCTCGCGATGACCCTCGTCTCGGGCACCTGCCTCAGCGCGCCGGTGCTTGCCGCCAACGGCGGCAGCAGCCCTGTGGTGGACCGTCGCATCGGCTACGTCATGACGTCGGAGTACAAGGCGATCTGGGACAGCCCGGATGGCAAGCTCGAGTGCCCGAACGGGATCAACAACGGCCCGCGCGAGGAGTTCAAGATCCTCTATCCCGAGGACAAGAAGTGGACGGTCCTGGAAAGCCAGCTTGAGCGCGAGAGCGAAGTGTGGTTCCCGACGACCAAGCCGCAGGAGCGGCTTCCGCATTATGAGTCGGTCGCCACGATCGCCTTCGGCATCGACCTCAACGACAAGATCGACGCGAACGATTACACCGATCCGGACGGCAATAAGGGCATCGACAATCAGACCCAACGCGCCTGGGGCTGCACGGCGAATTACCGCTCGACCTCCTATAATCTCGGCGCCTTCAATAACTGGCGCAAATACCCCTTCAACATCACCATCATCGAGCTGACGGAGGTCGACGACCTGATCAACGATCCGGACGTCGTGCTGACCACTTACCGCGGCCTTGATCAGCCGATGACGGACGCGACCGGCGCCACCTATCTCCCGGGCGGCACGCAGCGTGTCGATATGCGCTTCGGCAAGCCGTTCATCCAGAAGTTCAAGGGCAAGATCGTGGACGGTGTGCTCACCACCGAGGGGGCCGAATACAACATGCCCTCCGCCGGGGGACAGAGTGCCGCGGATATTCGCTTCTACGGATCGCGCTGGCGTCTCAACCTGACGCAGGAGCGCGCCAACGGCATCCTGGGCGGCTATATGGACATCGGCGACTGGAACACGGCCGCCAACCAGGGGCGCTCGACCCACCACCAGGCCTATGGCCAAGCCGCAACACCTTCGATTTATCGTGCCTTGGTCCGCAATGCGGACTATGCGGACCCGAAAATCGGTGAAATGATCGCCATCTCGACCGCGTTCAAGGTTGGCTTAACGCAAGTCTTCGTGAGCCATCCTACGCCTGAAGCGGTCGTAAGTGCCGATACTCCATCCGGTGCGACGACCAGCGCAGGGAACCGCGATTAGGTCGTCCGCGTCGGCCCGCTGTGCGTAAGCACATTCGGGGGTAGCTCAGCACACTATTGGTCATTCACGCTGCAGGGGCAGCCGCGACGTAGAAACACGTGAGTTGAGTCAAAGAGGTGAGTTCGATTTGAAGAGAGTCTGAGACGGGCGCCTTGATCCTGGGAGGGGGAACGCGCCGATGTGATTGAGCTGCGGCAGTCTGTGCTTTGCCAGGTGTCGGGCATCTATATCAACATGATAGGGAATTAATAATGTTTCCATCTAAGATCAATATGTTCGGCACCAATGCTCGACGCGCGCAAAAGGCGCGTGCGCTTGTCACGACGTCCGCACTCGCGATCCTGGTCAGCACTCTCTCCGGAGTGCAATCAGCCCACGCCCAATCCGCCGCGCCGCAAGCGGCTCAAGAGCCTGCAGCCTCGATCGATGAAATCGTGGTGACCGGCTCACGCGTTGTTCGCGACGGCTACGAAGCGCCGACGCCGTTGACGGTGGTGAGTGTCGAGGCGCTTGAAAAGTCCGGCGTCTCCAATGTTGCCGACATGATGAATCAAATGCCGACTTTCTCGGGAAGCGCGTCGTCCGCCGGTAACGTCGGAACGAATACCGGCGTCGCGGGCATCAGTTCCCTGAGCTTGAGAGGCCTGCTTCCGGTCCGTACGCTGGTGCTGATCGACGGCAAGCGTTCCGTGGGTGGAGCGCTCACGGGATCGGTCGACGTCAATACCATTCCGCAGCAGTTGGTCTCACGCATCGATACGGTGACCGGGGGCGCTTCGGCCGCCTACGGTTCGGACGCCCTGGCGGGTGTCGTGAACTTCGTGCTCGACAGAGAATATGTCGGCATCAAGGGTGAGGTGTCCGGCTCCATCACCAATTACGGCGATAACGAAAATTGGCGCGTGGTGCTGACCGGCGGCACGCCGTTCGCCGGCGGCCGCGGGCATATCATCATAAGCGGCGAGGCCGAGGCCACCGCGGGCATTCAAGATCCGTCGAACCGCGAGTGGAACATGACAAACATCGGGGTCATGAATAACCCCGCTTACACGGCGACTAATGGTCTGCCGGAGCAGATTGTCAGGGATCCGATCATCAATATGCGGTCGACCAAGGGCGGCCTGATCACCGGCGGTCCCCTGAAGGGCATCGCCTTCGGTCCCGGCGGGGCGCCGTATGCATTCGACTACGGCGTCTTCAACGACGGTACCAATGCGTTCGGTTCATCTCAATCCGACGCGCACAGCCTCCACAATGTTCCGGATCTGGGCACCAAGGAAAATAATCAGAATATTTTCATCCGTGCCAACTATGACCTGAGCGACAATGTGAACGTCTATTTCCAGTCGTCCTGGGCTCATACGTTTTCGTACAACGTCGCCCTGTCGCCTCTGTTTTCCGGAAACCTCACGCTGCGGGCGGACAATCCATTCCTGCCGGCAGAGGTCGCAGCACGCGCGGTCGCGACGGGCACCACGCAATTCACCTTCGGTACCAGTAACGCCGACTTCGATTTCCGCGCTCCCGAATTGCGCAACAACCGCGTTACGCAGCGCAATTCCATCGGCCTCATTGGATCGATGGATGCATTCGACACGTCATGGAATTGGGAAGCCTATCTCGGGCATGGCATGACCCGGCAGTCGTCGAGGAACGAGCGCGTTCCGTTCCTCGCGAACTATAACCGCGCGCTTGACTCTGTGCGCAACGCGACGACCGGTGCAATCCAATGTCGCTCGCAAGTCATCGATCCGTGGGGCAACAGGTGCGTTCCCTACAATCCGTTCGGCATCGGCGTGAACACCCAGGCCGCCGTTGATTACATCCTGCTCCTGGATCAACGAAACGAACATTACATCCAGAATGTTGTGTCAGCGGAAATGAACGGCGAGCCCTTCGAGAATTGGGCGGGACCGGTGTCGGCGGCTTTCGGCATCGAGCACCGCACCGAACAGGTCGACGGATCGGCAACGGTCCCCACCGGCTTTTTGAACGGAAACTATGTTCCCGCAATAGGTAAATACAGCGTGACGGAAGCCTTTTTGGAAACCGTCGTGCCCCTTGCCAAGGATGCGTCTTTCGCACGCATGCTGGACCTGAATGCGGGCGTACGTGCGACCGACTACAGCGTCTCGGGTTATGTCACCACCTGGAAAGTGGGCCTGACGTGGGCGCCGATCGACGACATCCGTTTCCGCGCAACCCGGTCACGAGACATTCGCGCACCCAATCTGTCGGAACTGTTCGCCGGTCTTTCGTCGAGTTTCCAAAGTAACCGGTTGGATCCCTTCAACAACAACGCGATCGTTACCGTCAATGCCCAGAGTAAGGGTAATCTCAATCTAACGCCGGAGAAAGCCGATACCACGGGCGTCGGCGTTGTCGTGCAGCCTTCCTTCATCCCCGGTTTCAGCGCTTCGGTGGACTATTGGAATATCGATATTAAAGACCTGATCGCGTCGACCACAGGCCCGCTTAACCTCTGTTTCCTTGGATATCAGCAGTTCTGCAACTCGTTCCAGCGCGTGGTTCAAGACGGGGTCGCGCTGATCGTCGAACAAAATCAGCCTGTCAATATCGCCAAGCAAATCACGCGCGGGATCGACTTCGAAGCCACTTATGTCCTGCCTCTCGACGCTATCGTGGAAGACTGGACCGGCTCATTGAGGTTCAATGCGGTCGCGACCAAATACCTCAAGCATTGGCGCGATCCCGTTCTGACCCCGCCTGTTGACTCGGTGGGTTGGAACCAAGGCACTTCGAACGACGGCGGCTTGCAGCACTTCCGCTGGAATGGATCCATTACCTACACTAACGATCCGCTCACCATCGCGCTTACGGCCCGCGGCTTCTCCGACGGAACGATCGACCCGACCTTCATCGAGTGTCAGACGGGATGCCCCGTCTCGACGCTAAACAACCGAACAATCGATAGAAACTGGGTTGAGGGGCAGTATTGGTTCGATACGTCCGTGCAATACCAATTCAGCGACGCCATCAACGTATTCCTCAATATCCAGAACGTCTTGAATTCGGACCCTGTGATCGTCCCTAAGACGGGCATCAATGCGATCCACTACACCCAAACGAACGTGAACATTTATGACGCGCTAGGCCGCACGTTCCGCGCGGGCGTACGCTTCAAGATGTAACGCGAGAGGATCCGTACTAAATTAAAGCCCGCCAGCTCGATGAGTTGGCGGGCTTTTGCTTTGCGAGGGGAGGGGTCACCAATGATGCACCGGCGGGAATTTCTGGCGACGACGGCGGGTTTTGCCTTGCTTGGCGCACGGCGCGCGTTCGGTGCCGTGGCCTATGACCTCGTCATCAAAGGCGGGCATGTCATAGACCCCGCGTCCGGCGTCAACGCGGTGCGCGATGTCGCGATCGCCGACGGCAAGATCGCGGCGATCGCCGCGACCATTGACGGGATCGACGCGCAAACCGTGAATGCGGCCGGGAAATATGTCATCCCGGGCATGATCGATATCCACTCCCACGCCGGCGACACGGCCGGTGGGCCGGCCCTGAACGTCGCGGACGGCGTGACCGGCTATGTGGATGCCGGCAGCAGGGGCGCGGACAAGGTCGACGCCGTGGTCGCGGAGGTGAAGGCCGGTCCGCAGCAGGGACGCGTCCTGATCAACCTCGGGCGCACGGGCCTCACGCCCGGCGGCGAACTGCAGGACCTGGGCAAAGTCGACGTCGCCCTGGCGCGCGAGGCCATCGCCAGGCACCGGGACACCATCATCGGCATCAAGGTGAGGGTTTCCAAGAATGTGGCCGGCAACAATGACGTTGAGGTCGTACGGCGCGCCAAGGAAGCGGCTGCGCCCTTTGGCATTCCGATCATGGTCCACATGGGCCAGTCGGTGTCCCCTTTGTCCCAAGTCATGGCGCTCCTGACGAAGGGCGATGTGCTCACGCACCTATTTGCCCCGCCGCCCGAGGCGATTATCGACGACGCCGGCAATATCCTTCCGTCGGTCCTGGACGCGCGGAAACGCGGGGTCTGGTTCGATATGGGCCACGGCCGGGGCGGGCATTTCCGCTGGGACATCGCCGAGAAGGTGCTGGCGGCCGGATTCCTGCCCGACACGCTCTCGACCGATTGGACGCCCGGCGGCCGTGTCTCGCAATTCGTGGATTTCCCCACCGTCATGTCCAAGCTGATGCTTCTCGGCATGACCTTCGAACAGGTGGTCGCTTGCGCGACCATCAATGCCGCGCGGGTGTTTGAGGCTTTTCGCGAGAAGGGCACCCTTAAAGTTGGGGCCATTGCCGACGTCGCCCTGCTCGAGACGCGGAACGGCGAATTCGAATTCCTGGACAATTACGATGGAAAGCGAGTTGTAAGGCAAAAACTGTCGCCGGCCGGCACAGTTCTGGCCGGGAAGTGGATCCCCCGTACAGCCTGACATGATTGTTCTTCATCACTGCGTAAGTGCGAGATCGTTCCGCGCTCTCTGGGCGCTTGAAGAACTGCGCGTGCCTTACGAATTGGTGATGATGCCTTTTCCGCCGCGCGTGCATGCGTCGGCTTATCTCGAGGTCAACCCGCTCGGCACGGTACCGCTCTTTATAGACGGCGAGGAGCGCATGACGGAATCGGCCGCGATCTGCGAGTACCTCGCCGCGCGTTACGGGCAGGGCGGTTTCGGTGTCGCGCCGGACGAGCCGGGCTACGCCGATTACCTGAACTTCCTGCACTTTGGCGAAGCGACCCTGACATTTCCTCAGACACTTATTCTGAGATACGGGCGTTTCGAATCCCCCGATCGCCGGTCAGCCCAGGTGGTCGAAGATTATACGCGCTGGTTCTTCGGCAGACTCAAGAGCCTCGAAAACATTCTCGCCGGTAGGCCGTTTCTGTGCGCAGGTAGATTCACGGCCGCGGACATTTCGGTTGGGTACGCCCTGACGCTGGCCGAGTATCTAAGCCTCTCGAGCTCTTTTCGTCCGCATACGAAGGAGTATTGGCAACGCCTAAGGGCGAGGGACGCCTTCGTGCGTGCGTTGGACGCTCAGGAAAAAGCTGCGATCGGCCAGGGCATACCGACAACGCCGGCACCGCTCGCCTAGCGTAGTATTACGGCTTGCCCTCGACGGAGGGCTCCAAGGCGAACGCAATAGTGGCGAGAACCCGCCTCACGCCCACGGCCATGTTCTCCGAGGACAACGTAGATCCGGAAATAATCGGTATGCGATTGATATCGAATTTGCGCTGCCGCCCGCGGAAATAGGAGCGCCAGGCCGGAAGTGTTATGGCGTCGTAGTTGTCCTCGCATTCGAGAATCTCGATTTGGCGGACCGTGCCTTTTGCGTCGACGCCCACCGCATAGGTGATCCAATTGTCTTTACCGGGCACTTGATCGAGCACGAACCATTCGCCCGTGGGCGTGCGCCAGGCCCTGACCTTTCGCCCGTAAGGCTCGCCTTGCACCTCGTCGACAATGGCGTTGTATTGGTCCTGATCGAGTGTGATGAAATTTTCCTTGAGCGCGACACCGGGGAAGATGAGCTTCTGCGCTTGCTCGACGTTCATGAATACGGCTGCCTGCGCCGCCGGTGCGAATGCGCTTCCAATGATGGCGGCGGGAATGAGCATCAACGATGCGCGCATTCAAGAAAGTCCTTGGCCCGTTTCAGCTGTCGCGATGTGCCTGCGATTTGGAAAGCCAGTGTACGAAAAAAAACACTAATGCGGCCAGCCCGAGCACCCAATGCGCGAGCGACGTCCACTCCCGCCACTGTCGGTCGACGAAGTAGTAAAGACCCAGGCCAGTAACGATCAGTATGGCGATGACGGCGACAAGAGCGCCGCCCGACCATCGTTTCCAATTGCTTGTCCAGCCGCGCAGGATGTGGGTCCACCCGAGAACGCCGAAGATCCAAAGGGACGCAAAAGAGAAAACGCCATGAATTTCGAGCGAAACCACCTCGACCGGGTGCTTCTGAAAACCGAACGGGCCTTCGGTTTGCATAAAGTAGTGATAGACGAGCCAGACCGCGCCCGTGAGCCACACACCGGCGGAAACGCCGTAGAGGGTGTAGCGCTGACCTTTCGGCAATCTTAGGCCAACCGCTGTGCCGCCACGCGCCGGCTGGGGCGCGTCCAGACTTACGGGCTCTTCCATTGGGCGGGTCATCGTGCGATCTAGCCTCCGAATAGGGCCGATTTCTTTAAACTTCGCCAATGAGTTAGGACGATTCGGCCCTTCCATTGTAGCGGATATTGCCCCGGCCCCTATTTGTCCGGACGGAGCCTGCGGTCAAAAAGATGTGAACACCGCCGCCCGCCAGGAGAGGGCCGCCAGGGGAGGTCCTTTTTACAATCCAGGACGGGCGGACACGCCCAAAAAACGGTACATTTCGGCGTACGGCTCGGTCACCGCCGGAACCGCGTGAGCAGGCTCTTTTGTGGTGTGTCAGCCTCTTAGCGCGATCGCGGCTTGGGTTTTTGAGGAGGAGAGGATGACGGTCGGTACAGCGCGGTCTCCACGCGCCGGTGCAAGGGTGCTCCTCGCCGCGGCGCCGCTCTTTCTGGCGTTCTTGAGCGCGCCGGCCTCCGCCGAACAGACACGCCACTACGTCATGTCGAAGTTCTGGCACGCGGCCAACAACGCGGCCGACGACTGCCCCGGCGGCATCAACCCGAAATATCCGGAACTTGTGCCGATCAACCTCGCGAACCTCGGATACTCGGCCCGCGAAATCGCCGCGATCCTGGAGCGCGATGCCGCCCGCGACGACAGCGGCGGCTGGGAGACCGACGAGCTCACCCAAATCCTGTTCTACCGCGCGCGCATCAACGGGAAACCCGCCAACGCCTATATGCATCCCTTGGCGGTGAAGGATCCCGGCCTCAAGCCCTGGGGCGGTAAGATGGCCTACGGCTTCGATCTGGACGGCAAAGGCGAAACAAAGACCTCGTTC
The DNA here is from genome assembly GCA_945903705.1 of Fidelibacterota bacterium. Classification (GTDB taxonomy): domain Bacteria; phylum Pseudomonadota; class Alphaproteobacteria; order Rhodospirillales; family Rhodospirillaceae; genus SHVO01. Next base: position 14,264 of record CAMDOZ010000043.1, on the reverse strand, counting down.
ACGGACCCCGAAGCCGGCATCAAAGGCGTGGATCACGAGCTCGCGCGCGTCTACGGCTGCAACGATCAATTCCGCGCGCGCCTCAGGGACGGCAGCGCCGCCGGGCTCTTCTTCTGGATGGCGATCAAGGATGCAGCGCCCGCCTGGACGATCAGCGTCACCGGGGAAGACCTCGACAAGGACGGCCCCGTGACGATTAAATTCAGCCGCGCGCTGGAGCCGATCCGCTACAACGGGAATGGCACTGCGCGGGCGGACATGAGCTACCGCGCCGATCCGGATCCGCGCACCGCGAGCAACATTTATGCCGGCGAGATCAAGGACGGGGTCATCTCGGTCACGAAGCCCGGGCCATTCTTCATGGTCCAGGAGCCGCTTCTCTTCCCGGTCTTTTCGATGCACCAGTTCCAGGCGCGCATGAAAATGACGTCTAGCGGTGTGCTCGAAGTGTTGATCGGAGGCTACCAGCCCATCGACGAGATCTATCACTTCTGCGGCAGCGCCAATATGGAAGCCGAGAAGAACTTCTGCGCCGAACCGCCGGGCATCTACCACCTGCTCTCCCGCCTTGCGGACTACGACAAGGATCCCGCGACCGGACGCAATCGCGCCATCTCGTCGACCTATTATCTCGAGGCGGTTCCGGCCTTCCTGGAGCCCGCAGCCGGCGCCAGCGCGGGCGGCAACCAATGAGAAAAGCCTTGCGCACAGGGGTGTTTGCGAAGATTGCGTTGGCTGCCACGCTTCTGACAACGGCGCCGGCGTTCCCGGCAAGCGCGCCGTCCGCCGAAGATCCGGCGGCGCCCATGCGTCGGCTCACGCCCGAGCAATACGCAAATATCATCGAAGAAGTCTTCGGAAATTCCATCGAGCTCGGCGGACGCTTCGAGCCCGATATGCGGGTGGAGCATCTGAACGAGGTCGGCGCGGGCAAGGTCAGCGTGTCCTCGAGCGGGATGGCGCAATACAACGCCATGGCCCGCACGGTCGCCGAACAAGTGACCGGGCCGGACAACCGTCACCTCATGATTCCCTGTAAGCCGGCGAATGCGAAGGCGCCGGACGACGCCTGCGCGAAGCAATTCCTGGCGCGCACGGGCCGCCTCCTGTTCCGCCGCCCGATGACGGAGCGTGAAGTCGATCTCTATGTGCGCGCCGCCAATGCGGCCGCGACGTCCACGGGCGACTTTTATACCGGCTTGTCCCTGTCCCTGAGTTCGGTGCTGTCGTCGCCGCAGTTCCTCTTCCGCCAGGCGACCATCGAGCCGGATCCGGACAACAAAGGCGACGCGCGCCTCGACAGTTTCGCCAAGGCGACGCGTCTATCGTTTTTCCTGTGGAATTCGATGCCGGACGAGGAGCTGCTGGTCGCCGCCGAGAAGGGCGAATTGCGGTCGCGCCGCGGCCTTGAACGGCAGGTCGCTCGCATGATTGCCTCGCCGCGCCTCGAGAAGGGCGTGCGCGCCTTCTTCGCCGACATGTTCCAGCTTGATGACTTGGGGTCGCTCGCGAAGGATTCGACGATTTTCCCGAAGTACGACGCGGTCGTAGCCAAGAATGCCCGCGAGCAGACCTTGCGTACCATCGTCGATCTGGTTGTCGATCAACGGGGCGACTACCGCGATCTGTTCCGCACCCGGAAGACCTATCTGACCCAGGCGCTCGCCTCGCTCTATCAGGTGAAGCTGATCAACGATATTCCCAACGGTTCGCCGGATATGTGGCAGGAGTTCACCTTCGCGCCCAACGATCCTCGCACCGGCCTTCTCACGCACCTCAGCTTCGTGGCGCTGCATTCGCATCCCGGCCGCACCTCGGCGACCTTGCGCGGCAAGGCCCTGCGCGAGATCGTCATGTGCCAGAAAGTGCCGGCCCCGCCCGACGCGGTGGACTTCGCGGTCGTCCAAGATACGTCCAACCCGGTGCACCGCACTGCGCGTGACCGGCTGACGGCTCACCAGGCGAACCCCGTGTGCGCCGGATGCCACAAGCTGACGGACCCCATGGGGCTAGCACTGGAAAACTTCGACGGCAGCGGCGCATTCCGCACCACGGAAAACGGCGTCGATATCGACACCACCGGCCAGCTCGACAATGTGAAGTTTGGTAACGCGGCCGAGCTCGGCCAGGCGGTCTACAACCATCCCGCCACGACCTCGTGCCTCGTCAATCGCTTGGCCGCCTACGGCCTCGGCCGTCCGGTCGTCTTGAGCGATCGCGAGTGGGTCGGAGCGTTGACGAAAGACTTTGTCGCCAAAGGCCACGTCGTGCCGTCTTTGATGCAGGCCATCGCCACCAACCCCACGTTTTTCCAAGCCGAACAGCGCCCGCCGATCGCCGGCGCGCGCGAAGCCGGAAACTGACCTTTCGAGGAGGGTCGAACATGAGCAGATTTAACCGCCGGACGATGTTGCGAGGCATGGTGATGGGAAGCGGCGTCGCCGTCGGCCTTCCCTTGCTTGATGCGTTCTTCGATGCGAACGGCCTCGCGCTCGCCGACACCGGCGCCGCTCCGCCATCGACCTTCGGGCATTGGTATCAGGGTCTTGGCCTCAATCCCGGCATGTGGGTACCTAAGAAGACCGGCGCCGGCTACGAGAACAACATCCAGCTGAAGGTCCTCGATCCGTTCCGCGACAAGATCAACATCTTCTCGGGGATGAAGTATTTCCTCGACGGCCGGCCGCACGAAACGCACACGTCGACCGTCCAGATCGCCACGACCGGCGCGGTGTTCGACAGCGGACCCATCGGCCCCAGCCTTGATTCCAAAATCGCGGACGTCATCGGCACCCGCACGCGCTTCCGCTCGCTCGAAGTCACCCTCGACGGCTCGCGCGGAAGCTGGAGCCGGCGCAGCGGCACCTCGGTGAACGCTTCGGAAGGCTCGCCGACCGCCCTCTATGCGCGGATTTTCGGCGCCGAATTCAAGGATCCCAACGCCGCCGACTTTACGCCCGATCCGCTTGTCATCGCGCGCAAGAGCGTTCTCTCGGCGATCACGGAACAGCGGGCGGATCTCGCGAAACAGGTCGGTGTCGCCGACCGGGCGCGCCTCGACGAGTTCTATACCTCGATCCGCGACATCGAAAGCCAGCTCGAACTCGAGCTGCAAAAGCCCGCGCCGATGGTCGGGTGCAAGATCCCCGCGGCGGAAACCGAGTCCAAGCCGGACAGCTCGCTCGAGAACATTCTCCCCAACAGCAAGATCATCGCGCGGCTCCTCGCATATGCCATGGCCTGCGGTCAGACGCGCGTGGTCAATCTCAACCTCGGCGCGCAAGGCTGGCGCCGCCAGGGCGCGCCGAACACGTGGCACACGGCGACTCATGAAGAGGCGATCGATCCGGCGCTCGGCTACCAGAAAATCGTGTACGGCTATATCGAGCAAGCCAACCTGATTTTCACCGACTTTATCCGCACACTGGCCGAGACGCGCGAAGGCGATCGCACTCTGCTCGACCGTTCGCTGGTGCTGTGGCAAACCGATCATAGCGATGCGCGCGCCCACACCGTCGAAGATATCCCGATCATCACGGCCGGCTCCGGCGGCGGCGCGATCAAGACCGGCATGCACATCTCTGCGCCCGGTGAGCCGTGCACGCGAGTGGGTCTGACCGTTCAGCAGGCCCTTGGCGTACCGCTCAACAGTTGGGGCGGACGGTCGAACCAGACGTCCAAGACGATCACGGAAATCCTGTAAGGGAGACGCGAAGATGGCACGCTCATTCGCAAAGGTTGCCGGTCTATCGGCCGTATTGCTCGCCCTTGCCGGGATCACCGCGCAGTCGGCCCAGAAGGTGGAGCCCTTCGGCGCCTTAGCTACGCCGGAAGGGATCACGATGCAGCCGCTCGGGCTTGCCGCGGGCTACAGCCTCAGCAAGCCGACGGCCACGAAGCTCCCGCGCGAGCAGATGGTCTATGCCAACGGGGAAGGCCTCACCCTTTACACCTATGCCGGCGATCAGCCGGGAAAACCGACCTGCGTTGACACCTGCGCCGAGAAGTGGCGGCCCGCCCTTGCACATGACGGTGCAAAACCAGTGGCGGGCTGGTCCTTGATCAAGCGGGCGGACGGGCAGCTGCAGTGGGCACTCAACGAAAAGCCGCTCTATACGTTCGTGGAGGACGTCGATCCGGGGGCCGTCGCCGGCAATAGCCCGAAGCGCTTTGGCCGTGGCGAGCTCGTTGGTCCCCGTGGCGCAAAGAGCAAGTCGATCCCCGTCGACAAGCCGTTGGCTGAAGGTTGGACGGCCGCCATGATGTATCCGGTCGGCGAAGCCCTGACACCTCCCGGGATCTCAATCCGCGACGTGGAAGACGCTCTTGCGCTCGCGCTTATCGACAACCGCGCTGAGCGTACGCTCTATGTGTTTGATGGAGACGTGAAGAAAGCCGAGAAGGGGTGCGCCGCCCTCGAATGCCGCAAGCTGTGGACACCTTACACCGCGCCGCGCCTGGCTGCGCCGGTCGGCGACTTCGCCATCGCCTTGCGCTCGGACGGCATCACGCAATGGACCTATAAGGGCCGTCCCCTATTCACCTTTGCGCAGGATCTCGCCTTCAACGACGCAAACGGCATGAATGTAGACCCGCGCTTCCAAGTGGCCGCCCACAAGCGTTATTTCCTGCCGTCGAACGTGGCCATCAGCATGACCAAGAAGCTGGGCAAGGTCCTCGCGACAGCTGACGGCCGCACGCTCTATCGCCGGAACAGCTACATCTATCAGTCCGGCGGCGGCCACGGCATGCGCCGCGGCGACACGTTGCGACCGGCCGTCGGCCGCGACCTCGGCACGAATCCCCGTTGCATCAACGCGTGCGAAAAGTGGAAACCCTATCTCGCGCCCGCCGATGCGCAGCCGTCGGGCGATTGGACTCTTTATACGCGCGAGGACGGCAGCAAGCAGTGGGCCAGCCGGGGCCATGCGCTTTGGACCTTTGACGGGGACCTCGCGCCGGGCGACATCAATGGCAATGACGCCTACGAACTGAGAGTGGCGCAGGGCGACGAGACTATTGTCGATATCGGGACGCCCTACGACGGAAGTTGGGCACTGTTTTGGATCGCGGCGTATCCGTAAACCGACCTCGGAGCCAGACCCGTTCAACCTGCCTCGTGAATTTTTTTCCGGCGGGTCGTGAAAAATTTTAGGCAAAGCGCAGGGCAGGGAGTGCCGTATATATGGCCCCCAGAACGACGGCGACCGTCGGGGTAAAGACTTCGTCTGGAGGACACTCAATGCAGCTCCGCAACCGCCTTGAGGCTGGCGGCACGCCCATCCTCAACCGCTGGGGCGTCGATAGCGAATACGGTGTCCTGCGTGACGTCCTTGTCGGCCCTATCGACAATTTCCGCTGGACCCCGGGGAACGCGGTGGCCCAGCGCACCGAGCGCGTGGGCCTGAAATTCGACTTTCAGGCGGCCCGCAAGCAATACGGCGAGATGCTCGACGTCTATCGGCAGGCTGGGGTGAACGCCCATATCCTGCCGGCCGAAGACGGGCTCCCGTACCAGATCTTCGCGCGCGACAGTAGCGTCATGACGCCCTGGGGCCCGATCGTGATGCAGCTCCAGAAGCCGTACCGGCGCGGCGAGATCGCGTCTGTTCTTCGCTTCTACCTCGAGGCCGGCATCCCGATCTATGACATCGTCACCGCCGGCAACGTCGAAGGCGGGGACTTCATGGTATTGAAGCCCGGTGTCGCGGTCTGCGGCTTTTCCGGCGAACGCTCGATCGAGCCCGCGGTCAATCAAATCAAGGGCTGGTTCGAGGCCGAGGGCTGGGAGTTCCGCAGCTATGCTTTCGATTCCCATTTCCTCCATCTGGACGTCCAAATGGGGATGCTCGCGGAGAACCTCGCCGTTGTCTGCACGGAGGCGGTGGAGCCGGAGTTCGTCGCGTGGCTAAAATCGCGCGGCATCCGCGTCATCGACGTTTCCTACGGCGATGCGATGGAGATGGGAACCAATGTCGTGGCGTTGGGCGGCGAGCGCGTACTGGTTCCGTCCACCAGCAAGAAATTGGCGCAAGCCTGCCGGGCAGAGGGACTCACGGTGTACGATCCTGACGTCTCGATGATCGCCGCAGGCGGCGGCGCCGTGCACTGCATGTGCCAGGCGCTGCGCCGGGATCCTGCATAGCTCTACGCTGTTTCTACCTCGGCGATGCCCAGCTCCTTGATCATCGCGGCGCGGATCTCGAATTTCTGTACCTTACCGGTCACGGTCATTGGGAACGCGTCGACGAAACGCACGTACCGGGGAACCTTATAGTGGGCGATCTGGCCCTTGCAGTACGCGGTAATCTCCTCGGCGGTGGCGGTCTGCCCGGCGCGCAACTTGACCCAGGCACATAGCTCTTCGCCGTACTTCGCATCGGGGACGCCGACGACCTGCGCCATTTCAATTTTCGGATGGCCGAAGAGGAAGTCTTCCACTTCTTTTGGATAGATGTTTTCTCCCCCACGGATGACCATGTCTTTAATGCGCCCGACGATGTTGCAGTACCCTTCCGCGTCGATCGTCGCGAGATCGCCGGTGTGCATCCAGTTGTCGTCGTCGATCGCTTCCCGTGTACGCTCCCGGTCGCCCCAGTAGCCTATCATGACCGAATAGCCGCGCGCGCAGAGCTCGCCCGGCTCGCCGCGCGGCAGGATATCGCCCTTCGCGTCGACGACCTTGGCCTCGAGGTGCGGTTGGATTTGGCCGACGGTCGACACGCGCCGGCTGAGCGGTGCATCGAGAGAAGTCTGGAAGCTGACAGGGCTTGTTTCGGTCATGCCATAGGCGATCCCCACATCGCTCATGTGCATCTTATCGATTACCTTGCGCATAACTTCGACGGGGCAGGGGCTGCCGGCCATGATTCCAGTCCGAAGGGAGCCGAGATCGAATTTCGAGAACTCGCCGTGCTCCAACTCGGCAATGAACATCGTCGGAACGCCGTAGAGCGCCGTGCACTTCTCCTGCTCGACCGCTTTCAGAACCGAAAGGGCATCAAAGCTCGCGGCGGGATAGACCATCGTCGCGCCGTGGGCGATGCAAGCCAGGTTGCCCATGACCATTCCGAAACAGTGATAGAGGGGTACGGGAATGCAAAGCCGGTCTCCGGCGCGCAGCCCCATCGTCCCGCCGACAAGTGTTGCGTTATTCAGAATATTGCGGTGGGAAAGCGTGGCGCCCTTTGGCTTGCCTGTCGTCCCGCTCGTGAATTGGACGTTGATGGGATCTTCCGGGCGCAGGTTAAGCGCGGCCTTCACTAACAAGTTGCCGTCGGTTTCTTTGGTCAATGACTCAAAAGGCAGCCACCCCGAGCGCTCGCGTGCGGTCAATTTTATGGCGGAGCGCAAGGCCGGCAGTCGGCTCGACGTGAGATCGCCCGGCGCCGACGCTCTCAATTCGGGCGCCAGACTTTCCACCATCTCCAGATAATCGCTGGACTTGAACTGTTCGGCGCAGACCAGCGCCTTTACGCCAACCAGGTTCAGAACGTATTCGAGCTCCCAGGTGCGGTAGGCGGGATTGATATTGACGAGAACCAAGCCAATACGCGCCGTTGCAAGCTGAGTGAGAGTCCATTCCGCACAATTCGGCGCCCAGATTCCCACCCGATCGCCGGGAACGAGTCCCAGCTTTAAGAGTCCGGTGGCCACGGCGTCGGCCCGTGTGGCCAATTCAGCCCATGTCCACCGGATGTTCTGGTGGCACGAAACGAGGGCTTCGGCGTTCGGCCATTTGGTCACAGCCACCGACAAAGCTTCGCCAAGCGTGCGCTCTACGATCGCGGGCGTCGACGCGCCCTTTACGTAACTTGGCTCTGCCATGAACCTCACCGGTGGCGTAAGATCATCGAACGAGCGGGGGAGGCCCGATGACCGAAATGAAGCGCGGCGTCTTCGTTTGTACGGCACTCTTCGTCGCTGCGTGGCCGACCTTGAGCATGGCCGCCACGAGTTGCGAAAGCCTCCTAAGCTTAAAACTAAAAGACACCACGATCGATGTGGCGAAAGCCTTCGACGCCAACGAATTTACTCCAACTAATCCATCTTGGCGACGCTCGGCGGTACCGCTGAAGCCGGTCCCCGTGGCGTTCTGCCGCGTCGCCGGCACCATCAAACCGACGGGCGATTCCGACATCAAATTTGAAGTATGGCTTCCTACGTCCGAAAAATGGACAGGGCGGTATGAATCGGTCGGCAACGGAGGATTTGCCGGGGCCATCCGCTATGATTCCATGCGGCGCCCCTTGCTTAGCGGCACCGCGGTCGCCTCCACCGACGATGGCCACGACACGCCCGGAGCCACGTTTGCGTTGGGGCATCCAGAGAAGGTCGTCGATTACGCCTATCGGGCGGTGCACGTCACCGCCGATGCCGGCAAGGCGCTGACGGCCGCCTACTACGGGTCCAAGCCCAAGAAGGCCTATTTCGTCGGCTGCTCGAAGGGCGGCGGTGAAGGACTCATGTCGGCCTACCGTTATCCCGAGGACTTCGACGGCATCTTGAGTATTTCGCCCGCGAACGACTTCACGGGCCTGTTTGTCGGCTTTGGGATGAACCAAAACCTCATGGCCGACAAGGAGAGCTACGTCTCTCGCGAGGAGATGGAGAAAGTAGCCGCCGTCGTATTGGACTCATGCGACGCGCAGGACGGCGTCAAGGACGGCCTTGTCGGCCTCCCGCATCGATGCCAGGTGAAGCGTGAAGCGCTCCCGTTATCGGACAAGCAGGCGGCGGCCTACTTCCGTATCATCGACGGCCCCAGAAAATCGGATGGAACCCTTTTCTATCCCGGCTACTCGCTCGGGTCTGAAGTGGGTTCGCGGAACGGCTGGGTCAGCGACAATATTCGCGGCGGGTTCGACGAAGCGCGCCGGGAAGCGACTCAGAGCACCTTCGCCCGCGGTTTCTTCGCGAACTTTGTCTACAACAAGCCCGACTGGGACTTCGACACCTTCGACATCGACCGCGACGGCAAGGCCGCCATCGACGCCGTCGGGAAGTGGCTCGACATGAAGAACCCGAACCTCGACGCCTTCCGAGCGCGGGGCGGGAAGCTCATTCAATTCAATGGATGGGTAGACGTCGAAGTGAATCCTAAGGGCGGACTCATGTACTACGAACAGGTCGTTGCCCGTAACCGCCCCGGAGGAGCCGTGCTTGCGGGCTCGGATCATCCAAAAGATCCAGCCTATGCGAAGACTCAGGAGTTCTATCGCCTCTTCATGGGGGCAGGGGTCAGTCACTGCCGCGGTGGTCCGGGACCGAACGAATTCGGACAACAGGGCGGCGATCAGCCCGCTTCGCATGACATGGTGTCAGCGCTCTACCGGTGGGTCGAAGAAGGCGTGGGCCCGACCCAAGTGGTTGCGACAAAATTCACTGACGACGATCCCGAGAAGCCCGTCGCGATGACGCGACCGGTCTGCATGTATCCGCTCGTCCCGAAGTACAAGGGGCAGGGTTCAACGAATGAGGCCCAGAACTTCGTATGTGGCTTGGAAAACTGATCACTTGCCGCGTGACCAACAAAAAAGGCCGCCCACTGGGCGGCCTTTTTCATTGATCCTGCGGGCGCCTACTTCTTGGCCTTTGGCGCCTGGTGATTGCCCTTCTGCCGGGTGCGGTTTTCGTCAGCCCGCGCGGCAAGGTTGCTCACGCGCCGGGCGCGTTTGGCCTCCTTTGTTTCGTGCTTCGCCTTTCCTCCGATTCCGCCGCCCGTCTTGTGGGCGCTCTGGTTCATGGCCATGACTGTGCTCCTTCCGGTGAAAAGCGTTGCGAAAAGGTCTTTCACGCCGTCGCCCGGGGTGTCGCAGGATCCCCAGGAAACCAATTGAATCAAGGACCCCGCGAGGGCCTCGACCGTAAGCATAGCGATGTGTGATTGCGAATGACGCTAAGAGCGTAGGTAGGCGTCGTGGGCGTAGATATGAGCCTCCGGCGGCGCAAACGCAATGGCAGGACCGAAAAGAGGTGTGATTGCTGCGTAGACGTGTCACACACTGCCTATGCGCAGGTGCGTGCTGATAACGGCGGTCTTCTTGGCCGGGTGCGCGTCCTCACCCGAAATCACCACTGCAACAGATGTGACGCTCGACGACGGCCGCGCGGGCCATCGTGTCGATTGTTCGTCAACGCCGCGCGGTCACCCGGAGTGCCTGACCAAAGCGTCCGCGCTCTGCCCCCTGGGTTACTACGCGCTCAATATCGCGACGATGGCGATGACCATTCGCTGCAAGACTTCCACATCCGAGTGATCCGGGAGAACCTATCAGGTGAAATTCAAGATCACGCGAACTTCAGATGTGATGCAGGGTGAGGAGTCTCCGGCGCCGGGCGCCGTGAGATCCCAAGACAAGAAAGCCTGGCACATCGAAATCGCCAGCCTCGAGGCGTTGGCTCAACTGATTGATACGCTCGAGGAGCCCTTGATCTTGAGCAGAAGGCAAGGGGACGGCGGTCTTACCGCCATCGAAATCTACGACGATATGCGCGAGCAGTATATGTAGCTGCGTGCGCCGGCCTATTTCTTCAGCACGAGCTCGCGGCCGATGAGCTGGTCCTTATTGGCGCCTTTCTTCGGCACGAACTTCTGCACGCGGTTGTTGTTGGCGTCGGCCACATAGAAGTTGCCGGCATTATCGACGTCGATCTGGTGAGCGTTGTCGCTCACGCCAGGGGCGGTGCCGAGGGTGCCCCACTGCGACACCAGCTTGCCGTTGAGGTCATAGCAGGCGAACCGGCCATAGGTCGTTGCCGAGACGCAAAGCCGGTTGCTTTCCGTCATGATCGCGCGGGTCACGCGCGCCGTGCCCGGCCATTGGTCCAGGAACTTCCCGCTGTGGTCAAAGATCTGGATGCGGTCGTTGTTGCGGTCGGCGACATAGACGCGATTTGCATCAACGGCGACGGAATGGACGAGGCTGAACTGGCTGGGCCCTGTTCCCTTCGTGCCCCAGGACATCACGTACTTTCCGTCCTTATCGAACTTCACAACGCGTGAATTGGTGTAGCCGTCCGCCACGTAGATCGATCCATCCGGCATGACGGCGAGGCTCGCGGGATCGTGGAAGTGTCCCTGATCGTTCCCAGGCACGGCTCTTTCGCCGATCTTGAGAAGGAGTTGTTTGCCGTCGTTCGAGAACTTCAAAAGGCGGTGATTGAAGCGGTCGACGACCCAGACCGCGCGCTGCGGATCGTAGGGGTCGATAATGATGTGGTGCGCGATGGAGATTTCACTGTTCCATTGCGACCAGTTCTCGATGACCTTTCCGTCGGCGTTCAAAACGAGAAGGTTGTTTACGTCGCCTTTGTCGAAGAAATTGTTGTCGCGAACAACGGTGGTTTTTTCCTTCATGAGCGTGCCGTCCGCGGCCAGCAGGGGATGCCCCTCGCGGGTGTCATTGCGGTCGACAGCGCCGACAAAGACCCGGTTGGGATCTTCGGCATTCACCGAGACCACGCGCTGATTCCACCCATTGATGCCCGGCTTGAACCAGCCGACCACAACGTCGTACGGCCCCGTAAGATCGAGCCCGCCTTTTTCCTGGGCCAGAACCGGAGTGCTGGCCGCAAGAGCCGCGGCCAGGGAGATGCAGGTAATACGTTTCATAACGCGGGCCTCTGTCGAATTTTCAATAATTGGGTGACAGCGCGAAGTAACTTTCGCGCTACTTCGTCTCCATCCCCGTGACTGCAATCATGATGCTCAGGGACGTGACCATGCCCTTCACCATCGGTCCTTTTTCGACATTGATCCACTCGTCGAGGGAGTGCGAGCGCCCGCCGCGGTTGTCGGGCGCGTTCTTGCCGATCGTGATGGCGGGGATGCCAAGGCTCATCGGGAGATTTGAGTCCGTAGACCCTGCGCTGTATTCGGTCTTGTGGCCGCCCGCGACGATGGCCGCGGTCGCGAGCTGCACCAGCTCGGACTTCGCGTTCGTCTCGCCGGCCGGCCGGTCACCGATCAATTTCGCATCGAGCGTGAGGGCGCCCTCTTTCGTGGAATGGCGGCCGTTCTCCGCCTTGATGGCCTCGTTCACCGCCGCGAGGATTTTGTCCTCGATTTTCTTAAGCTCAGCGGGAGCCTCGGACCGCATGTCCACTTCCATCCAGCCTTCCAGCGGAATGGAATTGACGGAGGTGCCGCCGCCGATGACGCCGATGCTGTAGGTCGTCTTCGGTTTCTCCGGCACTTCCATCTGCGCCATGTTGGCCGCGGCCTGGCCGAGGGCATACATCGGGTTTACGAGGCCGAAGGCGCCGTAGCTGTGTCCGCCCGGACCCTTGAACGTGAAGCGGTAGCGCTTCGAGCCCACCGCGCCGTTGGTGATGCTGTTCACGGGGCCCGCTTCGAGCGAGAAGAAGGTCTTGATTTTGTCCTTGTAGGCGCCCTTGTTGAACATGTAGCGCACGCCGCGCAGGTCGCCGGGGCCTTCCTCGCCCACTGTGCCGACGAAGATGATGTCGTCGCGATGCTTGATGCCGGCGGTGTTCATCGCTCGGATCATGCCGAGCATGGCGGCGAGGCTGAAGGTGTCGTCACCGACCCCGGGGGCAAGGAGTTTGTCGCCTTCGCGCTTTACTTTTACGTCGGTCTCAGGCGGAAACACCGTATCGAGATGCGCCGAGATGACGACGAATTTACCGTCGCTGCGCGTGCCTTTGCGGAAGCCCAGGATATTGCCTTCCGGATCGGTCTGGACGTCGGCGAGGCCGGCTTCCTTGAACATCTCGGCGAATTTCTTGCCGCGCGCCTCTTCCATGAACGGCGGCGCGGGGATCTCGGTGAGAAGGATGCCCTCGCTGACGATCCGGCCATGCTGCTTGTCCAACTCGGCGGCCGCCGCCTTGAAGGCGGGGCTGGCGAGGATCGCTTGCACGGTCGCGGTGTGCTGAGCGGATTGAGCCAAGGCGCTGGACGCTGCGAAGGTCAGGCCTGCGGCGAACAGTGACGCGGAAAGGCGAGCGGATAGGTGCATGATTTGAGTCCCCCAATGGCGGTGCGGGCCGGGCGGCCCACAGCGATTGCCAAAAGGATATGACAACCGCCGGGGCTGCGCTACTGGGGCTAAAACAGCCTATTTCGCTGGCTTATTAGAGGATTGAAGGATGGGGAGGGCGGCTTTTCCCACCGCCAGCCCGGCCGGCCAGCCTGCATAAAATGCGACCTGGACCGCGAGGCCGCGCAGCTCGTCATGGGTCACGCCGTTTCCGACGGCGCGCTGGATATTGAGGGCGAGTTCATCGTCCCGGCCCAGGGCGGCGAGGACGGCGCAGGTGACGAGGCTGCGGTCCCGCACGTTCATTTCGGGCTGTTTCCAGACATCGCCGAAGAGGACATCCTCGCGCAGTCTGCCCATCTGCGGAATGGCCTTATAAACTTGCGCGAGATCGTTTGGGGCCGGTGGCGACTGCTGTGCAGCGGCTTCGCGCGCGCCGGCTGCGGCGGCGAGGAGGGCCAGGCCCCCCCGAACTCAGAGCACCTCGGCGAGAGACTTCAGTCATGGTGTCCTCCCAGTTTGAATACCGTTTCCCAGTCCATAACCATTGGCATAAAACGTCCCTCACGACCAGTTCGGCCGGTTTTGTTCAGCGGAATTCATGTGAATCCTGAGACGTCCTTTGGAGTGTTCGGCTTGCCCGCGCCCGATCTCGCAGAGAGGCCGGCGGGCGCCGTGCAAATGTCACCGCTCGTTCCCGGCGGTGTCGCGCTCGAGGATGTGTCCCCCGCAAGTCTTGCAGGCCTGGTCATGGCGGCGCCGCCTGGCACATTGGAGCGGCGCTATGCACTGGCCTTGAGCCTGCGCGCGCTTCGGCCGGGCGCGCCGCTTTCGGCGATGGCGCCGAAAACGAAGGGCGGTAATAGGATCGCGAAGGAACTCGAAGCGTTTGGGTGCGAGGTCGAGGCCACAAGCCGTCGGCATCAGCGCATCTGTCAAACATCGCGCCCCGCTGCCTTCGATAAGGAAACGAAAGCCCTGATCGAAACGGCCATCGCCGCCGGCGGGCCTCGTCTCGTCGAAGAATTGAGCCTCTGGAGCCAGCCGGGCGTTTTCAGTTGGGACCGTCTCGATCCCGGCACGGCGCTTCTGCTGTCGGTCCTGCCTTCGTTCGCGGGCCGCGGCGCCGATTTGGGGTGCGGCATCGGCGTCATTGCGCGCGCCGTACTCGCCAGCGCGGCGGTGACGCAGATCGAGCTTATCGATATCGACCGCCGCGCCATCGCCGCGGCGCGCCGGAATGTCGTCGATCCCCGCGCG
>CAMDOZ010000042.1 GCA_945903705.1 Fidelibacterota bacterium | reverse complement strand
TCACGGAAAACAGGGGTAGCGGTGAGCTGAGAAGCTATTGTTCACAGTGGACTGGCGGTAGTTCCAGGAAAGTACCGGTAGAGTTTGCTATTGGCGGCGATGAAGCCCACGGTGATGCCCGAAACCGGGGTTCATCCGGGGAATGTCGGATCAGTTCGGGGGAACGACGATGCGCGCATTTGGGCTTGGCCTTTTATTTCTGGCGCTCGCAACGCCGGCCGTCGCCGCGGACGGGGGATTCCGCGTCGAAGAGGCGACGATCGCCGATATCCAGGGCGCGATCCAATCCGGACAGACCACCTGCCAGGATGTGGTGAAGGCTTATATCGCACGCACGAAGGCCTATAACGGCATCTGCACCAACCTCGTGACGCAGAATGGCGCACGCGTCCGCGTAGGCGCGGGCTCCATGCGTACGGGCACGCCCTTGAAATTTCCGACGGAGACGCGCGCGGCTTCGACGTTCCTGCCCAACCTCGATCAGTACCAAGGCCCACCGCTCGACTACGGCCGGATGGAAGCGACCGCGTCGGACCCGAGTGTGCAGCAGCAGTACGGCATGGTGGTGGGCCGGCGCGACGCGGGCCAGATCAATGCGCTCGAAACTTTAAACATCCGCGGCGAACGCTCGGTCTCGTGCAAGGCGTCATGCGACACCCATCCGAGCAAGGGCGCGAACCCGGCGCACTGCCCGGCCGCTTGCGATGCTTTCCGTAAATATCCCGATGCCTTGGAGCGCGCGGCGGAGTTGGATGCGGCGTATGGCCGCAAGCCGGATCTCGCGAAACTGCCGCTCTACTGCGTCGTGACGACAGTGAAGAACTGGTACGACGTGAAGGACATGCGCTCGACCGGCGGCAACGACGTCGCTTTCGCCATGGACGCGCCGCCCAGGGATTCGACCGTGGTGCGCCAGGTGCGGGGAAAGGGCGCGATCATCTACGGCATCAGCATCGCGGCGGAAGTCACTCACCTCGGCACCGGGCCGGATAAAGCGGCGAAGTCCTTCATCGGCGGCAGCGGCCAGATCCGCGGGTCATGGTCGGGCCATGTGTGCAATCCTTACGACACCGAACGCTCGGCGGGCCCCTCCAGCGGCGGCGCGGGCGCGGCGGTGGCGGCGAACATCGCCACCTGCTCGATCTGCGAAACCACCAGCGGCTCGTGCCGCGAACCGGCGGGGCAGAACGCGACGGCGAGCTTCGTGACAACGAAGGGCCTTACGTCGGAAGACGGATCGGCTACGGCGCAGTGGCTGAACCACCGCTCCGGCGCCATCTGCCGCACCCTCGGCGATGCGGCCCGCGTGGTGGACGCCATGACGGAAGCCGACGGAAGCTTCTACGATCCACGCGACATGTTCACCGCGGCGCCGGCGGCTTTGAAACCGGCAGCCCCCTACGCAAGCTTCACCGCGACCGGCGGTGCAAAGCCGCTCGCGGGCATGCGCATCGGGATTGTGCGCGAATATATGGTCAAACATGCCCTGAATGACGGTGCCATCACCGACCTGATCGACACGGAAGCGAAAGCGGTGCTGCGCGACAAACTGGGCGCCGAGATCGTCGAATCCGTCGATCCGAAATGGCCCGACGATCCGGCGGTTCCGAACATGACCTACACCTTCCAGGATGCGCTGGCGGAGACACTGCCGATCAACGCGCCGGAGTATTTCTTCCAGATGGAAGGCGATGCGCCGGAGTTCGCCGTGCCCGGGTTCGAAGTGCGCACGCGCGACTACCTCGTGGCCCTATCGCTCCGCAAGGCGCCCTTGTCGCCGAAGCTGAACCTGCGCCGCATCCACAACGGCTACGACAATACCGAACGCCAGGCCTTCATGATGGCGCGCTATCTGGCCGAGCGCGGTGACGCGAAGATCAAGACCTGGGCGGATTACGCCGCGAACTCGAAGTGGCGCGCGGAGGAACAGGCGGCGAACTCGCGCAATGCCGCCACCGCGAACGTCCAGGACATCCGCGCGACACGCGGCATCGACCGGCTGAAGATGCAGGCCGTGCTCCGCATGGCGGTGACGAAGGTGATGCGAGAGAATCGCCTGGACGTGCTGATCCATCCCAACATGGGTGTTCCGCAGTGGAAGATCGGCACGGACCGTGAACCGGTGATCGACAGCCGCACAGCAGCGGGCCCGGCACCCACGGACCTGATCGGGGGCCCGGAGATCGCCGTACCCGCTGGCTTCAATCAGGTGGTCTATGACGCAAAGTATGCGTTGAGCGACGACAAACAGAGCTACAGGCTGGCCACCGGTACCGAGAAGGGCATGCTCAACCACCCGATGCCGGTCAGCATGCTGTTCTGGGCGGGCCCCGGCGAGGAGCCCGCCGTGCTGAGAGCCGCGGGCGCCTATGAAGCCGCGACGAAGCACCGCGTCCCGCCGCAAGGATTCGGCCCGCTCAAGTAACGGCCTTCTGAAAAGGCGGCCTTCATAATCTCTCGCTTTCGGCGGAAGGGGAGTTGGGGTATCACCCTCGCCCCTCTTCCGTTGTGGCACCGATGACCTTCCTTGCCTCTCCTCGTTCGCCGATCGGCCCCGACCTGGGCTTCAGGGAGTTCGTGGCATTGGTCGCGGCCTTGATGGGCGCCAATGCACTGGCCATCGACATCATGCTGCCCGCCTTGCCTGCCATTGGGAACGCGCTCGGCATCCCGACCGAGAACGACCGCCAGTGGATCATTACGGCGTTCATGCTCGGTTTTGGTCTAGGCCAGATTTTGTACGGCCCCCTCTCCGACCGGTTCGGACGCAAGCCGATCCTGCTCATCGGCCTTGTGATCTACACGGCGTTCGGCGCCCTTGCGACCTTTGCCACATCCTTCGATGCGCTGCTCATTGCGCGCGTGGGCCAAGGGTTGGGCGCGGGCGCCACCCGTGTGCTGGCCGTCTCCATCGTGCGCGACAGGTTTGCCGGCCGTCAGATGGCGCGGGTGATGTCGCTAGTGTTCATCGTGTTCCTGGCGATCCCGATCATCGCGCCGTCGATCGGCCAAGGAATCCTGTTCATCGCTCCGTGGCGCTGGATCTTCGGCCTGCTGGCGACATTCGGCGGCATGCTCATGATTTGGGCGGCCTTGCGCATGCCGGAGACTCTGCATCCGGAAGACGTGCGGCCGTTCTCATTGCCCGCGATTGCAAAAGCCTTCCGCGTCACGCTCACGACGCGCCAGTCGGTGGGATACATGATGGCCATGAGCATGGCCTTCGGGGCGCTGCTCGGTTTCATCAACTCCGCCCAGCAGGTGTTCGCGGGCCCCTTGAATGCGACGGACCTGTTTCCGCTGATCTTCGCACTGACGGCCTGCGCCTTGGGGCTGGCCTCGCTGATCAACTCGCGCATCGTCGAGCGGATCGGCATGCGCGTGGTCTCGCACACCGCCCTGCTCGGCTACATCTTCTTTGCCGGCGTGCACGCCGCCGTGGCCTGGATGGGCTTTGAAAACTTGTGGACCTTCACGATCCTACAAAGCGGGATGATGTTCTGCTTCGGCCTGATGGGTTCGAACTTCGGAGCGCTGGCGATGGAGCCCATGGGGCATATCGCGGGAACCGCGTCGTCGGTGCAGGGATTCTGCTCGACGACGGGTGCGGCACTGGTTGGTCTGTTCATAGGCCAGCAGTTCAACGGCACGACCGTGCCGCTGACCCTTGGCTTCTTCGTGAGCGGGCTGGTTGTGTTGGGAATCATTACTGTGACTGAGAAGGGTCGCATTCTCCGGGCCTCTCACTGAATCGCTTCGTGCGGCATCAATGCCACGGTCATTCGCGCATATTTTGCGCCTGTTACTTGAGCGCGTGAGCCCTTAGGGTCAGCCCATGCTCGATAGCGAAGCCCTTTGGTACATGGCGACCGGCCGCGTGGAATGCAGGCCGACGAAGCTTCCGTCGCCCGTAGCGGGCGAAGTGACGGTGCGCGCGCTCTACTCAGGCATCAGCCGGGGAACCGAGCGGCTCGTGCTGAACGGGCGCGTCCCGAAAAGCGAATACCGGCGAATGCGTTGCCCCATGCAAGAGGGCGAATTCCCCTTCCCGGTGAAGTACGGCTATGCCCTGGTCGGGACAGTGACGGACGGTGCGCCCGAGTGGCGGAACCGAAACGTCTTTGTCCTTCATCCCCATCAGCGCATCGCGAACGTCCCAGAAACTTTCGCGCAACTTCTGCCGGAAGGGCTTCCGCCGAAACGCGCATGCCTTGCCGCCAATATGGAAACCGCGCTCAACGTCACATGGGACGCGGAGCTCAAAGCGGGACAGAAGATCCTTATCATCGGCGGCGGTGTGCTCGGCCTGCTGACGGCGGCGCTGGCCGCGGCGATTCCCAAAACAACGGTCACCGTGGTCGACGTGCTGGAGAGCCGCGCCGAGATCGCGCGGAAGATGGGTGCGAGTTTCGCCCTGCCACCTGCGGCGCCCATGGGGCAGGACGTGGTGATACACACCAGCGCAACGGAAGAAGGCTTGTTGCGAGCCCTGGAATGCGCGGCTTTCGAGGCCAAAGTGGTCGAGGCAAGCTGGTTCGGCGAACGCAAGATTGCCCTACCGCTGGGTGCAGCCTTTCACGCGCAACGCTTGCAGCTTATTTCCTCTCAAGTCGGCGCGGTGGCTCCGACTCACCGCGCCGACTGGACCCATGCCCGGCGGCTTTCCCGCGCGCTCGAGTTGTTGCGGGACGAGAAGTTCGATGCCCTGGTCACGGGCGAGATCCCCTTCGACGAAGCGCCAAGGCGGTTGCCCGCCGTGCTCGGCGGTGATAGCTCAGACCTGATGACCGTGCTCCGCTATTAAGGGAACCCTATGTATTCCGTCGAAGTTCGCGATCACGTGATGATCGCCCACAGCATCCCCGGTGAAGTCTTCGGACCGGCGCAGAAGCTGCATGGGGCAACCTATGTGATCGACGTCTGTTTCATGCGCCCTGAACTCGACGAGCACGACATCGTGGTGGATATCGGGCTGGCGACGGAAACCGTGAAACAGATCCTTTCGTCCATCAACTTCAGCAATCTCGACGAACACCCCGACTTCAAGGGCCGCCGCTCGACCACAGAAGCGGTGGCGCGCTGGGTGTTCCTACGCGTGCAGGAGGCGATCAGCGCGGGACGCCTGGGCGCTTCCGCGGCAGGACTCTCGCGCCTCAAGATAACGCTGCACGAGTCCCATGCGGCGCGCGCGGCCTACGAATCAGAGCTTGCGCATGCCTGAGGTCTGGTTCGCCATTCCCGGCGATCCAGCGACCCTGACGGGTGGTTACGTCTATGCGCGCCGGCTGATGGAGGCGCTGCCCGCCGTGGGATGGACGCCGCGGCTGGTCTCCTGGCCCGGATCATTCCCCAACCCGACCGACGCCGATCTCGTTACGGTGCGCGAGAGTCTCGAGAAAATTCCACCCGGCGCGACCGTGCTCATCGACGGTCTTGCGTTCGGAGCCTTGCCGACGAATATCCTCGTTGGATTGACGTTGCGCATTGTCGCGCTGGTTCATCATCCCCTTGCGCGTGAGAGCGGGCTTTCCACGGCCGATGTTCAGCGCTTCGAGAAGAGTGAGCGTGCGGCTCTGGCGCGCGCGAGCCGCGTCGTGACGACCAGCGAGATGACAGCGCGTACACTTATCCAAGATTTCGGCGTCTCCCGCGCGAGAATCCATGTCGCCCTGCCCGGCACGGAGCGATCACCGCGCGCGCAAGGTGCCGGCGACGTTCCTCTGATCCTGACCGTCGGCACGTTGACGCCCCGCAAAGGCCACGACGTGTTGATTGCAGCCCTCGCCCAGATCGCCGACCTCGCATGGTCCAGCCGCATCGTCGGCAGCAAAGAGCGCGATCTTCCGACGACAGCCGCCTTGCGGCACCTCATCGACCTCCATGGGCTTGGAAAGCGGATCACGCTCGCCGGCGAGATGGGTGCGGGCGGCTTGCGGGAAATCTACCACCGCGCCGACGTTTTCGCGCTGGCCTCGCGCTACGAAGGTTACGGCATGGTATTCGCCGAGGCCCTTGCGCACGGTCTTCCCATCGTCGCCTGCGCCGCAGGGGCAGTGACCGACACGGTTTCCGCCGACGCAGGGCTGTTGGTGTCGCCGGACGATGCGCGCGCCCTTGCCGCGGCGTTGCGGCGCGTACTGACGGATCACACCTTGCGCCTGCGCCTCAAGGATGCCGCGTGGCGGCACGGACAAACCCTGCCGCAGTGGCGCGACACGGCCGTGGCCGTGGCCGGCGCGCTTTCGCAAGCGATGGAGGCGGCGGCGTGAGCGGCTTCTCACCCGAATGGCTCGCGCTGCGCGAGCCCGCGGACCTGGCCGCGCGCAATCGGCAGGTGCTGACGGCCTGCGGCCGCGCTTTCGAGGATCAGGACACTGTGCGCGTTTGCGACGTAGGCGCCGGCACCGGCGCCTCGGTGCGGGCCCTCGTCGACCTCCTTCCGCGACGCCAATTCTGGACCCTGGTGGACAGCGACGAAACGAATCTCAGCGCCGCCTTCGATCAGCTGGCCCGCTGGGGAACGGATGTGAAGGCCTACGACGGCGGGTTGGCCATGCGCAAAGGCGAACGCGAGCTTTTTGTGCGCACCCATGCCTGCGACGTTGCGGCAACGCCCGCCTGCTGGCCAAAAGGCACGGATCTTGTCACCGCCTCGGCGCTGTTCGACCTGACATCTGCGCGCTGGCTGGACGCCTTTGTCGCCCTGCTCTCGACACAGAAAGTCGCCTTGCTCAGCATGCTGACCTTCGACGGCCTGATAACCGCGGAGCCCGCGCACCCTCTCGATGGCGCCGTCGCCGAGGCCTTCTGCAGCCACCAGCAGCGCGACAAGGGGTTTGGCCCCGCCGCGGGCCCGCGCGCCGCGGAAGTGCTGGAGGTGAGTCTCGAGAATGCCGGCTACGAGATCGAGACGGGCGAAAGCCCGTGGGCGATCGATCGGGGTGCGTCAGCGCTGCTTTACGCCACACTCGCCGGAATTGCGTCAGCGGTGCAGGAGACGCAAACCGTGCCGCCGGAAGATATCGAGCAGTGGCTGCGCGCCAGCGTGATCAACACACGGCTGCTGACCATTGGTCACCGCGATGTCTTTGCGCGGCCTACCAAAACGTAACCGGAGGCTTCGTTCAACAGCCATTCCGACGGTTGCGATGACTGCTTCATGACAGCAGCGCTGAAGTGCTATTGATCTGCATCTGAATGGACATCCTCCGGTTCTGACTTCAGGTTAGGTATGAGCAAGTATCCCAGGTACACAAACCAGCTCACCGATTTAAAGGCGGCCTGCAAAGAATTTGTGCTGCCGGGGTTCGTGCCGTAGGCCCCATTGCTCGAAAAAACGGACCGCGTATGGACGGTCGGCTCATGCTTTGCCGAGAACATTCACAAGTCGTTGACCAAGCACGGGGTTGCGTCCGCTTCATTCGGTCTGACCGAGCGGGCGAATTCACCTCCGGCGATCCGCGCGTTGTTCGAAAGGCTCGAGGCACCGGGCGATGATAATTCCGCTATGGCCGAGGCGCGCGCCTTCGTCGCCGCGGCGAAGTGCGCGGTTGTGACTGTGGGCGTCGGCGCCGCACAATTCCTTCCGGACGGCGGCTTCGCCTTTCATGCGACAGACGACGTCGGGACGTGGCGCCCGCTCGAAGTCGAAGAGGCCGAGCGCGATCTTCGGCTGACAATGGAATGTCTGTGGAGGATGAACCCGCAAGCGTTCGTCGTGCTGACGCTGTCGCCCGTTCCTCTGAATCGCGCCTCGTGGAATTCTTCCGGGGTCGTGGCCGATTGCGTCTCGAAATCGACACTCCGGGTCGCGATCGACCGCTATCTTCGGAGCAATCCGGGAGCCGTCGTCTATTGGCCGGCCTTCGAGATCGTGCGCTGGCTCGGCGCGCACATTCCCGGGCACTTCGGCGGCGACGATGCGCTACAGCGGCACGTCACACTGTCCGTCGTGGATACGGTTACCGAGCTGTTCATCGAAAGTTACGTGAAGTAGTGCCGGCGCCGATCCCGCGGCTAGAGCGGATCGTTTCTCTTGTAGGGCCGCTTCGCCCGGGTCCCAAGGATATCCCAGTAGCCGAACACGGAACGCCCATCCGCCGGGCGCTTTGCGGTGAGGTTGTCTTCGGAAAATTTCTCTCCCCGCGCGATATCACGGGCCGCTACCAGGCTCTTGCGAGCGATGGGGCGATTTCTCATCTCGGATGTCCGGCAAATTTTCCGGCTGTCGCCCAACGCGTGTTCGGCTTCGCGGATCGCCATAACCATGGCCTTGAATTCCGCCGGTTCGAGCGATGCGCGATGGTCGGGACCGGGAAGATTGCGGTCCAGGGTGAGATGCTTTTCGATGACGGTCGCGCCGCGCGCCACGGCCGCGACGGCAACGGCGGTTCCCAGCGTGTGATCCGAATAACCGACGGGCAGCCCGAACCGGGCGGCCATGGTGTCCATGGCACGCAGGTTGACGTCCTCGATCGGCGCGGGATACGCGGTCGTGCAGTGAAGAAGCGTCACATACTTCTTGAGGCTCGCTTGGCCGCGGCGGTCGGCGTAGGCCTTCTTGAAGGCGCGAACGGATGGTTTCCGCTTCGAACCCATGAAGCCGTAGGCGAGCGCGCAGAGCGCGAGCTCGATTTCCTTCAGGTTCGCCATGCCGGTGGAAAGGATCAGCGGTCGGCGTGCCCGCGCCGCCGGCAACAATAACAACGGGTTTGTCACTTCGCCGGACGGAAGCTTGATGCGTGCGAGGCCGAGTTCGCCCGTCAAGAACGCCAGACTCTCGGCATCGAAGGGGGTCGAGAGAAATTCGATCCGGCGCTTCTTGCATCTCGCGATGAGTTTGCGGTGATGCGCCGGCGGAAGCTCGAACCGTTTGAGCATCTCGAGCTGAGATTCCCGGCTGCCGGTCGTCTCTACCTGATACTGGGCCTTTTGCGCGCTTGCGGACGCAAGCTTCTCCGCCTTGAACGTCTGGAACTTGACGACATCAGCGCCGGCGGCGGCGGCCGCGTCCACCAATTTCAGCGCCATGGCGAGAGAGCCGTTGTGATTCACGCCGGCCTCGGCGATGACAAGGGTGCGGGGCGCCTTTACGCGGGTGGCCATGACATAAACTTCTTGATCAAGAGGCGCGATGGATCCCATCCGGTGCGGTCCAGGGCGCGTTTCAGCGCCCGCAACATCTTGTCGGACGCCCTTCCGTCACCGTAGGGATTTTTGAGTCCACTGCAATCCATATCCATCGCACGTTTAATGGCTTTGGAGATGGCCCCGCGCTCCGCGGGCACATCTATCACCGATTTGGCGCGCAGCCGCCCCGCTTGCCGACCGCCGATATTGACCGTGGGCGTCTGAAGGGTTGGCGCCTCATAGAGGCCGCTCGATGAGTTTCCGACCACGACATCGCAATGCTTAAGGCCGCTGAGATAGCGCAGCGATCCGAGGGAAGCGTGAAACACGGCGTTGGGGTGCGTGCGGACGAAGCCCTTCACCATCCGTTCGACCGCGCGGCCGCCGACGTCGGCGTTGCTGCCGCAGAACAAAAGCCCGACGTCGGGACCGAGCCTGTCGAGCGCTTCTAACATTTCACGGCAATCCGACATGCTGTCGTCGGCGAGCGTTTCCGGATGGAATGTCACGATGACGTTCTTCTTCCCGGCCTCCAGACCGACGGAAGAAAAGAAGGCTTTGCGGGTCATCAGGCGAAGGGAGCGGATCAACTCGATCCCGCTGCTCCCGACGACAAACACGCGGGCCGGATCCTCGCCCATCTGCGAAAGACGTGAGCCCGAAGCGGCGTTGGTGACGAAATGCACATGAGACATCTTGCTGATGGCGTGGCGCATTGAGTCGTCGATCGCGCCTTCGGTGATATCGCCGCCACAACAATGAGCGATCGGGATACGCGCCAAGGTGGCGGCCGTCGCTGCCCCAAGAATTTCGTAGCGGTCGCCCAGGATGAGCAAGAGGTCGGGTTTTAGTCGGGCAAGAGCCTTGCCGATGCCCGCAATGCAGCGACCCAACGCCGCGCTCACAGCGGCGGGAGTGTCATCGCCGCCGAGGCCCATATCGACGGTTGCATTCACGATAAATCCATCTTTATTGATGGCACGGCGCGATTCACCGGCGTCTCGCGTAAGGTGCTGTCCCGTGACGAGAAGCTTGAGCTCAAAGGCCGGATCGGCCTTGAGGACCCGCAGGAGCGGAAGCACGTGGCCCCAATCAGCGCGCGTGCTGGTTACGGCGCATATCCTAAGGCGCGGCTTAGAGCGTCGAGCCATTGAATGTTCCCGCAAGAATCGCGCCGTGCACGGTCACGATCATCTCTAGACGTTATAAAGTTCGCTTTTGTATCGGGCGAGATTCTCTGGCGCCGTGAACCAGGCGGTGGTCGCGCGCATGCCGCGCTTGAGTCCGTCAAGCCCCTGATACGTCGGGTTCCAACCCATCAGCGCCCGCGCCTTGTCGAAGCTGGCGAGGAGGCGTTCGACCTCGCTGTCGTCCGGCCGGACGCGCTGCGCTTCGGTTTCAATCGCGATCGTCTTGCCCATTTCACCTGCAATGAGGCCGGCGAGATCGCCAATGGAAATCTCGAAACCGGTGCCGATGTTGGTGACTTGACCTATCGCGCCTTCGCACTCCAACGCGGCCATGAAGCCGCTGACCGTGTCCTCGATGAAGAGAAAGTCGCGCGTCGGTTTTAGAGCGCCAAGCTTGATCGAACGCGCACCGCGCGCGACCTGCGAGATGATCGTGGGGATCACGGCGCGCGCGGACTGCCGCGGTCCGTAGGTATTGAACGGACGAAGCACCGCGACCGGAGTTCCGAACGACAAATGGTAAGAAAGGGCGAGATGGTCGGCGCCGATCTTCGAGGCGGCATAAGGCGATTGCGCGCGGAGGGGATGCTCTTCCGTGATGGGAACGACCTTGGCCGAACCGTAGACCTCGCTGGTCGAAGTGTGCACGACTTTCGATATACCGAGATCGCGCGCCGCCTGCACGATGTTTAGCGTCCCTTTGACGTTGGTATCGATGTAGGAGGACGGCGCCGTGTAGGAATAAGGAATGGCGATCAGGGCCGCGAGATGCAGCACGGCCTCGCAACCTTTCATGGCCTGCGCGACGGACTGATAGTCGCGAACGTCGCCGGCAACGACCTCGAACTTGCCCCTTGCGTCGGGATCGCAATGGTCGAGCCAGCCCCAGGAGTTGAATGAATTGTATTGAACGAAGGCCCGGACGTCGTAGCCGGCCTTCACCAGCGCTTCGGTAAGATGCGATCCGATGAAGCCGTCGGCCCCGGTGACCAATACCCGCTTAAATGCCATCGCGGCCGTCCCAACCCCAAAGTCCCGTGTGCTGCCCCTCGCGATCCCATGAAACCGCGCGGGCGACGGAATATCTTATACTCCATACGTCTTAAGAAGCAGCAATCGGCTTGGGCCAGACCTTAAGACCTTACGTCGCTGTAAGGGAGCGCGCGAAACCGCTAGGCAACCTTCAAAAGCGATCGTATTGACTTTATTTGTGGTAGACCGAAAGTGCGTAAAAGTCGTCATCCAAGAACCGACCGGGGCCTTCCATAAGCGGGTTTAGCGGTGCCGGTATAGGCAGCAAGTTCCATGTCATCTCCCCCAACGGACCGGTCCCAACTTTGGCGTAAAGCTCTGCTGTCCCCGGACGCCGTGTTTCAGGAGGCGGTGGAGAATCTCAACGAGTCGACGCTCAAGATCGTGCTGGTGGCGAAGCCGGATGGGACGTTCGTCGGCACCATTACCGACGGCGACATTCGGCGCGGCCTGCTGAGAGGGCTAAACCTCCAAAGCCCCATAAGCTCTATCGTGAAGCACGACGCCATGGTCGTGCCGGCAAGCATGCCGCGGGACGCAGCCCTCACCCTGATGAAGACCAATTCCATCGGCGCGTTGCCGATCGTCGATGAGGCGCGGCGCGTGACCGGCCTCCATCATTTGGAAGAAATGCTGTCGCAGCCGGGCCGGAAGAACACGGTTGTGATCATGGCCGGTGGAAAGGGCATTCGCCTTCGTCCCTTCACCGAAAAATGCCCCAAGCCGCTTCTTCCGGTGAACGGAAAGCCCATGCTCGAACATATCCTCGAGCGCGCGAAGGCCGAGGGCTTCACCCAGTTCGTCATTTCCGTTCACTATCTCGGCCATATGATCGAGGAGTATTTCGGCGACGGCAGCCGTTGGGGCGTTGAGATCCAGTACCTGCACGAAGCCCGCCCGCTCGGAACCGCCGGTGCGCTTGAAGCCTTGAAGCCGCGGCCGGACGCGCCGATCCTGGTGACGAACGGCGATATTCTCACCTACATCCGTTATGGCGAGTTGCTCGACTACCATTTGCGCACCGGCGCCGCGGCGACGATGGCTGTGCGCCTTTACGAATGGAAGCATCCCTTCGGCGTGGTTTCGACTGAAGGGGTCGACATCGTCGACTTTCAGGAGAAGCCGGTGACGCGCAGTTATGTGAACGCCGGCATCTATGTGCTCGAACCTCGCGCCCTCGACGCCTTGCGTACCGACGAACCATGCGACATGCCGACCTTGTTTAAGCGCCTTAAGGATGCGGCGTCGCGGATTGTCGTCTATCCTATGCACGAGGAATGGGTAGACTTCGGGCACCCCGAACAATTTTCCGAACCGCTGGAAATCGAAGAATAGGCGCGTCTCACCGCGAACACTGAACAGGAAGCGGCTTCGGACCCGACGTGACGGCAGCAATGGAATACTTTCCGATCAATACACCATCCGGTCGCGTCTGGAGCACCTTGAAGCTTGCCGACTTTGCCCTCTATGTCGAACGTCAGGTCAAGGCGTTTTTTCCCGATCAACGCCCCGTCTCACTGAGCGATCTCGAAGCGGCGAGCGACCGCGCGCTTGCCGCCATCGCGCGCGGCTGGACGTACATTGCGCTTCCAGGTTATTCGCGCGACGGCGAAAGCTCGCTTTCGCATCTGCACAGCGATCAATACGCCGCGTTCCTAGCGCTGCTCGCCCGCGAACTTTCGCTCGCACAGTCGAGTGAGCTGGCAACGCGGGTCTATCTTCTCAACAAGGCGCTTCACGGGTTCGATCTATTCCATGAAGTGGCCCTTCCCGAAGTGTTCGTCTTCGTTCATCCGGTCGGCACCGTCATTGGGCGCGCGAAGCTTGGGAACTTCCTGTGCATCTATCAAAACTGCTCCATCGGCGGCAACCCGCGCGAAGGCAAACTCGACTATCCAACGCTCGGCGACGGCGTTCTCATGTATGCAAAGTCGAGCATCATCGGCAATTCGAAGATCGGCAGCCGGGTGGTCCTCGGCGCCGGCAGCGCCGTCATCAACGGCGACGTGCCCGACGATTCGCTCGTGGCGGGCACTGCGATCAAGCCCGCCAAGAAGAGTGTCGCGACATTTCTTTCGCGGATTTTCCGCGGTTTGCCGCAGTGAAAGCGCTGGTCGTCGGCTACGGTTCGATCGGGCAACGCCACGCCCGCATCCTGAAGGAGCTCGGATGCAAGACGGCCATTGTCAGTCGCCACTCCGATCTCAAGGAAGACCCCTGCTTCGGCACAGTGGAGACCGGCCTTGCTGAGTGGCGGCCGGAGTATGTTGTGGTCGCCAACAAGACGTCGGAACACTACGGCGCGGTGACGAAACTGGCGGCGGGCGGCTACACCGGCCGCCTCCTCGTCGAAAAGCCGGTTTTTGAGAAGGCTTATGCCTTTCCCCGAGGGCCGTTTTCTTACGCCGCCGTGGGCTACAACCTGCGTTTTCACCCCGTCGTCGGCGCGCTGCGGAGCGCTTTGGAGAACCACGCGATCAGCGAAGCCAATCTTCGTGTCGGTCAATGGCTCCCGGACTGGCGCCCAGGCACCGACTATCGCCAATCGTCTTCGGCGAAGAAGGCCGATGGCGGAGGTGCTTTACGGGATCTATCCCACGAGATCGATCTCGCACTCCTTCTCTTTGGTCCAGGAAATAGCCTGACCGCGACGGGTGGCCGGTCGGGAAAATTGGAGATCGAGACCGAGGATCACTTCGACATCACGCTTCAAACCGATCAAGGCGCCACGGCCCACGTGACCCTGAACTACCTAGATCAGCCGGCAAAGCGTACAATAGAGGTGAAGAGCGATACCGGAACCTTTCGAGCCGATCTGATCAAAGGAACGCTCACAAAGGACGATAGCCTGCTTGTCCAAACACGCGTTGAACGCGATGACACCTACCGCAGCCAGCATCTCGCAATGATCAACGGCGATACCAAAACGCTCTGCGCCATCGAGGACGGCCTAGCCGTCGTTCGCCTGATTGAAGCGGCCGAGCGCTCGAACGCCGCCGGCGGGGCGCGTGAGAGTCTTCGCGCATGAAAATACTTTGCAGCATCTGCGCCCGGGGCGGGTCCAAGGGCGTTCCTGACAAGAACATCCGGCCGCTCTCCGGCAAGCCGGTGATCGCATGGACCGTCGAGCAGGCGCTGGCTACGCGCCGCTTCGATCTCATCGCCGTCAGCAGCGATTCTACTGCTATCCTCGACGCGGCGAAAGCGGCGGGCGCCGGCCTTCTGGTGAAACGCCCGGACGAGCTGGCGTCGGATACAGCCGGAAAAGTCCCTGCGATCCGCCACTGTGTTACGGTGGCCGAAGCCGGCCACGGTACGACTTTTGATATCGTCGTCGACCTCGATTGCACGTCGCCGCTCCGCACGCCGGGTGATATCACGGCGGCGATCGACCTCCTGGAGGAGCGCAAGGCGCCGAACGTGATTACCGCCATGCCGGCGCGGCGATCTCCTTACTTCAATCTTGTGGAGACCGATGCCGAGGGACACGTGCGCCTCGCAAAGTCTTTGGCGGCGCCCGTTCTGCGGCGCCAGGACGCGCCGCAGTGTTTTGACATGAATGCCTCGATCTATGTCTGGCGAAGGGCGGCTCTATTCGAAGAGCCGCCGATCTTCAAGCCGGCCACCGCGCTCTATGTCATGCCCGAGGAGCGATCGATTGACATCGACTCGGAACTGGACTTCAAGATAGTCGAGATGATCATGACGGCGAGACGTCCATGAGCGACAAGGTCGTTTCCTACAAACAGCAATTCGATCTGACCGGGCGCAATGCAGTCGTAACCGGCGCCGCCGGCCTTTTAGGACGCCGCTTTTGCGCCGGGCTTGCCGAATTCGGCGCCAACGTCGCCGTTGTCGACATCGAGCGCGATCAAGCCGTTGCCTTCGCCCGCGAACTCGCCGACCGCTACAAAGTCCGCACGGTGGGCCTCGGCTGCGATATCACCGACGCGAGCGCCGTGCAGGCCATGACGGCGCAAGCCGTTGCCGCGCTCGGCGACATCCATATCCTCCACAATAATGTGGGCGGTAAGACGCCGGACCTCGGAAAGTTCTTCGCGCCCTTCGAGGATTTCGATTTGGCCGAGTGGCGCCGGGTCATGGCAGTGAATCTCGATGGTGTGTTTCTCGTCGACCAGGCGATCGGGCGGCAGATGGTCAAGCAGAAGCAAGGCGGCAGCATCATTCATACCGCGTCGATCTATGGCGTCGTCGCACCGGACCAGCGCATCTACGAAGGCTCGGAGTATCTCGGCCGGAGCATAAATACGCCGGCGGTGTATTCAGCTTCGAAGGCCGCCATCATCGGCCTCACAAAATATCTCGCCACCTACTGGGCCGACGCCGGGATCCGCGTGAACTGCATCACGCCGGGCGGTGTCGAAAGCGGTCAGAACGAGACCTTCAAACAAAAGTATTCGGCGCGCATTCCTCTCGGCCGTATGGCGCAGGGCGAAGAGATGGTGAACGCCTTGGTCTGGCTGGCCTCCGAGTCCTCATCTTACGTCACGGGCCAGAACATCGTCATCGACGGCGGTCTCACGGCGTGGTGAAACGAGCGATCCTTGCTTAAGAAGCGGCTCATCTTCGTTCTCTTGTATCGGCATGGACAGTTTCACATCAGCCGGAACTTCCGCCTGCAAAAGGTCGGAACCGCCGGATGGCTCGCGCGCAATTACAACTTCTCCAAGGTCTCCCGGTTTATCGACGAGCTCGTCATCCTCAACGTCGAGAGCGACGGGGCCGGCCGGGACAAATTCTTGGAGGTGGCCGCAGAAGTGACCTCGAACGTCTTTGTTCCCGTTGCTCTTGGCGGCGCGATCCGGAGCTTGGCCGATGCGGAGGTCTACTTCCAGAACGGCGCCGACAAGGTCGTGATCAACAGCTTGCTTTGGCAGGATCCCAACGTGGTCCGCCGCATTGCCGGGGTCTACGGTGAGCAGGCGGTGGTGGCGTCCATCGACTATCGCGGCCTTGACGGGGGCCGCCCGCCGCATTTCCGGGGTCCCGGCGCCCCTGACGGCTCCACCCTGGCAAGCTGGGTGAAGCAGGTCGCGGCCGTGGGCGTGGGCGAAATGCTCCTGAATTCCGTCGATCGGGACGGAACCGGCATGGGCCTCGATCTGGGGGTCATGGACGCCATTCCGGACGATATCCATCTCCCGGTCGTACTCATGGGCGGCGTCGGCCGGACGGACCACTTTCGCCCCGGCCTGGATATCCCGCGCGTTTCAGGAGTTGCGACCTCCAATCTTTTCGCCTTCATGGGCGAAGGGCTTTCCGCCTCGCGCGCGAGCCTGTTGAAGGCGGGCGTCCCGATGGCGTCCTGGGCGTGAGC
Source organism: Fidelibacterota bacterium (assembly GCA_945903705.1). Taxonomy (GTDB): domain Bacteria; phylum Pseudomonadota; class Alphaproteobacteria; order Rhodospirillales; family Rhodospirillaceae; genus SHVO01. Next base: position 7,594 of record CAMDOZ010000042.1, on the reverse strand, counting down.
CTAGCTGTGGAACATTGCCGCCCAATGTTCTATCACCTCTCTCTGTAGGCTTTTCACGGATCCGAGAAATGAATACGCCGTTCTGGTGCACAAAGTGCTTCAACATGTCGACGCGCCCTCGCATCGAATTCGACGAGAAGGACGTGTGCAATGCCTGCCAGTGGGCGGAGGAAAAGAAGACGCTCGACTGGACGAGCCGCAAGAAGGAACTCAACGCCCTTCTGGATAAATATCGGCGCGGGAACGGCGAGTACGATGTCCTCTGTCCGGTTTCAGGCGGCAAGGACGGTTCGTACGTGGCGTATCAGCTGAAGCATGTCTACGGCATGACTCCTCTTTGCGTAACGATACGGCCGCCGCTCGAGTTGGGGATCGGTCACGACAACCTGAATGGATTCGTACAATCCGGCTACGATCACACCCATATCACCCTCGACATGGAGACCATGCGCGAGATCAATCGCATCGGGCTTATCGAACAGGGCCGGCCGCTCTTCGGCTGGACGACAGCAATTCTTTCGGCCGTCATTCGCACCGCTGCGCTCCACGGGATTGCGCCAATCTTTTACGGCGAAGACGGCGAGGTAGAGTATGGCGGCTCGACGGAGACCAAGTTCACGGCGGCCTTCGACGTCGACTATATCAAGAAGGTCTATCTGTCCGGCGCCTATGAAGCGACATTCAGCCGCTTTCCGCGCAACAGAATTCTACAATGGACGTTTCCCGACGATGCGGACTTGAAACGCATCGGAGTCTTCAAAACGCACTGGTCCTATTTTGAGCCGTGGGATTCCTACCGCAACTATCTCGTCGCCAAACAGCACTGCGGCCTCAAGGAGCACGAGGAAAGCAATTCCGGCACGTTCACAAATTTCGCGCAGAACGACACCTCGATGTACGCCTTGCACACCTACTTCATGTATCTGAAATTCGGCTTCGGACGGGCGACGCAGGACGCAAACATCGATATCCGCCGCGGCGCCTTGACCCGCGAACAAGCCAAACCGCTCGTGCAGGTGTATGACAATCAGCTTCCCGAGCAGAATATCGATGGGTACCTTTCCTACTTCAAAATGACCCGTGAAGAGTTCGATCAGGCGCTTGATCGTCACGTGAACCGCGATTTGTTCGAAAAGCGGGACGGACGATGGGAACCCAAGTTCCAACCCGAGTAACCCGCAGGTTCGCATGCTGCTCGTCATCGATTACGGCATCGGGAACCTGAGTTCCTTTACAAAAGCGCTAAACCATCTTTCGCTTCCCTTCACCGTTTCCGCCAACGCCGAAGATGTTCGCAATGCTGCCTCGCTGGTGCTCATCGGCGTGGGAAGCTTCGGCGGTACAATGGCTGAACTGAACCGACGCGGATTCGTTGCCGCCATCCGTGAGCATGTAGCGCAAGATCGGGGAAAATTGTTTGGCGTCTGCGTCGGGATGCAGATGCTGTTCGAAGGCAGCGAAGAAGCCCCTGGAGTTCCCGGGCTTGGCCTCGTGCCCGGAACCGTCAGAAAACTCACGTCGCAGCCCGAAGCGGCGGTTCCGCACGTAGGATTCGACGAACTTCACTACGATCAGCCCTCCTCCATGATGCGAGCCCTTCCAAAGGGAACGGCTTTCTATTTCACGCACAGTTACGCCGTCATGAACACGCCGCCCGGATGCTGGACCGCGACGTGCCGGCACGGAGCGACATCTTTCGTGGCCGCCGTCGACACCGGCAAACTCGCGGGTGTGCAATTCCACCCCGAAAAAAGCCAGAGCAATGGCTTGGTTCTGTTACGCAATAGCCTCGCATCCGGCGGGGCGTCGCGCGCGTGACCAGCAAGCTGAATTCAATCGTCTATCTGCCCATTGAATTCGGTTCGCGTGAGTTTGACGCCAAAGCGCTGCTGGCGACGGTCCTCGCCTCCCGGGGCTACAGCGTGGCGATCGGGACACAAAGGACTTTGCTTCACTTCATCAAGGTCCTCCCGCCTGGCATCATTCTGTTCAAGAGCTTCAACAACTTTCATCATTTGTCGATGCGGATGGGCCGTAAGTACCACAACAAGGTCGTGGTCCTCGAGGAAGAGCTGCTGACGCACATCGAGAAGCGCGCAATCGGCAACTATTGCACGAAGGACATATTCACCCTCGTCGATGAGATCTATGCGAACAGTGAACATGAAAAGGCGGTACTGGCGGAATTCAGCGGTGGCGCCGTCCCGATCCACGTGACCGGCAACGCGCGCGTCGACCTTCTCAAACCCAAATATCGCGACTTTTTCAAGCGCGACATCGACGCAGTCCGGGCGCGTTTTGGCGACTTCGTCCTGATCAACACGAATTTCGGAACCGTCAATTCGATGTGGGGCATGGAGCGTGTCAAAGAAGTCCACGTTGAGTGCGGTTTCGTGAACCCGGATGATCCGGAGTCTCTCAAAGCTTGGAATGATCAGGTCGAGTTCGAACACTTGAACAGAGCCGCGATGCTGACCGTGATTGAGGAATTGTCCCGCAGACGGCCCAACCAAAAAATCGTCGTGCGACCGCACCCTAACGAGGCACTTCAACACTGGGAGGGTGTGTTCGACACGCCGAATATCAGTGTGGTCAGAGAGGGATCACACCTTCCTTGGACTCTGGCCTCTCAATTGCTCTTGCACACATCCTGCACAACCGGTTTTGAGGCGCATGTGGCCGGGAAAGTCGCCATGAGCCTGATCACGAAGCCCAACTGGATTACGCAGTCGTTCATCTCAAACCGCCTGAACCTGGTTTTCACCGACCCATTCGAAATGGCGGAGGCAGCGGACGCCTATTTGCAAGGGGGCCCCGCCCCGAGCGGGACGCTGAGTGTCGCCGACGCCGAGAGCTACGTATGGAATATCGGAGACAACGCCGGGGTCACGCGCCTTGCCGATCTATTGACCCGCGATCTGCCGCGCCCCACGGGGACTGTGCCGTTCCCGCGCGTCCCGCCCTCGCCGATATCGGACGAACAAAAAAGCAAGTTTGGGCTGACCTTTCAGGACTGCGCCGACGTCTTTACGCGGCTCATACCGATCGTCGGCGGCGAACGTAAATTGCGCTTCGACGATGTGGGCAACAACATCTACTACCTCTCTCCCGCCTAGAACGGCAACATCCGCCTCAGCGTGTCGTCCTTGGCGATGAAGTGATGGTAAAGCGCGGCGCCGATGTGGCCGGCGATCAAGAGGCACAGCGCCCAACCCATCCGCCAATGAATCCCGAGAAGAATCGTCGAAAGCTCGCGGTTGGGTTCCACCAGGGGCGGAAGTTCGAAAAGGCCGAAGACCACAATGGTCGCGGGGAAGGCCGACGTGCCTGCCCATCCCAGAAGCGGCATCGCGAACAAGAAGACATAGAGAAGGCGATGGCCCCAGGTTGCCGCTTGCACCTGCCAGGCCGGCATCCCGGGAACAAGCGGCGGCGGCGAATAAAGACGCCAAAGGAGACGCGCGCCGGCGAGCGTGAGGATCAGCGCGCCGAAAGAGCGGTGGAGATCGTAAAGTTGATTCTGCCGCGGGCCGGGCTCCGCGCTCACCATCGAAAATCCAAGCACGATTGCGGTGATGACGGCGGCGGCGGTCAGCCAATGAAAAAGTTTTGCGGGCCAGCGGTAGCTCGTTGTCGGTTCAGTCATGGCCTCATTCCTTTTCGAGCGCGCAATCGAACAACGTATCGCCGCCCGGCAGCGCATAGGTGACGACCCGCGGCCGAACCGCATCCTTGAGATCCTTGATGCCGCCGAAGCTTAAGCCCACGGGTCCGCTGCCGATCACCATGGACGACACCATCACGTGCAGACGATCAAGCGCCCCGGCTTCGAGGAAACGTGAGACTGTCTGCCCGCCGCCTTCGATCAAGATGCGGTTCAGCCCGGCGCTTCGCAGCGCTCCGATGATGTCGGCCGGAGCGAGGCCGTCTCCTGCGGGACTCAAACGCATGTGCTCGACACCGGCGACAGCGGGCGCGGCACCCGTCCCGATGACAATGCGCCGCGCGCCGTCCGGTTCCAAAACCCTGGCCGAGGCCGGCAAGCGCCCTTTCGGGTCGATCACGACTCTGGCCGGCTGCGGACCGGTTACATGGCGCACCGTGAGTTGAGGATCGTCGGCGATAGCGGTGCCGACCCCTATCACAACCGCGTCAACCAGGGCCCGCAAGCGGTGGAGATGGAGAATGGCGGCCGGTCCGTTGATGTAGTGGGACTGACCGCCCGCGGTTGCAATGCGGCCGTCCAAAGATTGCCCCATTTGGCCTATAACAAATGATGCTTGCGTGACGTTAGACCTGAGAAGCGGGCCGTAGACCCGCCACAAGACATCATCCGCTGGTGCAACGGCGGGACCAGGGCCGCGGGCGGCGCCCAGCAGGGCCGGCCATTGCGGAGCCTCCCTTTCCCAGTCCACAATACCGTCGGATTTCATGAATTCTTCTTTTGCGTGAGGCGTGCGTGCCGAACGAGGACGTAAAGATTGGTACCGTAGACGGCGACTTGGCAAGGTGGTTCGGCGATGCCGGCCGCCTCGCGGTACAGCGCGCCGTGCACGAACTGCGCGAAGGACGGCCCGTGCGGCTCATGTCCGGCGGCCGGGCCCTGGTCGTGGCCGCCGCCGATATGCTGGGCGGCGAGCGAATCGCCGAATGGAATATGGCGTCGGCCGATGCGGTCGGGCTGATCCTGCCGGCGCCGCGCTTGAGACACCTTGGCATCATCATGCCGGGACCGGCGCACGTGAGCCTTACGGATCTTGGCGCGCAAGACATCAATTCCGTCCTGATGGCGGTGAAACCGGACGTGCCGCTGCTTGCCCATCGCGCCGCCGATGGGCTGGAAGCAAGCGCGCTCGATCTTATGAAGCGCGCTTATCTTTTGCCGGCCGCCGTGGTGCTGCCCGAGACGCGCGAAATTTTCGCCGACATGATCACCGTGGAGGCCAGCGCCGTCGATAGTTTCCACGACCGTTCGGCGCGCGAGCTTTCGATCGCCGTGCGCACGCGGGTGCCGCTGTCCGATGCGGAGCATGCCGAGTTCGTGGTGTTCCGCGGCGGCGACGGCCTGCGCGACCAGATCGCGGTGGTCATCGGCCAGCCGGATCCGAAGAAACCCGTTCTGACGCGCCTGCACTCCGCCTGCCTCACGGGCGACCTGTTCGGCAGCTTGAAGTGCGACTGCGGCGATCAGTTGCGCCTTGCCGTGAGTGAAATCGCCGAGGCCGGCAACGGCGTTCTTCTCTACCTCGACCAGGAAGGCCGCGGCATCGGACTGCTCAATAAGATGCGGGCCTACGGCTTACAGGAGTTGGGCCACGATACGGTGGATGCGGATGCGGTGCTGGGCTACGGCCCCGACGAGCGCCGCTACGGAATCGCCGGCGCCATGCTGGCCCTTCTCGGATTCCATCAGATCACGCTGATGACCAATAACCCCGAGAAGATCACGGCGCTCGAGGATTTCGGCGTCAACGTGGTGGGGCATCAGCGGCTCATCGGCAACGTCAATCCGCACAACCAGAATTACCTGAGCACCAAGGCGGTGCGGGCCGGACACCTGCTCGGCGAAATCGCGCGCCTCAGGAAATAATTTCTATTCGGCGAGGAGAGGTGCGAGAGCGCGGGTGAGTTTCGCCCAACGCTCGGCGTCGCTGTCGCCGTTTTTCCAATCCACCACTACATCGGGCGCGATGCCCGCCATCTCGTTGGTGCCGTCCTTGCGGCGGCGCTGACAGTCGGGCATGGCGATCACAAGGCCGCTGTGGCTGAGCGTCACGCCGGCGCCGCCGTTGGTATAGCCGCAACCGACGCCATAGGTGAGCTGGCCGAGAATCGTTGCGGAATCATTATCGGCGAGGATGGCGGCGAAATACTCCGCGGCCGAGGCCGTGCCGTTGTCGACGAGGACCGCGACCTTGCCGCCGAAAATACCTTCGTCGTAGGTATAGGCGAGGCCGTGGAACAGCGCATCCCGGGACGTCGCGCGCGAAGCGCTTCCCTGCGGCAACGGTCCCATGAGGCCGCAGGCGGAATAGGCGGCGTCCTCGACCAGATTTGAACAGGTAGGCGGGCGTTGCGTCGTCCACACCGAATCGAGGGCGCAGATGTCGTCAGCACGGTCGCGGAGTTCGAGCGCGCGGCCATGGGCGAGCTGCAGCAAGGGGACATCGGGCATGAACCCGGCTCCGATGTCCTTCTCTATCTTCTCGGCAACTTCGGAAAAGGCTTTCGTCCAGTGGGGGCCCTTGATGAATGCGACCGGCGCGCAACTCAGGGATTTCTGAGTGACGATTCGCGCCGCGGGTTCGACCCAGTCGGTGCCGCCGCCGTTGCCGGTGATGTCCACCACCAACATTTTTGCGCCCGCGCGGTCCAGTTCGCGGACCTGGGTGGAAAACTCCGCCAGAAGTTGATTGGGAACGCTTGCATTGACGAAGGCTTCGACGCAGGAGGCATCGCACTGACGCGCGCCGATCTGGGACTGCCAGGCGCGGTGACAGGCCCCTAGGTAGCGCTTGGTGTCGAAGATCGAAATACGCACCATGCCCGCGGGCTGATCGCCGAGGCGGAACGTCGCCGCCGCGAATGAATTATCCGGTGTGTTCAGCGGAGCGAGGTCGGGGCTCGCGAAGGTCAGCCCGTCGGTATCGTCGTGGAAGCCAAGGGCTGCGCAGGCCTTTTCCGGGGTCGTATTGGCGGGGAGCGCGTCCGCTTCGCTCGTGAAGAGCGTTTCCAGGCGCCGCGAGAGAGGTGTGCGGTTGATCCTGAGGTGCCCATCCTGAAAGGCGCCGAGGAAGGACCCAATTGCCGCGCGGGCGGCGCGATCGGTATGCGCCTCGCCCAGCGCGCGCAACGTCGCCTGATGCAACGCGACGGGATCGAGATCCCGGTGCTCCATCACCCAGAGAAGATTGGCATAGTTGCGCGAGACGTGACCGCGGAGTTGATCGTAGTCGGCGAGCCATGCGTCGTGATCGAAGGTGAAGCGTTCGTGGGCGAGAAATCCCGCGACGAGGGCGACCAGCGCGATTAGGGCTTTCCGCGCGCGCACCGAGGTCCCTATCCGGCCCAGGCCGCGGTGGCCATCTCGTCAATGAGCTTGGCGAGCGCGGCCGCGGCGTGATCGACCATCGCCTTGCCGAGGTCCGCGGTCGCGAGATCCGGCCGGCCGATCCAGCCGCCTTCCGCGAGATCGCCGATCTTCCATCCCCAAGCGATGGGGCCGCTTGGGAAGAGACTTGAGGCCGGCGCGAGCGCCTCGTTGGCCTTGGCGCTCTCTTTCTTCACCAGCTGCGGCGCGAGGTGAAGCATGACCGACGTTTCGACCCAGCCGCCGTGAACGTCACGGGCGAGCGGCGCCGGCTGCGTGAAGCCGAGCGGCAACCCGAAGTCGAGCCAGTGGGCGCTTGCGGCGAGCATGCCGAAGCGCGTACGCAGCTTGAGCGCGGCAATGGAGCCCAGGGCAATGTTGCCACCATGACCATTGAAGAGGACGACGCGGCGTATCCCGGCGCGCGCGAGGCCCTCGCCCAGGCTGACGATCGCGGAGATCATGTGTTCAGGCTCGCAGCTCAAGGTGCCCGCATGGTCGCCG
>CAMDOZ010000041.1 GCA_945903705.1 Fidelibacterota bacterium | reverse complement strand
TGCGCCTGTCGGGCCTGGTGATCTTGCTGCCGCACGGCTTCGAGGGGCAGGGGCCGGAACACTCGTCGGCGCGTATGGAGCGCTATTTGCAGCTCTCCGCGCAGGACAATTGGCAGGTCTGTAACTTCACGACGCCCGCCAACTACTATCACGCGCTGCGCCGCCAGATGCGCCGTAACTTTAGAAAACCGCTGATCAGTATGACGCCGAAGTCGCTGCTGCGGCACAAGCGTTGCGTCTCGACGCTCGCGGAAATGGCCGAGACCTCGAGCTTCCAGCGCGTCTACGGCGAAACCGAGAAGATCGCAGCGCCGAACAAAGTGCGCCGCGTGGTGGTCTGCTCGGGCAAGGTTTACTACGACCTTCTTCAGGCCCGCGAGGACAAGGGCATCGACGATGTGGCGATCGTGCGCGTCGAGCAGCTCTATCCGTGGCCGAAGGAAACGCTCGGCCGCGAACTCGCCAAGTACAAGAACGCCGAAGTGATCTGGTGCCAGGAAGAGCCCGCCAACATGGGCTCATGGACCTTCGTCGACCGCCGCCTCGAGTACGCGCTCGACGGCATCGACATCAAGGCCAAGCGCCCGGTCTTCGCCGGTCGCCCGCCTGCAGCTTCACCGGCCACCGGCCTCATGAAAATCCACGTTCGCGAGCAAAATCAGCTCTGCGAGTGGGCGCTCGTTACGCCGATCGACGAAATCCCGCAGCCGTTCCGCCGCGTCTCCCGCGTCGGCAAGATGGCTGCCGAGTAAAAAAACATCCGCGCCCAACGTGGCGCGCCCGAACGATTAAGAGCTGGGGACGAACATGGCTGAGATCAAAGTGCCGACATTGGGCGAATCCGTGAGCGAAGCCACGGTCGCCAAGTGGTTCAAACAGGTCGGCGACGCGGTCGCGCAAGACGAGCCGCTGGTCGAGCTCGAGACCGACAAGGTCACCGTCGAAGTGCGCGCGGAAAGCGCCGGCACGCTCTCGGAAATCGTCGCCGGACCCGGCAGCGAAGTCGCCGTCGGCGCGGTGCTGGGCGTAATCGGCGCCGCGGGCGCCGCCGGTGCAAAGAAAGCCGAGCCCGCGAAAGCGGCGCCGGCCGCCGCTCCTACGGCCAAGGCCGCACCCGCTCCTGCCGCAAAGCCTGCGGCGCCCGCCCCGGCGCCTCAGGCCGCCAAGCCGGCCGCGCCGCCGAAGGCGCCTTCGGCGGAAAAGGTCAGCATCGCGTCGGACTACCCGCTGGCGCCCTCCGTCCGCCACCTCGTCGACGATCATGGCCTCGATCCGAAGAAAATTCCGGCTTCCGGCAAAGGCGGCCGTCTGGTGAAAGCCGATGTGCTCAAGTATCTCGCCAGCGGCCCCGACCGCGCGACCAAGGCCGTCGTGCCCGATCGGGGACCTGCGGAAGAGCGCGTGAAGATGACGCGCCTCAGGAAGCGCATCGCCGAGCGCCTCAAGGAGGCCCAGAACACCGCGGCCATGCTCACGACCTTCAACGAAGCCGATATGTCGGCGGTCATGGCGCTGCGCAACAAATTCAAGGACGCTTTTGAGAAGAAACACGGCGTGAAGATGGGCTTCATGTCCTTCTTCGTGAAGGCGTGCGTCGCGGCTCTCAAGGAACTGCCGGCGGTCAACGCCGAGATCCAGGGCGATGAAATCGTCTACAAGAACTTCTACGACGTCGGCGTTGCCGTCGGCACGCCGCAGGGCCTTGTGGTGCCCGTGATCCGCGACGCGGATTCAAAAGGCTTCGCTGAGATCGAGGCGGAAATCTCCGGCCTCGGAAAGCGCGCCCGCGAAGGCAAGCTCACCATCGAGGATATGACCGGCGGCACGTTCACCATCACCAACGGCGGCATCTACGGCTCGATGCTCTCGACGCCGATCCTGAACACGCCGCAATCCGGGATCCTCGGCATGCACAACATCAAGAACCGTGCCGTGGTTCAGGACGACGGCAGCATCGTCTCCCGCCCGATCATGTATCTCGCGCTCTCGTACGATCACCGCATCGTCGACGGCCGCGAAGCGGTCACCTTCCTCGTGCGCGTCAAGGAATCCCTCGAGGACCCGAGCCGCCTCCTGATCGACACCTAAGAGAGGCGCATCATGGCTGACTCTTTCGACGTCATCGTAATCGGCGGCGGCCCCGGCGGTTACGTCTGCGCCCTGCGCGCGGCCCAGTTGGGCCTCAAAGCGGCGGTGATCGAAAGCCGCGGCGCCCTCGGCGGCACCTGCACCAATGTCGGCTGCATCCCGTCCAAGGCGTTGCTCCAATCCTCGCATCTCTTCGACGAAGCCAACCATCATTTCGCCGCCCACGGCATCAAGGTGGGAAAGATCGATCTCGATCTCGCGACCATGATGGCCCGCAAGGACGACGTGGTGAAACAGAACACCACCGGCATCGAGTTCCTTCTCAAGAAGAACAAGGTCGCCTACCTCAAAGGCTTCGGGAAAATCACCAAGGCTGCCCGCGGCGCCCACCAGGTCGCCGTGAAAGGCCTCGACGGCAAGGACGAGACCTACACCACGAAATATGTGGTGATCGCGACGGGATCCGAAGTCACGCCGCTGCCCGGCATCACCATCGACGAGAAGCAGGTGGTCTCGAGCACGGGCGCCCTTGTGCTGCCGAAGGTACCCAAGTCCATGATCGTCATCGGCGCCGGCGTCATCGGCCTCGAAATGGGCTCGGTCTGGCGCCGCCTTGGCGCCGAGGTCACGGTGGTCGAATTCCTCGATTTTATCCTCCCGCCCATGGACGGCGAAGTGCGCAAACAGGCGCAGCGCATTCTTGAAAAGCAGGGCATGAAGTTCAAGCTCGGCACCAAGGTCACGGAAGCCAAGCCCGACAAGGACGGCGTGACCGTGAAGATGGAGCCCGCGAAGGGCGGCCCGGCCGACACTTTGACCGCCGACGTCGTGCTGGTGGCCATCGGCCGGCGCGCTTTCACCGGCGGCCTCGGACTCGCGGAAGCCGGCGTAAAAGTCTCGAACCGCGGTTTTGTCGAAGCCGACGAGAACTATCAGACCAACGTCGAAGGCATCTTCGCGATCGGCGACGTCATCGGCGGCCAGATGCTGGCCCACAAGGCCGAGGACGAAGGTGTCGCGGTCGCCGAGATTCTTTCGGGCCATCCCGGCCACATCAATTACGAAGCCATTGCCGGCGTGGTCTACACCTGGCCGGAAATCGCCGGCATCGGTGCGACCGAAGAACAGCTCAAGGAAAAAGGCATCGCCTACAAGGTCGGTAAGTTCCCGTTCACGGCCAACGGCCGCGCCCGCGCCAACGGCGACACGGACGGATTCGCCAAGATCCTTGCCGACGAGAAGACCGACCGCGTGCTCGGCTGCCATATCGTCGGCCCCGCCGCCGGCGATCTCATCATGGAGGTCGCGGTCGCGATGGAATTCGGTGCTTCAAGCGAAGACATCGCCCGCACCTGCCATGCCCACCCGCAGCTCGGCGAAGTGATCAAGGAAGCGGCCCTCGGCGCCGACAAACGCGCGCTGCATATCTAGGCGAGGAACGCCTTCGTGATCGACCACACCGGCGTCTCCGTCAGCGATTTCGCGAAGAGTAAGGCCTGGTACGAAAAGGCGCTCGGGCCCATCGGCTACGCCTGCCTTATGCAGCTTCCGCCCGAAGTCTCAGGCCCCGCCAAGGTCGCCGGTTTCGGCGAAACCGCGACCAAGAAACCGGACTTCTGGGTGACGGCGGTGCCGGGACGCCCTGCCACCAATCCGCCCATGCACGTCGCCTTCCGCGTCGAGAGCCGCGCCATGGTGGATGCCTTTTATAAAGCCGGTCTTGCGGCAGGCGGAACGGACAATGGTCCACCGGGCCTGCGCCCGCATTATCACCCGCACTACTACGGCGCCTTTGTGCGCGATCCCGACGGACACAACGTCGAAGCGGTTTGTCATAGACCTGAGTAGTTACCAGGCCCGCATGCCGGTAATGGAAAGTCGGCACGCAAGCGAGCGCAGCTTCTTCCGGTCGCAGGGATCGATGCTCTCTTCATCGCGCCAGCGGGCGTAAGCCACCACGGTCCAGCTGCCGCGGCGGTCTTCCATGAAGACGCTGGTCTTCTCGATGGCGCCGGTCGTATCCACCGCATACACCATCACTTCCTGCATCCCGATCACCGGTTCCGGCGCGCGCCGCAAGCCGCGAATACGGTTGTGCGCCACTTCGCGGATACCGCGCAGTTCCCACACGTCGGCCTCCTTGCTTGCTTCGTTCAGAAGCGCGCTCCACGGCATCGTCCACGGGCGTCTCCAGAGGTCCGCCGCATAGCTGCCGTCGTCGCGCTTCTGCGTTCCGTCCGCCTGAAGGTCGATGCCGACCATTTTGCAGATGTCGACGTTCTGCTCGTTGCACATCCAAAACGTCTTCAGCGCGCATTCAGGGCTCTCGTTCGGATTGCCGCAGCGCTTTGCGTCCGCGTCCGGATAGGTGGGCCATTCGGCTGCGGGCGCATTCCAGGCCAGAAAGCCCGCAAGCAGCGCCGGAATCGCGCAGGAAAATAGTTTCGTAAAAGTCACGTGGCCCTTCACCCGAGGCTTATTGCCTATAGGACGATAACTTTCTAACCTCACTCTACATATGTTCCTTCCGATCCGCGACGACAACCCTCACACCATAACTCCCATCGTCAACTACACGATGCTGGCGGTCTGTATTGTCGTGTTTGTGTGGCAATTTTCCTTGGGCGCTGAGGGTGGCCAACGCGCGGTCCTCGCCTACGGCTTTACACCCTCGCACTTCTTCGGCCAGGGATCGCCTCTGGGCGATATCCCTTACATCCCGGCGACCCTCACCATCGTCACCTCCATGTTCATGCACGGAGGATGGATGCATCTCGGTGGGAACATGCTCTATCTGTGGATCTTCGGCGACAATATCGAAGCTTCCCTTGGCCATGTCCGCTATTTGATCTTCTATCTTCTGTGCGGCGCCGCTGCGGCCCTCGCGCAAGGCTTCGCCGCGCCCGGGTCCGACATCCCGATGGTCGGCGCGTCAGGCGCGATCTCGGGCGTCCTTGGCGCCTATCTCGTCCTTCATCCGCGCTCGAACATAAAAGTGTTCGTGTTCATGATCATTATCACGGTGATCAATGTGCCGGCCTTCATCGTGCTCGGCTTCTGGATCGTCGGCCAACTCATCAGCTCGGCGGCCGTCGACGCGGGCCAGCCCGGCGTCGCCTTCATCGCCCATATCGGCGGTTTCGTTGCCGGGGCGATCCTCGTGTTCTTCTTCAAGAAAAAGAGCGTGCCGGTCTTCGACACCGCCCACAGCCAACCGTTCGCGGTGGAGCGACGGCCGCTCCGCGTCCGTCAGGGCGGTTCGGTGCCGCCGTCCAGCGGGCGTCGCGGTCCTTGGGATAACTAGCGCGTCTTTGCTCTTGGATGAGTGTCGCGGTATGTGCGGATCAAGTGACTTTCGTCCACCGCCGTATAGCGCTGCGTCGTCGAGAGTGACGCATGGCCCAGCAATTCCTGAATCGTGCGCAGGTCTCCGCCCTTTGCCAGCAGGTGCGTGGCGAAGCTATGCCGCAGCGCGTGCGGCGTCGCGTGTTCATGCAAGCCAAGCTGCGCTCTCAAGGCTTCCATCTGGCGCTGGATGATGCGCGGGCTCAAGGGTTTTCCGCGCGCGCCCAGAAACAGCGGCGCATCGCCGGAATTCTTGAAGGGGCAGAGATCGCGGTAACCGGCGATCGCGGCTTTCACGATCGGAAGCACGGGAACGATACGTTCTTTGCGGCCCTTGCCCACGATTCTCAAGGTATCCGCATCGGTGCGTGTGCTCCACGTCAGGGAGAGCGCTTCGCCCAGCCGCAAGCCGCAGCCATAGAGCAACAGCATCAACGCTTGATCCCGCGCCGCGAGCCACGGCTCATTCTGTAAGGCGCCCGCGCTTCGGATGGCGTCGAGGGCGTCGACTTCGTCCAGCGCCTTGGGCACGCTCTGCGGAAGGCGCGGCGTCTTGACGCTTTTGACCGCCGGATTGTGAACGCGTCCCGTCCGATCCAGGAACCGGAAGAAATTGCGTAAGGTCGACATGCCGCGCGCGATGGAGCTGCGCGCGATGCTCTCGCCCGCGCGGTGCGCAAGATAGCTGCGGAAGTCGGCGGGTTTCAGGGCGGAGAGGGCCGCAAGATCGGCGGCGTCGCCCAGGTGATCCCGCAGGAACGCGAGGAAGCTTGCGAGGTCGCGGGAATAGGCGTCCGACGTGTGGCTTGAGACGCGGCGCTCAGAATGAAGCCAGCCATGCCACGCGGCAATCGCTTCGGCGAGATCCTTGCCCGCCGCGAAGGTGACGTTAGATGGCGCTAGAGTTTCAGCGTCCACCAGCGGCCTACCGCATAGCGGCTCACATGGGCGAGGAAGGCGATGAGTTCGGTGCCCTGGCCGTTCTCGAAATGATTGGCGGCGCGGCAGCCGACGGCGAACAGGCCGAGCGGCAAACCTTCGCCTTCGGGAAGCGCAACCAGCGCGTCGGAACGCACCAATCCCGCGGCGCTGCCATAGAGGGTGGCTTCGCCTTGCGTGTCGGGGCGGATGCGCGTCGACTCATCGCCGACGAGTTGATCCACGGTTCCCCGCGGCAGGGCTTTCACGATATCCCCCGCTTCGATCGGCAGGCTCTCGGTTTCAAAGCCGATGGAGATAGCGTCGACGCCCAGATGCACCGGAAGATCGTCGTGCAGGATCTGGGCGAGTTCGTTGTAGTCGCGCGCATACAGAAGCGCGAGCGCGCATTCCATGGTGCGCTCGACCAGCGACATGTTGGAACGCGTGGTGGTGACGAGGCGATCGCTCGCCGTCTTCATGTCGTCCACCTGGCGCCGCAGGCGGTCGACCACGAAGCGCTGCATGTCGACGACGACGGTCTCGGCTTCGAAACGCGTATCGGGCGCGAGCGCGCCTAAAAGATCTGGGTTGTTGAGAAGGATACGCGGATTGCGCCGCAGATAGGCAACCACATCCGCTTCACGCAAGTCGGACTTTGTCGCGTCGGTTTTACCCGCCGTCATATTGTCAGCCATGTTTCCTGGTCCCCGCCCTCGTTTCCCACTCATGGCGCTTGGGTCCTCCGGATTCCGTCCATTTATAGAATGGCCATCTTTAAAGGATGGACTGTCCGGTCTTCGCCCAATCATCCATGAAGGCTTTTAAGCCTTTATCGGTTAAGGGATGGTTGAACAGCTGACGCAGGGTTGACGGCGGCATGGTCGCCACATGAGCGCCCATCTTGGCGGCGTCCACTACATGCATGGGGTGGCGGATCGATGCCACCAATACCTCGGTCGAATAGCCGTAATTGCCATAGATCGTGCAAATATCGTCGATCAGCGCCATTCCGTCGGTGCCGATGTCGTCCAGGCGGCCCACGAAGGGCGAGATGAAGGAGGCGCCGGCCTTCGCCGCCAGCAGCGCCTGGGCCGGCGAGAAGCACAAGGTCACATTGACCATCGTCCCATCGTCCGACAGCGCCTTACAGGTTTTCAAGCCGTCTGGGGTCAGCGGCACCTTGATTGTCACGTTCTTGGCGATCTTCCGAAGGACGTTCGCCTCTTTCATCATGGTCTCGTGATCGAGGGCGGTCACTTCGGCGCTCACGGGTCCCGGCACCACGGCGCAAATCTCCGCGATCAAGTCCACGAACTTCTTGCCCGACTTCGCCGCCAGCGATGGATTGGTGGTCACGCCGTCGACCATCCCGGTCGCCATAAGGTCTTTGATCTCTTTGATGTCGGCGGTGTCGATGAAGAACTTCATAGCTCTAGAAATCTTTCCAGCAGGTGAGTGTGTCACTAGATTGTAGAGCATGACTCCCTCGCAATCCACGCCCGCCGACACCACCCAGCGATTTACCGCGGGCGCGCAAGTTGCGGTGCTCCTGCCTTTACCTGTTGACACCGCCTACGACTATAAAGTCCCCGAAGGCGCGGAATTCGTAAGCGGCGACATCGTGGAAGTCCCGCTCGGCCGGCGGTTCGAGGTGGGCGTGGTCTGGGGCCCGGGGCGCCACGAAGTGAACCCCGCGAAGCTGCGCGAAGTTGTCCACAAGCTGGATGTGCCGCCGGTACCCGAGGTTCTGCGCCGGTTCATCGACTGGGCCGCCGGCTACACCCTCCAGCCACCGGGCGCGCTCCTGCGCATCGCCATTAACCCCGCCCGCCGCTGGGTGCCGCCGCAGCCGGCCAGCGCCATCGCCGCGGCGGGCGCGACGCTCAAAGCCCTCGGGGTGAAGGCGACACCCGCGCGCGAAAAGGTCATGAGCGCTGTGGGGCAGGCGACGTTCCCGACCGCAACGGCCCTTGCGTCCAAGGCCGGTGTGAGCTCCGGCGTGATCCGTCAATTGATCGACGCCGGCGCGTTGAAGTTGGTTCCTCTTCCCTATGCGTCGCCTTTCCATGCCTTAAACCCGGCCCATGCCCGCCCGCGCCTTGAAGCCGCGCAAGGTCAGGCCGCGTCGGAACTGGTCAAGAAAGTGAACGGCGGCTTTTCCGTCACCGTGCTCGACGGCGTCACCGGCTCCGGCAAGACCGAAGTCTATTTCGAAGCCGTTGCGGCGGCGCTCAAAGCCGGCAAACAGGTCGTCATTCTTCTTCCGGAAATCGCCCTCACGGCCCAAAGCCTGGCCCGGTTCGCCGCGCGGTTCGGCGGCGTCCCGGCGCTCTGGCATTCCGACCTAAACTATAAGGCGCGGCGCGAAACCTGGGCCGGCGTTGCCCAAGGCGATGCGCGCGTCGTCATCGGGGCGCGCTCGGCCCTGTTTCTCCCCTTCCGCGATCTCGGCCTCATCGTCGTCGACGAAGAACATGAGTCCGCTTTCAAGCAGGAAGACGGCGCGATCTATCACGCCCGCGACATGGCGGTGGTCCGCGCGCGGGAAGGGGCCATTCCCATCGTTCTGTCGTCCGCGACGCCGTCGCTCGAGACCATCATCAACGTGCGCAAAGGGCGTTACGCGCGCGTCCATCTCCCGTCGCGCTACAACGCCGCCGCCCTGCCGCGCATCTCCATCATCGATATGAAAGCCAACCCGCCGGAGAAGGGCGCCTGGGGCCGCGCCTGGCTCGCGCCGCCCTTGGTGAACGCGGTGAACCGCACGCTTGCAAGCGGCGAGCAGGCGCTTCTCTTCTTGAACCGCCGGGGTTACGCGCCGCTCACCCTCTGCCGCGCCTGCGGACATCGGCTGCACTGTCCGCGCTGCACCGCCTGGCTGGTCGAGCACAAACTCACACGCCGTCTGCAGTGCCACCACTGCGGATTTTCCGCCCAGCAGCCGGAAAGCTGCAGCGCCTGCGGCGCGAAGGACTCCTTCGTGCCCTGCGGCCCCGGCATTGAGCGCGTCGCCGAGGAAGCCGTCGCGCGCTGGCCGGAGGCGAACGTGCGGGCGGTCGCATCCGACACTTTGGATCGTCCGAGCGCCGTGCAGGAATTGATCGAAGACATTCTGGAGCGCCGCATCGACATCCTTGTCGGCACCCAGGTCCTCGCGAAGGGTCACCATTTTCCTGGTCTTACGCTCGTCGGCGTCGTCGATGCCGATCTCGGGCTCTCGGGCTGGGATTTGCGCGCTGCCGAACGCACCCACCAGCTCCTGCATCAGGTCGCCGGCCGCGCCGGCCGCGCCGACAAACCAGGCCACGTGCTCCTTCAGACCCACGATCCCGCACATCCGGTGATGCAGGCCCTCGCGACCGGTGAATCGGATGCCTTCATGGAAAGCGAGATCGAGGCCCGCGAAGCGCTCGCCATGCCGCCGTTTGGTCGCCTGACCGCACTCATTCTTTCCGGCCCGGACGAGGTGGCGGTCATCGCCGCCGGCCGAACCTTGGCCGCCGCAGCACCCCGGGGCGACGGGATCGAGGTTCTTGGCCCCGCGCCTGCTTTCATGGCCCTCCTGCGCGGGGTCCACCGCCACCGGCTCCTCCTCAAGACCGGCCGTGCCCAGGCGCCCCAGCCTCTGGTGCGCGAATGGCTGGAGGCGGTAAAAATCCCCTCCTCTGTCCGGGTCCAGATCGACGTGGATCCCTACAGTTTTTATTGAGCGAGGCCTCCGGCCGCCTGTTACAGGGCCCCGATTTCCCGGCCTTTTTCGCGTTAAAGCGAATATGCACAAGGCCCTTGCGCCCTGGTCTGTTGCAAGCCCCTGACCGGTATGCTACCAACCCGCCGGCAATCGCGGCAGCGACCGGAACGGTCGTAAATCAGACGCGAAATCAAGCACTTAGCTTGACCTCCGGACCCGGCTGAAAGCCTCCGTTTTCGGTCCGGACGGACATGGTTGGTTAGTCTTGCTCAAGGGGCGTTTCACCGGTGGCAACGGACGTTAAAGGGGCCAGTGGCGTAAGCGGGCGATATGCAAGCGCCCTCTACGAACTGGCCGACGAAAAAGGCGCGCTTGATGTCGTCGCCGGCGATCTTGCGAACCTTCAGAAGATGATCGACGACAGCGACGATTTCCGGCGCTTCATAAAATCGCCGATCCTCTCCCGCGCCGACCAGACCAAGGGCATCAACGCCATCATCGAGAAGGCGCAGCTCTCGCCCATCACCAAGAACTTCCTCGGCCTTGTCGCGAAGAACCGCCGCCTGTTCGCGCTTCCGGGCATGATCAAGGGCTACCGCGAAATTCTCGCCGAGCGTCGTGGCCAGGTCACCGCCGAAGTCACGAGCGCTTCGCCGCTCTCCGACTCTCAGCGCATGTCCCTCACGGACTCACTCAAGAAGACCGTCGGCAAAAGCGTCGACATTCTCGCCAAGGTCGACCCTTCGATCCTCGGCGGCCTCATTGTTCGCGTCGGCTCACGCATGGTCGACAGCTCGCTCCGTTCCAAACTTCAACGTCTCAAGCTCGCTATGAAAGGGGTCGGATAAACTATGGAAATCCGCGCCGCAGAAATTTCCGCAATCCTCAAGCAACAGATCGCCAGCTTCGGCACTGAGGCTGAGTCCGCCGAAGTCGGCCAGGTGCTCGCCGTCGGTGACGGTATCGCCCGCGTCCATGGCCTCGACAACGTCCAGGCCGGCGAGATGGTCGAGTTCCCGGGCGGCATCAAAGGCATGACCCTGAACCTCGAAACCGACAACGTCGGGATCGTGATCTTCGGCGATGACTCGACGATCAAGGAAGGCGACACGGTCAAGCGTACCGGCACCATCGTCGACGTTCCCGTCGGCAAGGCGCTGCTCGGGCGCGTCATGGACGGCCTTGGAAATCCGATCGACGGCAAGGGCGACCTCGGCACCACCGAGCGCCGCCTCGCCGAATTGAAGGCGCCCGGCATCATTCCGCGCCGTTCGGTGCACGAGCCCGTGCAGACCGGCTTGAAGGCCATCGACTCCTTGATTCCGATCGGTCGCGGCCAGCGCGAATTGATCATCGGTGACCGTCAGACCGGTAAGACTGCCGTCATCCTCGACACCATCATCAACCAGAAGAAAATCAACGACGCGGCCAAGAGCGACAAGGAAAAGCTTTTCTGCATTTATGTCGCCATCGGCCAGAAGCGTTCCACCGTTGCCCAGGTCGTGAAGACCTTGGCCGATTACGGCGCGCTCGAATACACCATCATCGTTGCCGCCACCGCGTCCGAACCCGCACCGCTCCAGTTCCTGGCGCCCTATACCGGCTGCAGCATGGGCGAGTGGTTCCGCGACAACGGCATGCACGCCGTCATCTTCTATGACGATTTGTCGAAGCAGGCCGTCGCTTACCGTCAGATGTCCTTGCTCCTGCGCCGTCCGCCGGGCCGCGAAGCTTACCCCGGTGACGTGTTCTACATTCACTCGCGTCTCTTGGAGCGCGCGGCGAAGCTCAACGAAGCCAACGGCTCCGGCTCGCTCACCGCGCTCCCGGTCGTCGAAACCCAGGCCAACGACGTCTCGGCCTACATTCCGACGAACGTCATCTCGATTACCGACGGCCAGATCTTCCTGGAAACGACGCTCTTCTATCAGGGCATCCGTCCCGCGCTGAACGTCGGCATCTCGGTCAGCCGCGTCGGTTCCTCGGCGCAGATCAAGGCGATGAAGCAGGTCGCGGGCTCGATCAAGCTCGAACTCGCCCAGTACCGCGAAATGAAGGCCTTCGCCCAGTTCGCATCCGACCTCGATCCCTCAACGCAGCGCCTGCTCGCGCGCGGTGAACGTCTCACCGAGCTCCTGAAGCAGCCGCAGTACAAGCCGGTTCCCGTCGAAGAGCAGGTGGTTGTGATCTTTGCCGGCACCAAGGGCTACCTCGACAAGGTCGCGGTGCGCGATGTCGGCCGCTTCGAAAGCTCGATGCTCGGCGCCATGCGCGAGCGTGCGCCGGACATTCTGGCGGGCATCCGCAACGAGAAGGCCCTCAGCGACGCCCTTTCGGCGAAGCTCAAGACCTTCCTCGACGACTTCGCCGCTTCGTTCTCGTGAGACTGACGCGCTAGTTAGGACTGGGATATGCCGAGCCTAAAAGAGTTCCGCGTTCGCATCGCTTCGGTGCAGTCGACGAAGAAGATCACGTCGGCCATGAAGATGGTTGCCGCGTCGAAGCTGCGCCGCTCTCAGGATGCCGCCGAAGCCGCGCGCCCCTATGCTGAACGCATGGAGCGCATGCTCGGCAATCTCGCGGGCGCCGCGGCGGGCCGTGTCGGCGCGCTGCCGATGCTGGCCGGTACCGGCAAGGACGATGTGCATCTCGTTGTGCTGATGACCGCGAACCGCGGCCTCGCCGGCGGTTTCAACTCCAACATCATCCGCTCTGGGCGCACACTCGTGCGCGAGCTCCTCGAGCGCGGCAAGACCGTGAAGATCCTCGCCGTCGGCCGCAAGGGCCGCGACGCCATGCGCCGCGATTTCCGCGAGTTGATCATCGGCGAATACACGGAATTCGGCCGCAAGACCGTTCAATTCGCCGAAGCCAACGAAGTTGCCAGCAAGGTCACCGCGATGTTCGCCGCCGGTGAATTCGATGTCGCGACCATGATCTATGCGCGCTTCAAGTCGGCGGTTTCGCAGATCGTCACCCGCCAGCAAATCATCCCGTTCCCGGTCCCGCAGGCGTCGCCTACCGGCGACGCGCAGGTGGTCTACGACTACGAACCTTCAGACAATGAAATTCTCGGCGCGCTACTTCCGCGCAATCTCGCGATCCAGGTGTTCCGCGCGATGCTGGAGAACGCGGCGTCGTTCTTCGGCTCGCAGATGGCGGCGATGGACAGTGCGACGCGCAACGCCGGCGAAATGATCAACAAGCTGACACTGCGCTACAACCGCCAGCGTCAGGCCATGATTACCAAAGAACTCATCGAAATTATCTCCGGCGCCGAAGCGGTCTAACGCGCGCGGCTCGGAGTTAGGAAGACATAGGAGAAGACAATGGCGAAGAACAACGTCGGAACCGTCACCCAGATATTGGGCGCGATCGTGGACGTGCAGTTCACCGGCGACCTGCCCGCGATTCTGAACGCGCTGATGCTCGACAACCACGGCAAGAAGCTGATTCTCGAAGTTGCGCAGCACACCGGTGAGTCGACCGTGCGCTGCATCGCCATGGACACGACCGACGGATTGGTCCGCGGCGCCAAGGCGACCGACACGGGCTCGCCGATCCGCATGCCGGTCGGCCCGGGCACCCTCGGCCGTATCATGAACGTGATCGGCGATCCGGTGGATGACCGCGGCCCGATCGACGCCAAGGATTACGCTCCGATTCACCGCGCGGCGCCCTCCTTCGTCGAACAGTCGACCGAAGCGCAGATCCTCGCGACCGGCATCAAGGTCATCGACCTGCTCGAGCCTTACCTCAAGGGCGGCAAGATTGGCCTCTTCGGCGGCGCCGGCGTGGGCAAGACCGTGCTCATCCAGGAGCTGATCAACAACATCGCCAAAGGCTACGGCGGCTACTCCGTGTTCGCCGGCGTCGGCGAGCGGACCCGTGAAGGTAACGACCTCTATCACGAGTTCCTGGAAGCCGGGATCATCGACGTGAAGGGCCCCAACTCTCGCGTGGCTCTCGTGTTCGGCCAGATGAACGAGCCGCCGGGCGCCCGTGCGCGTGTGGCGCTCTCCGGTCTCACCCAGGCCGAATACTTCCGCGACGTCGAAGGCAAGGACGTGCTCTTTTTCGTCGACAACATCTTCCGTTTCACGCAAGCCGGCTCCGAAGTGTCCGCGCTCCTTGGCCGTATCCCGTCGGCGGTGGGTTATCAGCCGACGCTCGCCACCGACATGGGCCAGCTGCAGGAACGCATCACGTCGACCAAGAAAGGCTCGATCACCTCCGTGCAGGCCATTTACGTGCCCGCCGACGACTTGACCGATCCGGCGCCCGCCACCTCCTTCGCGCACTTGGACGCGACAACAGTGCTCTCGCGCTCCATCGCCGAGCTTGGCATCTATCCGGCGGTCGATCCCCTGGACTCCACCAGCCGTGCGCTCGATCCGCTTGTCGTCGGTGAAGAACACTATCAGGTGGCTCGCGATGTGCAGCGCGTGCTGCAGACCTACAAGTCGCTCCAGGACATCATCGCCATCCTCGGGATGGACGAACTCTCGGAAGAAGACAAACTCACCGTCGCGCGCGCCCGTAAGATCCAGCGCTTCCTGTCACAGCCCTTCCACGTCGCCGAAGTTTTCACCGGCAACCCGGGCGTGTTCGTGCAGCTCGCCGACACCATCAAGGGCTTCAAGGGTATCGTCGCCGGCGACTACGATCACTTGCCCGAGCAGGCCTTCTACATGGTCGGCACCATCGAGCAGGCGATCGAGAAGGGTAAGAAGATGGCGGCCGCCGCCTAGTAAGAGTCGATTGGGATACGTCTATGGCTGACACGCTGAAGCTCGAATTGGTCTCGCCGGAACGCCTGCTCCTCTCCGAGCAGGTGGAGATGGTGATCGTGCCCGGCGCCGAAGGTGTGTTCGGTGTGCTGCCCTTGCACGCGCCGACGATCTCGACCCTTAAGCCCGGCTTCGTCCAGGTCTACAAGGGCGGCGCAGTGGCCGAGAGCTTCTTTGTCACCGGCGGTTTCGCGGAAGTGACGGCCACCACCTGCACGGTGCTGGTCGACGAAGCGATCCCGCAAGGTAACCTCACGCGCGAATACGCGGCGCAGCGGCTCGCGGCAGCCAAGTCCCGCCTCGACCAGGCGGCCAACGATGACGACCGCCGTCTCGCGCAGGTCGCGATCGACAATGCCGAGGCGATGGTTCAGGCGGCAGCCTAGTTTCTAGCATGCCGGGATGTGACGGTTTTCTTGCCGCCGTGGTATAGAGAACCGGTTCTGCCTTCGGGCGTTCAGGTGTCATGGCCGCAAAGCACTGGAGCTTGGACGATATCGACTGGTCGCGTTTCGACGCGTCGGCGGTCTCGCCTGACTTGATCGCGGTTATCAAGACGGCCGCCATGGTCGAACGCAACGGCGCCGACTATGGGCGCTATCTCAACGGCGTCTTCCAGGACGACCCGGATTTCCAAGAAGTCGCCACCGAATGGGCGAAGGAAGAAGAACAGCACGGCCTCGCCCTTGGCCGGTGGGCGGCGCTGGCCGATCCCGGCTTCGACATGGAGGCCAGCTTTGCGCGCTTCACCGACATGTACAAAATCCCTGTCGGCGCCGAAGCCTCGATCCGCGGCTCCCGCACGGCCGAGCTCTGCGCCCGCTGCGTGGTCGAGACGGGCACCAGCTCCTTCTACTCCGCCATTCGCGACGCCGTGCACGAGCCGGTCTTGAAGCAGATCTGCAGGAACATCGCCGCCGACGAATTCCGGCACTACCAGCTCTTCTACCGCCACATGGAACGCTACCTCGCCACGGATCGCGAAGCCTCCACCTGGGAGCGGTTAAAAGTCGCCTTCACGCGCTTCCGCGAGGCCGATGACGACGAGATCGCATCCGCCTATTTCGCCGGGAACACAGTTGCCGGGCCATACGACCGCGGCTCCGCCAACGCGGCCTACGCATCGCGCGCTTTCGGCTTCTACCAGAAACGCCACGTGCACCGCGCCGGCCACATGTTTGCGCAAGCGGCCGGCTTCAACCCCGAAGGCTGGGGCGCGACGCTCCTCGCCGCCGTGCTGTGGCTGGTGATCTGGTTTCGTGGCCGCAAGTTCCGCCCGGTGCTCGCGCCCGCGCGCTAACGGCGCGCTGGTTGCACGGCCCGTCGAAGATTTCATCATTCCGCTTTAAAACCTTTCCTGAATCATCACCTGGGATTCAAACCGCTGTCGCACATTTCTGAGATGGTGCGCCCGCCGCATCCCCCCCCGCGGCAATCACAGGAGATGTTTCATGCGATACCTCACTTTCATTTATGCCGCGGCGATTGCGGCAACTTTCGCGTCGCCAACCCTGGCGGCCGATCGCTTCTATATGATGACCACGGAAACTGAAGTCAGCGGCACCCGCGAGCTCGAAAGCGGCGCGGCCACGCGGGCCATCGCCCGCTCGCTGCCGGTGGCTAACCAAGCCGCCCGCGCCGACAAGCGCGCCGCCGCCCTTGCCAACCTCTGCATCGGCCACGCTGTGCGCCGCGAGTACGGCCAAGCCTTGCCCTACTGCGAACAGGCCGTCAGCCTCGACGAAACCGATGCCGCTTTGCTCGTCAATCGCGGCGTGGTCCGTTACTTTACCGGACAGCGGGAAGCGGGCGTCGAGGATTTCGAGCGCGCACTCGCCCTCGATCCGCGCACCTACCAGGCCCGCGCCAACCTCGCCGAGGCGCGTGAAAACCGCCAGTTGGCGGAGAATCCGCAGTAACTGGGGCGCGGCGCGGCGGGAAATTCTCGCCGCGCCGCCTTCCTAAAGACGGCGCCCTTAGGCATGGTAGGGGAGGAAAATACATGCCTAAGGGGGCGCCATGTTCGGACGGTTCGGTCACCTCGTCGTCGCTGCTTGTCTTCTGTCGGGAGCGGCACTAGCCGGGGAATCCCCCTTGCCGACGGTGAAGATATTCACTACCGGCGGCACCATCGCCGGGGCCGGCTCCTCGCCGACCGATATGACCAACTACAAGGCCGGGGGCATTTCAGGCGACCAGCTTGTCGCTAGTGTTCCGCAGCTGAAGCAGCTCGCGAATACGCCCGTCGAACAAATCGCAAATGTCGGCAGCTACGATCTCACTATCGCCAATTGGATCGACCTCGCGCGGAAGATCACCGCAACGCTGGCCGATCCCGCCGTCGCCGGCGTCGTCATCACCCACGGCACCAACACGATTGAAGAGACCGCCTACTTTCTGAATCTCACGGTGAAGTCCGAGAAACCCGTCGTGCTGGTCGGCGCCATGCGGCCGTCGACCGCCATCAGCGCCGACGGCCCTCTCAACCTCATCAATGCCGTGCGTGTCGCGATCGCGCCGGATGCGAAGAACAAGGGCGTGATGGTCGTGCTCAACGACGAGATCAGCTCGGCTCGTGATGTGACCAAGGAACACACCATGCGGGTCGAGGCCTTCCGGCCCACCGACTTCGGCTATCTCGGATATATCGATGAAGACAAGGTCGCGTTCTACCGTGCGCCTGTCCAGCGTCACACCGTCAATTCCGAGTTTGATGTGTCGAAGCTCGATAAGCTCCCCGTGGTGGATATTCTCTACGCCTATATCCAGCCCAGCCTTGGTCTCGTGGACGCACTGGTGAAGATCGGCAGCCAAGGCATCGTCTTCGCCGGCACGGGCGCGGGCGATATCTCCACGCCCGAACGCGGCGCTTTGAAAAACGTGATGGCCATGAAGCCTGACGTTCGCCCGGTCATGGTGCGCTCGAGCCGCGTCGGCAACGGCCGCGTTGTTGCGACCAAGGACTACGAGCCCTTCGGCATGATCGCCGCCGACACCCTCAACCCACAGAAGGCGCGCATTCTCTTGATGTTGGCCCTCACGAAGACCCGCGATCCAAAGGAGCTGCAGCGCATCTTTTCGCAGTACTGATCTGCCGCCGCCCGCATGAATCTTGTCGGCGCCGACCAGCTTGCCGCGATCCTTACGCCTGAACTGGTGATCGCTGCGCTGGTTGAGGCCTTCAGGGGTGGCATCAAGGCCCCACTGCGCCACCATCACACGATCGAGCGGGAGGGCGGCGAGACCGCGACACTCCTTCTCATGCCGGCGTGGCACGAGACCGGCGTGAGCGAAACCGGCCACATCGGCGTCAAGGTCGTTTCCGTTTTCCCCAATAATGACGCGCGTGCGAAGCCGACGATTGGCGGCGCCTACCTTCTGCTCTCCGGCGCCACCGGCGAAGTCGACGCCGTCATGGATGCGCCGTCGCTCACGCTTTGGCGCACGGCCGCCGCCTCGGCCCTGGCCGCCTCGTATCTTGCGCGCCCCCAGGCCTCCCACCTCGTGATGGTGGGTGCGGGGTCCTTGGCGCCCCATCTCATCAAGGCCCACGCGGCCGTGCGCCCGATCAAAAAAGTTACGATCTGGAATCGCAACGGCGCCAAGGCGAAAACGCTTGCCGCAGAGCTGAGCGCTGCGATGAGTAAGCTGGATATTTCGGCCTCCGATGATTTGGAGGCCGCCATCCGCGCGGCCGATATCGTCAGCGCCGCGACGCTCTCCCGCGAACCGCTTATCAGAGGTGCGTGGCTCTCTCCCGGCGTGCATGTGGATCTCGTCGGCGGTTATACGCCGGCGATGCGCGAGGCGGACGACGAGGCGGTCCGGCGGTCCGCCGTCTTTGTGGATACCCGCGAGGGTGCGACCCGCGAGGCAGGCGACATCGTCCAGCCGCTCGAGCGCAAGGTCATTACGCGCGAAGACATCAAAGCCGATCTCTTCGACCTTTGCCGGAACATTCATCCCGGCCGCGAGTCCGAAACTCAAATCACCCTTTTCAAGTCCGTCGGAACGGCGATCGAGGACCTGGCCCTCGCGACGCTCGTCTATCGCCGTCTCTTCTGCTGAGGGGGTACTTGTTCATGCGCGCGTTTTTCCATCCGGACCAGCAACTCCACGTGCCGCAGCAATTCATGCGCACCGGCCGCATCAGCAATCCGGCTGATCTGCCCAGCCGTACGGAAGCGCTTCTCGCCGCCCTGGAACGCCGCCGGATCAAGGTCGAGCGGCCGAAGGACTACGGCACCGCGCCAGCCCTGACGGTGCATACCAACGACTATCTGGAATTTCTCGCGGGCGCTTATGGCGTCTGGACGAAGCTGCCGAACGCAGGCCCCGAGGTGTTGCCCAACTGCTTTCCCTACTGGAACGCCCGCGTCGAATTGCCGCACCGCCCGCCGTGTCCATCACCGCATCCCATCGCGCAGGCCGGCTACTATCTCGGGGACCTTGCCGTACCCATCGGCGAGTACACCTATACATCGAGTCTCGCGGCGACTCATACGGCGGCCGCGGCCGCCGACGCCGTGATGGCGGGTGAGGGCGCGGCTTACGCTCTTTGCCGCCCCTCCGGGCACCATGCGCGCGCCGATCGTGCCAGCGGCTTCTGCTATCTCAACAATGGCGCCGTTGCGGCCCAGCGCCTTCGGTCGAAATTTGAGCGCGTGGCGATCCTCGACATCGATGCCCACCACGGCGACGGCACCCAGGCCATCTTCTACCAGCGTGGGGATGTGTTCACGATTTCCATCCACGCCGATCCCGCGGCCTACTACCCGTTCTTCACGGGGTATGAGCACGAGCGCGGGCACGGACAAGGCGAGGGGGCGAATCTGAACATTCCCCTCGCGCCGGGCACCGGGGATGCCGAACTCATGGCGGCGCTGAAACGCGCCGGCGAGGCCATCGTCCGCTTCGGCGCGGAGGCTCTCGTCCTCTCACTTGGGTTCGATAATCACGCCGAAGATCCGATTGGTGTCCTGAAGGTGACGACGGCAGGGTTTCAGCCGGTGGGAAAATTCATCCGCGGCCTAGGACTGCCGACAGTCGTGGTGCAGGAAGGCGGATACCAAATCTCGGTGATCGGAGATTGCCTCGATAGGTTTTTCGCGGGCGCGGGCGATTTTTCTTAAGAATCACGCGGGCGCTATGGCGCGCTCCGCCTCGCGCGTCACCAGCGAAACCAGGATCATCACGATGAACGCGGCCGGCGCGGAAATGATCGCCGGCTGGCTCAAGGGCATGATCGGCGTCGCATTCCCAAGAATTTGAACCCACACGCTGGGGCCGAGCACGATCAGGCCGATCGAAAGGGCTAAGCCGGTTGCGCCTCCGGCGACCGCGCCGGCCGTCGTCAATCTCGACCAGTACATCGCCATGATCAGGATGGGGAAACAGGCGCTCGCGCCGATCGAGAATACCAATCCCGTGACGAACAGGATGTTCTGGCCCTTGAAGGCGATCCCGAGGGCGACGCCAAGCAGGCCTATGACGACGGTCGATACGCGAAACACAAATTTCTCGGTTTGCTCCGACCGATTCTCTTTCGCGATCACCTTGGCGTAAAGATCGTGGGAGATCGAACCCGCCGCCGCCACGGTCAGCCCCGCGACAACGGCGAGGATGGTCGCGAAGGCCACGGCCGCGATCAATCCGAACAGCACATCCCCGCCCAGGAAGTGGGCAAGGTGCAACGCCACCATGTTCGATCCGCCCGGAACCATCCCGGATCCGTCCGTATAGGCGGGATTGGCCGCAAGCAGCGCGACGCCTGCGGCGCCAAGGATGAAGTACACGATGTAATAGACGACGCCGACGATCGTAATGCAGATGGCGAGAGAACGACGGGCGGTAGTGGCGTCGGGCACCGTAAAGAAGCGCATCAGGAGATGCGGCATTCCGGGCATTCCCAAAATAAGCGCGATGCTTAAGGACGCGCTGTCGATGGCCGACAGCCCCATGCCACCCGGCTGTAAGAGGCCTGCGCCCAGTTTGTGAACTGCAGCCGCACGCTCATACAGTTCGTCGATGCTGAAATTCGTCTGGGCAAGCGCAAGCACGGCGAGCAGTGAGGTGCCGAATACCAGGAGGACGGCCTTGGTAAGCTGCACCCAGGTCGTCGCAAGCATTCCGCCGAACGTGACATAGATCACCATCAGCATTCCGACCAGGACGACGGCAGCTTCATAGGGAATGCCGAACAGGATTTCGATCAGTCCGCCGACCCCGAGCATCTGACCGATCAGGTACATCAGCGAGACGGCAAGGCCGCTCAGCGCACCGATGAGGCGGATCGGCGTCGGCGATAGCCGGGTTGCAGCCGCGTCCACGAAGGTGAAGCGTCCCAGCTTCCGCATGGGGCCGGCGATGAACCCCAGCATCACCACAAAGCCGAGCAGCGGCGCGAAAGCGTAGACGACGGCATCGTAGCCGGCCATGTACACCATGCCGATGCCGCCCAGGAACGTTGAGGCGGAAAGCAGATCTCCCGCGATCGCCCAGCCGTTCTGCCAAGCTTTGATCTTACCGCCTGCGGCATAAAGCTCGCTGGTCGTGCGGCTGCGCTTCTGCGCCCAATAGGTGATCGCCAAGGTCACGGCTATGACGGCGAGGAAGAGGCTTATGGCGACGGCGCTCGGGGAGGAATTCATGGCCCGCGCCGTCAGCGATGCGTGACGTCGAAGATCTCGCCGTCGGCTTTGTCGCCCTGGATCATCCACCAGCCGACGACGACCGGAATTGCGACGGAAAGGGTGCCGAGCAGGAAGGCGACGGTGAGATAACTGCCGCCCCATAACGGAGTCGCGAGAAAATCCGGCGCAAGGAAGTAGAGCGCCTGATAGGCCGAGACAAGGGCGACCGCAATCGCCGTTCCCACCGCACCGCGCTTATCAAGTTTGACGTTCATCGTTGCCCCCACGATTGCGCCTCGCGGCCTCATGATACGCGCGCATGCTGATTGTCGGGGATAAAAAAGTCATGCAAACTGCGCCCCATGCTTACAAATCACGTGTTCACAAGGCAGGGAAAGTGTCATGCGGCGACTGTGCTCTAGCATCGTAGGATTGGGTCTTCTTGCAGCGCCGGCGCTTGCCCAACAACGTGAATTGTCCCCCGAGCGCAAGGCGGACACGGCAGCCTTGCGCGAGATCGCGAAGGCGACTCCGAGCCTTCCCGGGCAGATCGTCGATGTGAAGGTGAACCGGGAGCTCATCGGGCCTTCCGCCGTTGCGGCCGATAAGAACGGCAACATCTACGCGCTGCACCGCCCGTCCGAGGCCAAACCGGCCCAGGACGGCGATCCCATCATGGTGTTCGACGCGAAGGGAAACTTCCTGCGCTCCTTCGGCAAAGACATGTACACGATTCCCCATGGCATCAAGGTCGATCCGGCCGGCAACGTCTGGACGATCGATTCCTCCACCTCGATGGTTCTTAAATTCTCGTCCGAGGGGAAGAAACTGATGGAGGTCGACGTCGGCGGCATCCCCGACCCCAAGCGCGCGTTCTGCGGCGCGACGGACGTCGCTTTCGCAAAGAATGGAAACTTCTTCATCTCCGACGGTTATTGCAACAGCCGCGTCATTGAATACGCCGCCGACGGCAAGAAGCTGAAGGAATGGGGTGCGCGCGGAACCGGCCCGGGCCAGTTCATGAATGTGCACGGGATCGCCATGGCGGACGACGGCACACTGTATGTTGCCGACCGTGAAAACGGCCGCGTGCAGTGGTTCGACCAAAGCGGAAAGTATCTCGGCGAGAAGAAGTTCGGTGGCCAGCTCTTTTCCGTGGCCGCGGCGGCGGACGGCGTCTATGTCGGCACCCAGCCGCGCGACGCGGAATTCGCGACCGATCCCTTCCTCTTCAAGTTCGATCCGAGAAGCGGAAAGATCCTCGGCAAGGTGGATATGCCCGCGCACCAGCTGAGCCTGGGCCCCAATGGACAACTCTATCCCGGCACGCGGCGCCGCGGTGTGCAGATTTTCCAGCCGAAGTAAAACGGATTACTTACGAGCGCGCGGCGGAGTTTTCTTCGCCGCGCGTTTCTTTTTGGGCCGCAGCGCCTTGACCTTGACTTTGAACGCGGCGACTACCTGCTTGTAGATGTCGCGCTTGAAGCCGACGATCACCTTGGGCAGGTCTTCGAACTTCAGCCACTTCCACGCGGCGAATTCCGGATGCTCGGTCGCGATGTCGATGTCCTCGTCGCGGCCGGTGAATTTCATCAGGAACCACTTCTGCTCCTGCCCGCGGTACTTGCCCTTCCACATCTTGCTTTGCAGATCTGCGGGAAGGTCGTAGCGCAGCCATGAGCGGGTCACGGCAACGATTCTTGCCTTGTCGGTCCCGGTCTCTTCACGAAGCTCGCGCAAGGCCGCTGCGCGTGGGCGTTCTTTTTTGTCGATGCCGCCTTGCGGCATCTGCCACGCGCCCGGCGTATCGATACGCTCGGCGACGAAGACTTGGCCGCGCGCGTTCATGAGCACGATGCCAACCCCCCGGCGATAAGGCTTGGAAGATGGCATCGGAATCTAGTGTCAGGTCTTGGCTTTGGCCTTGGCGGCGGTCGGCGCTTGAGGCTCGGGCTTGGCCTTCGCTCCCGGCGCGGCCGGCTTTGCTCCCGGTGCTGCCGGCGCTTCCGCTGCTCCGGCCGCGACAGGCGCTGCCGGCGCCGCGGGGGTGTCGATGCGGATCAACACGCTGGAGATGGGCGTCAGCGCGACACCCTTTTTCGTCGCCTGGTCCAACCATAGAACCAGGCGCTCGAAGCTCACAGGCTTCGCGTTCAGCGAGGCAATGGCGGTGCCCTGGTAGCGGGCAAGGCGTTCGGCATAGTCGAGCCGCGCGTCGATGGCGGCCCGGAAGGGTCGCTCATCGAGCACCACGTCCGCCGCTGCATGTGGCACCGTCGCTTCGCCGACGCGGATGCCGGGCGAGCCCTGCACGTAGAACAGGTTCTGCTCCTTGAGCTTCGCAAACATCGGTGTGAGATGCGGGTCGGACTCGCGGAACTTCGTGCCCATGGCATCGAAGACGCCGGTGGCGCCGGCGGACGCCTTGATGATCGCATCCAGGCGCTCGGTATTGTCCTTGAGCTCAAGCGTGGTCAGAAGGCCCAGTGGCCCCGGGTCTTGCGCCGGAAACTCTTTGCTCTCCAGCGGTACTTCGATCAGCACTTCATGGCCCGCGGCCTTCGCGCGGTCGACCCAGCCCTTGAGATTGCGGGCGTAGGGGCTGAAGGCGAGCGTGACGCCGGCCGGAAGTTTGGTGATCGCCGCTTCCGTTGCGGCCTGACCGAGGCCGAGGCCGCGCACGACGATCGCGATCTTCGCCGCACTCGTCGGGGGCGGGGCCGTCTCTTTTCTCACATCGCGCAGGGCCGCGTAACGCGGCGGCGGCGCGCTCACCGCCACCCGATCCGTCGGCGGCAGCGGCGGTTCCACAAGGCGCGGGCGGCCGCCCGCGATGGAGGGGCCGGCATCGCCGGTCGTCACGATGCGCTCCGGCGCTCCGGGCGCGACACCCGCGGCATTCAACGAGGGAATGCCCGCGATGATGCTGGGCACTTCTTCTGTGGGTTCTTCGGCCGGCGCCGGCTCGGGCTTTGCGGCTTCGGCCGCGGGCGG
>CAMDOZ010000040.1 GCA_945903705.1 Fidelibacterota bacterium | reverse complement strand
GCCTGTGCCGCCGAGGATAAGAACGGGACGTTCGGCCGCTTCCAGGCGCGCGGCAAGTTTCGGTAGGATCGCGGGATCCAATCCGGTGGTGGCGACCGAAATCGCGACCGGGACGCGCGGGCCCGCGGGCTCGACAAGCATGTCTTCCGGAAGCGCTACGACCACGGCGCCCTTGCGGCCTTGCATCGCCACGGCAAAAGCACGGCCGCACTGTTCCACCATGCGCGCCGGATCGTCGATCTCGAAGGCAAGCTTGCACATGGTGCCGAACGTGGCCGCGTAATCGACTTCCTGAAACGCTTCGCGGCCCTTATCCGAGCGCGCAATCTGGCCGACGAAAAAAATCAGCGGGACGGAGTCTTGCTGGGCGGTGTGAACGCCGATGCTGCCGTGGGTGGCGCCGGGCCCGCGCGTGACGAAGCAGATGCCCGGCTTGCCGGTCAATTTACCGTAGGCCACGGCCATGTTGGCCGCGCCGCCTTCATGGCGGCAGGTGACGACCTTGATCTTGTCCTTCACGTCGACCAGTGCATCGAGCACCGCGAGGTAGCTTTCGCCCGGCACGCAGAAGATATGGGTGATGCCGTTGACGACAAGGGTTTCGACGAGACGTTGTGCGGCCGTGGGTGAAGTGCTCATGGGATCAAGCATAAATGTAAGAAGTTTTGATGCGGGTGAAGAACTCGCGCGCCCCGCCTTGCTCGCGCGGGCCGAAACTTGAAGCCTTTGAGCCGCCGAAGGGCGCCTGCAGTTCTACGCCGGCTGTGGGCAGATTGACCATCACCATGCCCGCTTTCAATTCAGCTTGGAAAAGCCGCGCATATTTGAGCGAGGTGGTACAGACGCCGGCGGAAAGACCGAAGGGCGTCGCGTTGGCGAGCTCAAGCGCATGTTCGGGTGAGTCCGCGGGGATCACGGCGGCCACGGGTCCGAAGATCTCTTCCTGCGCGATGCGCATGGCGTTGTCGACGTCGGCGAAGAGGGCAGGACGCATGTAATAGCCGCGGGTTTTTCCCGAGAGGCGTTCGCCCCCCTTGACCAAACGCGCGCCTTCGCCGCGCCCGATCTCGACATAGTTGAGGTTCTGCTCGAGCTGGTTTTCGCTGACCACGGGGCCGATATGCGTCGCCGGATCAAGCGCGTCACCGACCACAAGCGCGTCGATGCGCGCCGAGAGTTTTTCGACGAATGTCTTGTAAACGCTTTTGGTCACGATCAGGCGGCTCGAGGCTGTGCAGCGCTGGCCGGTGGAGAAATAGGCGCCGTTGGCGGCGACCTCCACGGCAGCGTCGAGGTCGGCGTCATCGAGGACGACGAGAGGGTTCTTGCCCCCCATCTCGAGCTGGAAGGGACGGAACTTGGCCGCGCAGACGGCGGCAACGCGGGCGCCGATACCTTGCGAGCCGGTGAAGGAAATGGCGTCGATGCCGTCGTTCGCCATCATCGCTTCGCCGATGACCGAGCCGCGGCCCATGGTGAGATTGAACACGCCCGGCGGGCAGCCCGCGCCGGCGATGATCTCCGCCAGCGCCCAAGCGCTGGCCGGCGCGGCGTCGGCCGGCTTCAGCACGACGGTATTGCCATAGGCGAGCGCGGGCGCGGTTTTCCAGGCGGGTATGGCGATGGGGAAGTTCCAGGGCGTGATAAGACCGACAACACCGACCGGTTCGCGTTTGGTTTCGACGGTTACACCGGGCCGCACGGAGGGGATGACTTCCCCGTTGGCGCGCAGCGCCTCGGCGGCGAAGTATTTGAAAATGCGCCCGGCGCGCTGCACTTCGCCCTTGGCTTCGGCGAGAGTCTTTCCTTCTTCACGCGCGAGAAGCGTGCCGATTTCGGTCTCGCGGGCGAGCAGCTTCTCGCCGATTTTGTCGAGAAGGTCGCCGCGGGTTTGCGCGGTTGCTTTTCGCCAGGCCGGCTGCGCGGTGCGCGCGGCGGCGATGGCCTTGTCGACGTCGGCGGCGGACCCTTGCGCAAAGTCACCAACGACGTCGTCCAGATTGGAGGGATTGATGTCGGGCGAATGACGCTCGGCCTCGATCCAGGCGCCGCCGATCAGATTGGGATGCTGTTTTCCCATGGTCCCTCGTGAGTTTTGTAACGAGACCATGCCGCAAACCTGAAAGCCCAGGTAGCGAAAGATTCCAATCGGTTCATGATTTTTGTGAAGCCTGCGCGTGAGCAGAACCCGCGTGCTCGCAGGCACATATAAGGAAAGGTCACAGGTCCATGATTTATATCGGGTTGGCGCGGCTTTGCGGGCCGTACATTATCGCGTACTGATATGAGCATGTTTCGGGAGGACATATCATGAGCGTTGCGGATCAAGGCGTGCCCGTGGGCGCGGCCGTCGCAGATGCGATGGGCGTCGACGCCACGAGCAGCCAGTCGCGTATCAAGGCCGTGATCGGCGGTTCGATCGGCAACCTGATCGAATGGTACGACTGGTACGTCTACTCCGCCTTCTCGCTTTATTTCGCCAGTGTGTTCTTTCCCGCCGGCGACATGACGGCCCAGCTTCTCAACGCCGCAGCCATTTTCTCGGTGGGCTTCATCGTCCGCCCGATCGGCAGCTGGCTCATGGGCGTGTACGCGGACCGCCACGGCCGCCGCAACGCGCTTGTGGTTGCGATGGCGGTGATGGGCGGGGCTTCACTCGTGATTGCCCTGACGCCGAGCTATGAAAGTATTGGTTTGCTGGCACCCGTCCTTCTTGTGCTTGCGCGCATCGCCCAGGGTTTAAGCGTCGGCGGCGAGTATGCGGCCGTTGCGACTTATCTCAGTGAGATCGCGGGCAAGAGCAAACGCGGATTCTACTCGAGCTTCCAGTACGTGACGCTGATCGCGGGCCAGCTCTTGGCCCTGCTCGTGCTCGTCGGCCTCCAGTTCCTGCTGACGCCGGAACAGCTGACCGAGTGGGGCTGGCGCATTCCCTTCGCCATCGGGGGCATCGGCGCCTTCGTAGCCTTCTGGATTCAAAGCTCGCTGCACGAGACCGAGTCCTTCAAGAACATGAAGAAGCGTGAATCCTTGGTCGACACCTGGGCGCTCATGCGCAGCCATCCGAAAGAACTCGCGTTCGTGCTCGGCATGACCATGGGCGGGGCGCTCGGCTTCTATGTGTTCAGCAATTACATGCAGAAGTTCCTGGTGAACACCTCCGGCTTCACGCGGGAGACGGCGAGCCTGATCATGGCCCTGGCGATGATCGTCTTCATGGTGATGCAGCCGATCATGGGATGGGTGTCGGACAGGATCGGCCGTAAGCCGATGTTCGTGTTCTACGGCATCGGCGCCACGTTGATGACGTGGCCGGTGATGAATTATCTCCAGACCGCCGACAGCGCGATGGGCGCGTTCCTGGTCATCTGCGGAGCCCTCATCGTCCAGAGCACCTACACCTCGATCAGCGGGCTCTATAAAGCCGAGCTGTTCCCGACGGAGATCCGCGCCCTCGGTGTGGGCCTACCCTACGCGCTGGGGGTCGCCTTCGTCGGCGGCACAGCCGAAGTCGTCGCCCTCAAGCTGAAGGAGATGGGCGTCGAGACGCTGTTCTACTGGTATGTGACCTTCTTCATGGCGATCGTGCTGATGACGTCGATCCTGATGAGGGACACCAAGAAGCACAGCCGCATCCTCGAAGATTAGAAGAACGCCTGCAGCCCCGTCTGTGCGCGGCCGAGGATGAGGGCGTGCACATCGTGCGTACCTTCGTAGGTATTCACGGTTTCCAGATTGCACATGTGACGCATCACCTGGAATTCCTCCGAGATGCCGTTGCCGCCATGCATGTCGCGGGCTTCGCGGGCGATCTGTAACGCCTTGCCGCAGTTGTTGCGTTTGACGAGGCTGATCATTTCAGGCGCGGCGCGCCCCTCTTCCATCAGCCGGCCGACGCGGAGACTCCCTTGCAGCCCAAGCGCGATCTCGGTCTGCATGTCGGCGAGCTTCTTCTGGAAGAGCTGGGTCTGCGCGAGCGGGCGGCCGAACTGCTTGCGGTCGAGGCCGTATTGACGCGCCGCCTGCCAGCAGAATTCAGCTGCGCCGAGCGCGCCCCATGAGATGCCATAGCGGGCGCGGTTGAGACAGCCGAAGGGACCCTTCAGCCCTTCCACATTCGGCAGCAGCGCATCCTCACCGACCTCGACGTTGTCCATAACGATCTCGCCGGTGATCGAGGCGCGCAAGGAAAGCTTGCCGTGAATCTTGGGGGCGCTGAGGCCCTTCATCCCCTTCTCGAGGACGAAGCCCTTGATCTTGCCGCCGTGCGCGTCCGACTTGGCCCAGACGACAAAGACATCGGCGATGGGGCTGTTGGAGATCCACATCTTGGTGCCGCTGATCTTGTAGCCCGCGCCGGATTTCTGGGCGCGCGTCTTCATGCTGCCGGGATCGGAGCCTGAGTCGGGTTCGGTGAGTCCGAAGCAGCCGATGGTTTCACCGCTCGCGAGCCGCGGCAGGTATTTGCGGCGCTGGGCTTCGCTGCCGTAGGCGTAGATGGGATACATCACGAGCGAGGATTGCACGCTCATCATCGAGCGGTAGCCGCTGTCGACACGTTCGACTTCGCGCGCGACCAAGCCATAAGCCACGTAGCCCACACCGGCACCGCCGTATTCCTCAGGGATCGTCGTTCCCAGGAGTCCGACCGCACCCATCTCCTTGAAGATCGCGGGGTCCGTTTCCTCGTTCCGGTAAGCGGCGATTGCGCGGGGCTGCAGTTTGTCTTGCGCGTAGGCGCGCGCGGAATCGCGGATCATGCGCTCGTCGTCGCCCAGCTGATCGTCGAGCAGGAACGGATCGATCCAGGCGAAGGACGCGAGTTCGGGGGATTCTTTTTTGGAGAGCTTGGGCGCGGGGTGCGTCATGACGATCCTTGCAGGTTTGGCGCCAGGAGTATCGCGGCCCCGCCCTTGCCTAAAAGCGATAATTCGTTATCGGTTGATGATTGGGCTCGATGACCTTGGCAGGGGATCCGGGAGCGTTTTCAGGGCCTTACGGCGTCACAAGGGTGAAAGTCAGGGTCTGAATACGAGGCGGCGTGTCGGGCGACAGGAGCACATTCCCCCGGACACGGCCGTGTTCGCACCGCCAGTTGAAGGAGCCCGAGAGCGCGCCGGTCGGGGTGACCGCGGCGCCGGTATCGCAGTCGCCGACGGCGGCCTTCAGCTTCGCAAGATCGGCGGCCCGGTTCTCGGCGCTCTTATCCATCAGGAAATTCATGGCGAGCGTATCGCCGGCAATGCCAATGTTGCCCGCCTTGAAGACATCGCCGGCGACCTTATAAGCCGCGGTGAGAGAAGCGCTGAGCGCGACGGGCTCTGTCTTACCGAGGTGGTCCGCCTTGTGAAGAACGACGGCCGCATCCCACAGCGCGGCCGTAGGGCCCGCGTAGGTGCGGTTGGTGAAGACGAAGAGACCGACGCCGCGCTCGGGGAAGATGAGCATGTGCGAGCCGTAGCCGGGATAACCGCCGCCGTGGGAGAGGTTGAGCCCAAGCTCGCAGTCCACGGTGATGTTCATGCCCATGCTGTAGGTCAAGGGCTGCACGCAGCCGGGCGCGCCGCGGCTGGGCCGTGGGCGGGTGCGCACAAAGCTGAGGCCTTGGGCGAGTTCGCGCACACTCGCGCGTTTCACGGGGCCGGTGTCGGCGTCGTCGCGCGGGGGCCATGCGGACAGGAGAAACGCGACCCACTTCGCATAATCGTTGGCGCTGACCTGCATCGCGCCGATGGAGGAGAAGGCGCCGTGACCGAGATCGGGCTCCGGCGACCAGGCATCGTTCTCCCATCTGTACGGAAGTGCGCGCTTTTCCTGAGGAGAGCTCGCGACCATGACGCCGGAAGCGCTCATGCCCAAAGGCTTGAGCAGCGTGGCTTGCACAGCCTCGGCGTAGGTCCGCTTGCCGGCGTTGGTGATGATGCGGCCTAGAAGCGCATAGCCGAAGTTCGAATATTCGTAGGCCATGCCGGGCGCGCGGGTGAACGGCACGCCGGTCTTGAGGAGCATCGTAAAGTCGTTTTCCGGGAGCGGCGTCTGGCGGTCGCCCCACGGATCGTCGGTGACAAAACCGCCGGTGTGGGTGAGGAGATCCCTCACCCGGATGCGCGGCGAGTCGGCGGTCGGATACTTCCAGCCCTTGAGTTCGGGCACATAATCTTCCGCCAGCGCATCAAGACGCACGACGCCGTCGTCGCGCAGTTTGAGGAGCGTCAGCGCGGTGAAGACTTTGGTCATGGAGGCGATTCGGAACAGCGAGTCCGCCGTGACGGGGCGGCGCTCCTTGAGGTCCTGCACGCCTAAGGCTTTGACATGCACGAGCTTGCCGCCCTCGACGATGCCGTAGACCAGGCCGGGCGCGTGGGCGTCGAGTTGGAATTCTTCGAAGATCTTATCGGTGGCGGCGAAGGGATTTTCATCAGCGGCGTGAGCCACGCCGGTGAACAGCATCACAATTGCGGCGAATGCGCCGCCCTGCATCCTGCTGGAACGAGCCATATGGCGATCCCCTATTAGCCCCACGAGCGAGGCCGAGATGATAGAGCCGCACAAACAAAGAGGCCAGGGCTCGCGCCCTGGCCTCACTGTCTTGAAAGCGGTTGGGCGGCCGCGGCTTACATCGCGTAGCGGACGCCTAAGCGGAAGGTGCGCCCTTCGTCGGCGTTGGTGTTGGCGTAGTAACCGGTACCGACGTTTCCGTATCTCAGCGCCAACGGTTCGTTAAAGAGGTTATCGACAACGAAGAAGGTTGTAACCATCCCGTCCATGAGCTTGTAGTTCAGGCTAAGGTCGAATTGCCTTCTGCCATCAACGTGATTCATGCTGAACGTCGGCGCGTTCGGCGACGAGACCGGGCAGCCCGTCTGACAGACGATCGCCTCGTTGTGATAGACGCCGGGGCCTTCGCCGCGCATCGTGATCGTGCCGTTGAACACGTCGTTGGTGTAGCCGACCGAAACCAAATACTTGAGATCGCCCGTCGTCAGCGGCGGGCCGGTCGCAACGTCGCCCAGAATGCCGGCCCCCCGCTGGACAACGCCATCAAGATCGATGCTGTTGAGCCGGAGGACCTTGGTGGCAAGGCCGCGGAACTGAAGGTTTCCGTCCCAATCTTCGGCGATCGTCGCAAGCGGCATATTGTAGCTTGCCTCGAAATCGATCCCGCGGGCGTTCTGAGAAACCAGGTTGCGAGAGAGATTGTTGACCAGGGTGACAAGGCCGAGCGTCTGGCCGGCGGCCGGCGCCCCGCGGATGATCAAGGCGCAGAGGCCTGCGTCGCCCGCGAAGCAACGGTCCATGATGCGCTGGGACCCCAAACTGGCCACGGCGCCCTTGATATCGATGTTGTAGTAGTCGACCGACGCGCCGAACCCCGGCACGAACGTCGGTTGAAGAACGACACCGAACCCGGTGGTGTCGGCCTTTTCGGGCAGAAGACCCGGATTGCCGGCGGTGTTGGTCAGGATCGCATAGGTCTCGTTGCGGAACCGGTCGATGACGGTGCCGGTGCCGGTCGTGCCGCCCGAGAACAAATCGCCGATGTTGGGGGCGCGGATGTCGCGCGAGCGCGTCACCCGGAAAGTAATGTCGTCCACTGGATTGTAGGTCGCGCCGACCTTCCAGGTGGTGACATAGCCCGACGCGCTGTAGTCGGTCGCACGCACGGCGGCGTTCAGGTCGAGTGAACGCGCCCAAGCTTCGTCGCGCGCGAGCGGGACGACGGTTTCGAAGGCGCCTTCGGTGACCGAGTATTGACCGATCGTGGGCTGGTAGTTGCCCGCGAAGAAATTGCGCAAGAGATCCTGTTCGCTGGAGAAGCCGGTGGCGGCTTCCTTGCGGTGCTCGGCGTTGAGCGCGACGGACACCGGGCCGGCCCACAATTCGAACGGCTCGCCGGTGACGGTTCCGGCGAAGGTGTTCAGGGACATGCGGGTGAAAAGGTAGCCCGTTTGGAAGGAGTAGGGATAAGCGCCGGGCACGCCACTGTTGACGTTGGTGCCCATCAGGTTGATGGGGACACAAGGATGGTTCGGATTGCCGAGCGCCACACGGCAGACGGTCCGGCCGGTTGCCGGATCGCGGACCGCATCGACGGATTCGAGCCAGCGCGGCACAACGGGATTGTTAGGCGAACGGGCGGAGATATGCGTTGAACTGCGGGACGCGGACACGTCCCAACTCCAATCCGTACCCGCCGCGTCGAAGCTGCCTTCGAAGCCGGCCATATACCTGCGAAAGGTGCGTCTGTTCCACGCGCCCATGTCGGTGAAGTCGCCGCCCCATGTGCCCATGGTATAGTTGGTGAGAGCAAGCGCTGTCATCCGCGCGCGCACGGACTCCGGAATGAAGGCGTTGTCACTTCTGATGACGACGTTGCCGAGGCGGAAATACGGCACACCTTCGTCGTTCAATGTCTCCGTGTGGGACCACTGCCACTCGGCGAAGGCCGTCACATTGTCGGAAATGTCGTAGCTCAGGCGCGAGAAGAAGGTCTCGCGCGCCATCATCGTGTTCAGGGGGAGCTGGCCGTTCAGCCGCGAAAACTTCCAATCGCCGCCGGACATATATTGAGAGCTGATGATAGAGCCGTAATTGAACTGTGCCGGCGTCCCGCCGTCGAGAAAGTAGGTTCCCTTGAGGGGGCCTGCGGTGATGATGCCGCCCGGAGCGGCCGTCGCCAGACCGACCTGATCGAGCGCGAGGTATTGGGGGACGCTTGTACTTTGCCCCGCGCCGGTGCCGTACGCCGGGTTCGTGACCCAGTTGTAGGTGTTGTCCCGGACGTTTTGGCGATAGTAGGCGTGACTGATCGGGGCGTTATATGCGTGTTCGCCGCTGATCAGGAAATGTCCGCGGCCAGCGGCAAACGGCGTGCCGGCCGTAAGGTCAACCTTGTAGCTTTCGCCGTCACCGTAGGTGGTGATGCCGCCCTGAGCCGATCCTTTGATGCCGGTATATTCCTTATCGAGGACGAAGTTGAGAACGCCGGCCAGAGCATCGGATCCATAGACGGCCGAAGCGCCGCCGGTCACGACGTCGACGCGGGCGATCAGGTTGTTCGGCATGGTGTTGAGGTCGACCGCGCCGCCGATGAGACCGCCGCCGAGACCGCCGAGGTTTGATCCCACGACGCGCTTGCCGTCGAGGAGCGTCAGCGTGCGTGATTGTCCGAGCGCACGCAGGTTGGCGAGGTTGATGCCAGCGGTGCCGCCGCCGATGGTCGAGGTCGTTCTCGCGCCGATGGTATTGCCAGAAAGTGCGGGCAAGCGCGCGACAGCGTCGAAGATGTTGGGTTGCCCCATGGCGTTAAGTTCATCGGCGCCCAGGACCGAGACCGGCGTCGGCGCTTCGTAACCTTCGCGGATAATGCGCGAACCGGTGACGACGATTTCGTCGAGCGCGGCGTCTTGCGCTGTCTGAGCCGCGGCCTGAGCAAAGGCGGCGTGCGGCATGAGCATGAGCCCCGCGAGTGCCGTCGTCACAGACAGTGCGTTGATGTGGCGCGCGAGCGCGCGGCGCTTGGTGTTGGCCATGGTTCCCCCCAAAGTACGAACGGAGTGCAGACTCCCGCCGCAGCTCCTACTGAAAATTAAACCAGAACGCGCTCAAAATCAGAGAAAAAGTAATTTTATTAGGCGCTTAATGCACAATTCAGTGCACATGTGCTGTCAGAGCCACACGGGCCGCCGGGGCCGCTGTTAAGAACATTTCCAAAAAAGCAGCGGCGGAGAGCGATGATCGCCTCCGCCGCGTATTTGCCCACTATCTGGACTCTTAAGCCAAGATTTCGCCGATCGGGTTCGAGTTCGCGTTGCTCTTGGTGCCCCAGGTGTTGACGTCGCAGCCCATGAGCTTGAGCGACGTGTAGCCGAGACGGCACACGGACGTTCCGTTGCCCGCCACGTGCAGACCGGTCTTCACCTTGCCGCCGGCGCGGCCGGCGGTCATCACGGTAAAGCCATCGAGCGAGTGAACGCGCGCATAGCCGACGTCGGTATCGGCCATGATGAACATGTTATCGAGCAGCGTGCCGTCGCCTTCCTTGACCTTCGTAAAGGCTTCGACGTAGTAGGCCCACGCTTCGAACGAGCGGCGCGTGAACCAGGAATGGTTCACCTGATAGTTCAGCTCCGGATCCAGGCGCTCTTCGTGCGTGCAGGTGTGGTGCGGCTTTTCGTAGCCGGGCTTCACCGTGTTGCCGCCGGCGTAGCTCATGTTGAAGACGCGAGTCTGGTCGCAGGCAACCGCCATGACCATGACATCGGTCATCAGCTTGTGGCGAGCGGTGATGAGCGAGGACTCACCGCCCGGCGCGGTTTCCTTGTCCAGAGTCTTGGGCGCTTTGCACGAGGCAATCGGCGTCGGCTTGGTGAGCTGTTGATCGAACTGGCGCTCGAGGTGACGAAGACCCGTGAAGTACTGATCGAGACGCGCTTTGTCTTCCGCGCCGACCT
Organism: Fidelibacterota bacterium; assembly: GCA_945903705.1. Classification (GTDB taxonomy): domain Bacteria; phylum Pseudomonadota; class Alphaproteobacteria; order Rhodospirillales; family Rhodospirillaceae; genus SHVO01. The sequence continues at coordinate 14,067 of CAMDOZ010000040.1, read as the reverse complement.
TCTGATTGATCGTCTTCACATCGTCCATGACACCCGACAGCACGCTCTTGCGCACCATCACTTTCGGGTTGGGCGTGAACGAAGGCGCGTTCGGATCCTGGAAGTCCGGGCCGAAGACGCGCTGATAGAAAGCGATGGGCGAGAACTCGGGCACCGTCTCGGTGGTCTGATTCTCATAAGAATGAGTATCGCGCACATCGCCGGTGGCGGTCGCGGTCAGCGTCTTGAATCGCGTGGTGCGGCCGATTTGGTTCGAGATCGTGATGTCGACGGTCTCACCCGGATTGTCGCCGCCGGCTTTCGGCGCGATGCCCGAGCGGCTGATGATCCAGCCCGACGAGTGGCAGAGCAGCGGGCAATCGTCGCGGAACGCCGTGAAGTTCGTCAGCACGTTCATATGCTGCTGGATCGGCTTGAAGGGCATCGACTCTTCCTTCAAGTCGTAGTTCGCGCCGACCTTGTCCGGCGTGAAGATCTTCTGCTGCATCCCGAGGTGCCAGTACCAGGTGCCGAAGCGCACCGGCATCGGCGTACCGTCGGCAAACGCGGTCGCGTTGCCGTTCAGGAACACATTGAGAAGCGGAAGACCGACCGTGACGGCGCTGCCGCCGACCATGCCTTTAAGTGCACGACGTCTTGAAAAATCTATAGCGCTTCTCCCACAGAAGAGGTGGCTGAAATCTGCGGGAAGTATACGTGAAACCGCGATTATGCCTATACGAAAGGCCGCGCCGGGCGAATCTCTCGTCAGGATTTGAGCGGTTCGAAAGAGCGGGCGCGAACGCTGGTGTAGAGATCGCACGCGTGCGCATCGGATGTCTTGTAAGTATCTGATATAATTATATTATTAGACTCACAATGAGGTTCCGATGCCCGTGCCGATCCAAGATCCCACCCAGTTGCTCTACTATTTCACCCTCCTGGGAGTGGCCGTTTTCGCCTGCAGCGGCGCACTGGCGGCCGGCCGCCGGAACCTCGACCCGGTCGGCGTGGCCGTGCTGGCGATGGTCACCGCGACCGGAGGCGGTACGGCGCGCGACGTGCTTCTGGACCGGACCGTGTTCTGGGTCGCGGACCCGACTTACATTGTCGTCTGCCTGATCGCCGCCGCGGTCACCTGGTTTTGGGTGCGGTTCTTCACGCCGCCCGATCGCGCTCTGCTGATGGCGGATGCCGTGGGCTTGGCATTGTTCTCGGTCACCGGCACGCAAATCGCCGAGGAAGCCGGTCACCCCGCCGTCATCATTATCCTGATGGGAACGCTGACGGGCTGCGCGGGCGGCCTCTTGCGCGATGTGCTGAGCGTGGAAGTGCCGCTGATCTTTCGCAAGTCCGAGCTCTACGTCACGGCCTGCGTGATCGGATTGGGCGCCTACGTCCTGCTGCGGTACGTGGGCATCGAAGCGGACATCGCGGGTGCGATCGCCTCAGCAATCATCCTGTCGCTGAGGCTCGCCTCGATCCGGTGGAAGATCACGCTGCCGACCATGCGTGTCGGAACAGGGGCAGAGTGACCGGCTCTTCCGGTCAGACGACCTCGTAGAATCCGTAGGCCTTGGGCTTCAAGTCGTTGATAGCTCGGTAAGCCTCGCTGATGGCCGACTGTACGAGGCTGGTGCCGGCGGCGTCGGAGTTGCAGATCGCGATGCGTCCGAACTTCTGTTTGGCGACCACGGTCGGCGACAGCTGGTCGTAGGCATCCGGCTCATTGACCATGTTGCGGCCGGTGGCGAAACCGTGCGGCCAACGATTGACGGTGATGGCGAGGATGTCGCGCGCAGGATCGAACCCGCCGCCCGACAGCGCGCCGGCGGCCATGGTGCGGATTTTCCTCTCCCAGAACTCGAACGGAGTCGCCAGCATGCCGTGGCGCACGAGGCGGAACTGGTCGTCGTTAGGCGTGCCGACCGGCGGCGGATTGCCCTGGGTCAGTTCCTTGACCATCTGCATATTGGAGAGGACGCCCGAGTTGCTGCCGGTGCCGAAACCCACCAGGACCGGCTCGGAGGGATCGCGCGTCGGCTGCATCGAGGCGTTAACCAAAGTTCCCGCGCTCATGTTCATCGTGCCGAAGAAGGAGTTCGGGCAGGCGATGTTTGAAACCTTGAGCTTGGCGAAAGCATTCCAGTTGCGGAACATGACGTTGGTCTGCTGATTGACCGCGCGCACGGCTTGATGGAGTGCCGTCTTCTGTTGTTCCGGGAGATCCGGGACGAGATGCGGCACGACGTTGTTCATGCAAGCCATGACGACGTTCTTGCCGACCACGCTCTTGTGCTGCTTGCCTTCGATATAGGTGACGAGGACCTCGCGCCCTTCCGGCTCGAACTGGGGCAGCTTCTGGCCGATATGCCGCGCGGAGACGACGATACTGTTCAGGCGGATGCGGGCCGCATTGGAGGGCTGGTCGAGGAGCGCGTAGTTGACGCGTTCATGCTGAACCGCGCGCCAGTCGCCTTCGGGCAAGGTCCCCGGGATCAAGGAGCGCACGAGTAGCCGAGCAAGATCCGAGTTGCCGCAGACAAAGTTGTAGTCGCTGCTGTTGTGTTCCTCGCCCTCGGGCGACCAGGTCGGCCGGTTGATGCCGAGGCCGTCGAAGCCGGGCCGGTGGCGGAAGAAAGCGAACCACGCCGTGCACATGTCGTTGCCGAGGCACCAGGCACCGCGCGCATAGGTGAGTAGCTCGGGCGAGAACTTGGCCACCTTCAGGAGGTAGTCGTGATAGGTCATCGACCGAAGCGCGTTGTACTTCGCGTCGGCGGACATACCCGGCATATAGTCGGCGGTGCCCTTGTAGAGGCGGAAGACCTCTTCCTGCATCTGCGGCGTGAGGAGAGTCCGCTTCAGGTACTCGGGCGTCGGGTTGGTGATCGATCCGCCGGCCACGAGTTGATTGCGGCCGTAGTACTCTTTGTTGAAGTAGGTCGCGGGGCCGAGCTGCAGGTCGGTCTGAAGCCCGCGCTGGCGCGGATAGCGCGGGTTCTTCCAATCGACGTTCATGTCTTCGAGCAGGCTAATGGCGTCCGCAGTCCACTGAGTCGGCGCGACCAGGTAGGACGAACCGCCGTTCGCCATCAATTGTTTGCCGTTGTGGAAGAACTCGTTGCGCTTGGCGTGGCCGCCGAAATCGTCGTGGTTGTCGAGGATCAGGATTTTGGCGGAGGGGCCGTTCTGCTTGCGAAAGAAGTGCGCCGCGGCCAAGCCCGAAAGACCGCCGCCGACGACCACCAGGTCATAGGTCTCGCCGGTCGGTTCCGGAGACGCGAAGGCGCCGCCGTCGCGCAGATCGTGCGCGGCCTCGAACGAGCCCGGGTGGGCGCCGCGCATGCCGGTGCGCAGAGGCGGATATGTGGCCGGGTTGGGAGCACCTTTCGCCTGAGCGAAGGCGACGGTCGAGCGGCCGAGCGCAGCGGCGCTCGTCGTGGCCACGGCCACGCCCTGGACGAAATCGCGCCGGGTGATCGCCCGGCCCATGCCGAGATCGCGGTCTTCGCCCTTCATGTCGCCCTCCGTTTGAATATTCTTGGGAGCGACGCCGAGGCGTTCGCCCGGAATACTTGCTTAAGAGTGGGATGATTCTTGGTTGAACTCTCATCCCGCTCTAAGTTTTTGTTATGTCGCATGTCCGACGGAAAACCGGTTTCCACTTTTCCTGGACATGCTCCAGCCTAACAGAAAAGGGCGGACCGAAAACGGCCCGCCCTCTCCTTTGATCTTAGTACCTTACGTCGATGCGGGCGAAGTAGTAGCCGCCCTGGAAGTCGACAACACCGTCAGCGTAGATGTTGCCGTTGCCGGCGCTGATCAGGTTCCGGGCCGGATACTTGTCGAGCACGTTCTTGGCGCCGACCGTGAAGGTATAGTGTTCGCCCAAGTTGTACTTCACCTCGGTGTCGAACATCGCGATCGTTCCATGCTTCTGAGAGGCGAACGGCGTTGTCGTGTTCTGGCGGGTGTACGAGCCGAAGATGTTGGCGCGCGCCATGACCTGGAAGTCGCCGATCTCCTGCGTCGCCGAGAGGATGGCGCGCCACTTCGGTTCGTTGTTCTCGAAATTGAAGATCGACTGCGCGTTGAAGAGGTTCGCGATCTTCACCTCTTTGATCTTGTACTTGTTCATGTTGAACGAGCCGACCAGCGACGTCCGTTGGCCGTTGTCCCAGTTGAACCCGTAGGTAGCCACCACGTCGAAGCCGCTGGTCTTCGAGTTGAAGGCGTTCTGGAAGAAGCGGACGTTGGAGATGCTGTTGCCCGCGACAACGCCCGCGGCGACCAGTTGGGCCTGAATGGCCGGGGTCACGGGGATGTTGCTGGTCGACCAGATCTGGTCGGTGATGTCGATCAGGTACCCGTCGATGGTCAGGCTGAAACCCGAGAATGGGCTGAGCGTGAATCCCGCCGAGTAGTTGACAGAATTCTCCGGCTTAAGGGGCGTGGCGCCGAGGAACCTCGACACCGGATGCTCGGTCGGGAAAATGCCGGCCAAGAGTGAAACCCCGTCGACGGAGCTGATGGACACTGCTGTCGTATTGAGCATGCCCGGCGTCGGCGCCCTGAAGCCCGTGCCGATCGAACCGCGGACGCCGAAGTCTTCGGTAATCTCGAAGCGGGTGGCAAACTTGCCGTTCAGCGTGTCGCCGAAGCTGCTGAAGTCTTCGTAGCGCGCCGCAAAGTCGACGAACCAATTGTCGGTGACGTCGACCGCGGCTTCAACGTAGCCCGACTTGCTGGTGGCGCGGAACTCGCCCGCGAGCTCGGGCGGAATGCCATTGAACACGTTGGCGCCGGCCGGCATGACGCCGTAGACCGGGTCGGTCGCGACGTTGCACTGGATGCCCCTGTTCTGCGGCGCGGTCGGCCGCAACGTACGGGAGGCGACAGCGGTCTCGTTGGTGCAGAAGTCGAACGGGTCTTGGTTGGCGAAGATGCCCGCCTCGTAGGACGCTTTTTCGGTCGAGATGATGGTGTAGCCTTCGTCGCGGTATTCGAGGCCCGCGCTGATGGCGAGTGGGCCGGACATGCCGACGTCCTTGGACCAGGAGAAGTCGGCGTTCACCGCCCACTCGTCGGCCCGGAAGTCGAGCGACGTGAAGTCGCGCTTTGTCAGAGCCTGAGCCGGCCCGTACGAAGCGTTCATCGAGTCATAGACTTTGTAGACGATGCGGCTGTGCCCGGTACGGCCGCTGAAGTCGTAGGTAGACTCGCCGCCGCCGAACTCGAAGTCACCTTTGACGCCGCCGGCGAAGCTGTAGTCGGTCACGAGACCGGCGAAGCTCGGCCGGTAGCCGGTCGGGAACATCTCGTTGAAGCGGAACACGCGGCCATCCTCGAGCCGGAACGGACGGTCAAGGACCGGCTGGCCGCCGCCCGGATAGCGGTAGTTGGCGTCGGTGAAAGCCTTGGAGTCGGAGTAGTTGCCGAAGGCATACAACTCAGCCCCGCCGCTCAAGTCGTAGCCGGCGTTGACGAACAAGCGTTGGGCGTCCTGGTCGGGCTGACCGTGGCGCTGGATCGGATTGGTGAGATCGACGCCTGCGGCATACACCGGGTTGGCGGCGGCATAAGCGATGGCGTCGAACGGAGCGCTGGTAAACTGAATGGCGCGGCTGGTGCGATTATCGACACTCAATTGGCCGGAGATGCTGATGAAGCCGGCATCGCCGAGCGGCAGGCCGACGTTGCCGGACAAGACATACCCGAAGCCGTCGCCGGCGTAGTACTGGCCGGTCTGGGCGGAAAGTTCGAAGCCCTCCGAGTTGTCCTTGAGAATGAAGTTGATCACGCCGGCGATGGCGTCGGACCCGTATTGAGCCGCGGCGCCGTCGCGCAAGACTTCCACCGACTGGAGCGCGATGGCGGGAATGACGGCCGCGTCCGCGCCCTGCGAGCCCGAACCGGCGGTGCCGACCGAGGCCGACTTGTGCCGGCGCATCGAGTTGACGAGGAGGAGGGTCTTGTCTTCGGAGAGGCCGCGCAGACGGATCGGGCGGATGAAGGAGCCGGTGTTGCTGTTGACGTTACGATTTACGGCGTAGGACGGAACGATCGTCTTCAGGATTTCGAGAGTGTCGCTGGAGGCGACCGACCGGAGCTCCTCGACCCCTAGGACGTCGATGGGGACCGGCGAGGTCTCGACCGTGCGCGCTGCGCCGCGGACCCCGGTCACGATGATTGTCTCGATATCCGCGGCTGGAGCCGGCGACTGCGCTTGCACCGCGCCGGCGACAAACAGCGCCGTCAATGATGTCGTGGCAAAAAAGGCGGATTGAGTGCGTAGGTTCATCGTAGATCCCCCTCGGATGATGGCCTGCTCTTCCGCCGGTGGAGGAACCCTCCGCTTGGGCGGCCTGTTCACGCTCTACAGGCAATGAGCCTGGACCCACCTCACAAGCAGAATTGGCCGAAGCGCGCCTTCGGTCGGTTGATCTTTTCGATTCGCCGCCCCCCGGCGCAATAAAATGCTGAGCGCCTTTCGCCTAAGCAGGCATATGTCCCCGGCGGCACATCCCTATGTGGATCGGCGCGACCGCACGTAGAATCTCCCGATAGAACGGCCGAACCCGGCATCGAATGCTTCCGCGCGCGGATAGACTAATGCGGGCTCGTCGCCTTCCCCTGTCCCTTGGACGCTCGCCGCATGGCCTCGCCGACCCTTCAGAAACCGGATTTATTCTCCACGCACGCCTTCATCGGCGGGTCCTGGTGCAGTGCAGCGTCGGGAAAGATGCTGACCGTCCGAAATCCGGCCACCGGAGAGACCGTCGGCACTATTCCCGACTGCGATGCCGCGGACACCCGGAGCGCCATCGACGCCGCCGCGTCCGCCTTCGGCCGGTGGCGGGCAAAAACCGCGAGCGAGCGCGGCCTCCTTCTCGAACGCTGGCACGCGCTGATCCTCCAGAACGAAATGGATCTCGCGCGCATCATGACCGCCGAGCAGGGTAAACCCCTGGCGGAAGCGTTGGGCGAAATCCGCTACGCCGCGACCTTCGTCAAATGGTTTGCGGAGGAAGCCCGCCGCATCGAAGGCAAAACGATCGCCTCGCCCGAAGCCAACCGGCGCATTTTCGTTTCGATGGAGCCGGTCGGCGTCGCCGCCGCCATCACGCCCTGGAATTTCCCGGCGGCGATGATCACGCGCAAATGCGCGCCGGCTCTGGCCGCCGGCTGCGCCATTGTGGTGAAACCCTCTGAGCTGACGCCCTTCACGGCCCTCGCCCTCGCCAAGCTCGCCGAAGAAGCGGGGTTCCCAGCGGGCGTCTTCAACGTCGTCACGGGTTTGCCCACGGCGATCGGCGGCGAGCTCACCTCCAATACGGCCGTGCGCAAGATTTCCTTCACCGGATCGACGCGCGTCGGCGCGCTACTGATGCGCAATTCCGCCGACACCATCAAGCGCCTGAGCCTGGAACTCGGCGGCAACGCGCCGTTGATCGTGTTCGACGACGCCGACATGGACATCGCGATCGCGAGCACCATGGCGAGCAAGTTCCGAAACGCGGGACAAACCTGCGTCTGCGCCAATCGCATTTTTGTCCAAGCCGGGATCTACGACGCCTTCGCCGAGCGCCTCGCCCAGGCGGTCTCGAACTTTGTCGTCGGAAACGGCGCGACACCGGGCGTGACCATCGGCCCGCTCATCAACCACGCCGCCGTGGAGAAAGTGCGCGCGCATGTCGACGATGCGCTAACGCAGGGCGCCAAATCGTTCGCGACCGTTGAGACGAAAATGGATCCGTCGCGATTCGTCGCACCGGTCGTGCTAACGGGCGCCAACGCGCGCATGCGCCTCGCACATGAAGAGACCTTCGGTCCCGTCGCCGCCCTGTTCAAATTCACGCACGAAGAGGAAGCGATCCAAATGGCCAATGCGACGGAGTATGGCCTCGCCAGCTACTTCTACACCGAGAACCTCCACCGCGCTTTCCGGGTCGCCGAGAAACTCGAAGCCGGGATCGTGGCGCTCAACACCGGCGCCATTTCCATGGAAATGGCTCCCTTTGGAGGCGTAAAACAGTCCGGCATCGGCCGCGAAGGCGGAAAGGCGGGGATCGAGGAATACCTCTCGGTCAAAACCTTCCATATCGGCGGCCTCAAATCGTGACAGGTCGCGCATGACGCAAACGGGACGCCGCACATATTCCATTGCCGTAATTCCGGGTGACGGGATCGGCAAAGAAGTCATGCCTGAAGGCATTCGCGTGCTCGAGCAGGCGGCGAAACGATTCGGCTTCGAGATCAAGCAGACGTGGCACGATTTCGCCTGCTGCGACTATTTCGCCAAACACGGCGTGATGATGCCCGAAGACTGGAAGGAGCGGATCGGCAAGGTCGACGCGATCTTCTTCGGCGCCGTCGGTTGGCCCAACACGGTGCCCGATCACATCTCGCTGGGCGGATCGCTGCTTCAGTTCCGCCGCGAGTACGATCAATACATCAATCTGCGCCCGGTCCGCCTGATGCCCGGCGTTCCTTGCCCGCTGGTCGGCCGCGAGCCCGGCAGCATCGACTTCTGGGTGGTGCGCGAGAATACCGAAGGTGAGTACAGCCCGGTGGGCGGCCACATGTTCCGCGGCACCGAGCGCGAGATCGTCATCCAGGAAACGGTAATGACGCGCATCGGGATCGACCGCGTGCTGCGTTACGCCTTCGCGCTCGCCGCCAAGCGCCCGAAGAAGCATCTGACTTCGGCCACCAAATCCAACGGCATCGGGATCACCATGCCCTATTGGGACGAGCGCGTGGTCGCCATGGCTGAGAGCTTTCCCGACGTGCGCTGGGACAAGTATCACATCGACATTCTCACGGCGCATTTCGTGCTCAATCCCGATCGCTTCGACGTCGTGGTGGGCTCCAATCTCTTCGGCGACATCCTTTCCGACCTGGGGCCCGCTTGCACGGGCACCATCGGCGTGGCCCCCTCCGGAAACATCAATCCCGAGGGGCGCTTTCCCTCCCTGTTCGAACCGGTCCACGGCTCGGCTCCGGATATCGCCGGACAAGGGATCGCAAACCCGGTGGGGCAGATCTGGTCTGCCGCCATGATGCTCGAGCACTTCGGCGAGCTGGAGGCCGCGGCGGCCATCATCGCCGCCGTCGAGAAAACCTTGAGCACGCCGGCCTTCCGGACGCGGGACCTCAAGGGTAACGCAAGCACCGAGACCTGCGGCAAGGCCGCCGCCGACGCCCTCTAGTCCAGAGCATAAAATGCTGTGGTGCGGCTCAAAATCCGCACCCGGCCCTCTTGAGGCCGGGAACACGGTTATTTCGTCGGTGGATGGTCGTTAACCTGTTCCCAGCTTCATAAGGATCGGTCGGGGGGACAATGTTGAGATCAAATCGCTCGATCCAGGACATCGACCGCGACCATCTCATCCATCCCGTCACCTCTTTCCGGGCGCACGAGGCGCGCGGCGCCACGATGCTGCGGAGCGGCAAGGGAATGTGGCTGACGGATACCGAAAACCGTGAGCTGCTCGACGCCTTCGCGGGACTGTGGTGCGTCAACCTGGGCTACGGCCAGGACAGCATCGCCGACGTCGCCGCCGAACAGATGCGCCGCCTGCCCTACGCCACCGGCTACTTCCACTTCGGGTCCGAGCCCGCGGCCTTGCTGGCGAAGCGGCTCGTCGAGTTGACGCCCGCCGGCCTCGATCACGTTTATTTCACGCTGGGCGGATCGGATGCTGTCGACTCCGCGATCAGGTACATCGTCCACTACTTCAATGCGATCGGTAAGCCGAGCAAGAAGCAGTTCATTACCCTCGAGCGCGGCTATCACGGATCGACCACCGCCGGGTCCGGGCTTACGGCCATCCCGACCTTCCATCGCTTCTTCGATGTCCCGTACCACTGGCAGCACCGGATCCCATCGCCCTACCCTTATCGCAATCCCGCGGGCTCCGATCCGAAGACCGTGATCGACGCGTCGGTCGCCGACCTCACGGCGAAGATCGAAGAGCTCGGCGCGGACAACGTCGCGGCGTTCTTCTGCGAACCGATTCAAGGTTCGGGCGGCGTGGTCGTGCCTCCGCCTGGCTGGCTGAGCGCCATCGCCGAGACGTGCCGCAAGTATGGCGTGCTGCTTGTCGCCGACGAGGTCATCACCGGATTCGGACGCACTGGTCCCATGTTCGCCTGCGAAAGCGACGGCGTATCGCCGGACATCATGACCCTCGCGAAAGGCCTGACCTCCGGATACATCCCGATGGGCGCCGTGATGATGTCGGACGCGATCTACCAGGGCATCGCCGCCGGCGCGCCGGAGAATCAGCCGGTAGGGCATGGCTTTACCTATTCGGGACATCCCGTGAGCGCGGCGGTGGGTCTCGAGGTGCTGAGGCTCTATCTCGAAGGCGGCGTGCTGGCCAACGGCCAAAAAGTCGGCGCCGATTTCGCCAAGGGCCTGGCGGCCATCGCAGACCATCCCATGGTCGGCGAAAGCCGCGGACGCGGGATGCTCGGCGCGATCGAACTCGTGGCGAATAAAAAGACCAAGGCGCGGTTCGACCCCGCGTTGAAACTGCCTGAACGGCTGTTCGAACAGGGGTACACTAACGGCGTCATCTTCCGGGCGTTCTCGGACAACATCATCGGCCTTGCCCCCGCCTTGTGCTGCACTAAAGATGAAATGGGCTTGATCTTTGAACGTATCCGCCGGACGCTCGACGGCATGCTCGAGCACAAGGACATCCGCAGCGCTCTAGCGTAGGTAGGAAAGAGGCCGCCCTCATGATGCCGAGTCCCAAGCTGGATCGCATCGACCTCAAGATCTTGGCGGAGCTGCAGCGTTCGGGGCGCATGACGAACGTCGAGCTGGCCGAGGCGGTCTGCCTTTCGCCAAGCCCTTGCCTCACCCGCGTCAAACGCCTTGAAAGCGCCGGCTATATCAACGGCTACAGCGCGCTCATCAATCTCAACAAGCTGGGTGAGTTTCTTATCGTCTTTACTGAAGTCACGCTGTCGGAGCACCGAAGCGGCGACTTCTCGCGCTTCGAAACGCGCATCAAGAAGATTGACGAAATCATCGAGTGCCACCTGGTCAGCGGCGGCTACGACTATCTCCTAAAGTTCATCACCCGCGGCGTGGTGCATTATCAGTCGATCATCGAGGGGATGCTGGAGGGCGGCTTCGGAATCGAGAAGTACTTCAGCTACGTTGTGATCAAGTCGCCGTTCATCAAGCATCACCAGCCCATCCAGGGCCTGTTCGGCGAGCCCGAACCGCACTAAGCGCCCTTCCATTAGACGGCGGGGGCGGTGCCTTTCATGAAGATGCTGCGCGCGATGTAGCCCACCAATCCAATCGCGTTCCAGATCAGGAAGAAGACCTGGGTTTGCGAAGGCAAACTCCAGAGAAGGTAAAGGCACCCGAGGATCGCGGCGGGCGCGATCAGCCAAACGGCCGGGGTGCGGAAGACCCGCGGCCGCGCGGGATCGCGCCGGCGCATGACCAGCACACAGACCGCGACAGCGATGAAGGCCGCGAGGGTGCCGGCGTTCGCGAGCGCCGCGATCTCATCCAAGGGGATGAGGCCCGCAAGGATCGCGACGATCACGCCCGTCAACGCCGTGATGCGAATAGGCGTTCCGGTCTTCGCATTGACGGTCGCAAGGCCTGCCGGCAGCAAGCCGTCGCGCGCCATGACGAAGAAAATGCGGCTTTGCCCATAAAGGAAGGCGAGAATGACGGTGGGCAAAGCGATGATCGCGGCGGCGCCGACGGCGGCAGCGGCGGTGCCCTGGCCCAGCCCGCGCATAATCATCGCCAGCGGTTCCGGGCTGTTGGCGAAGGCCGTGAACGTCGTTGAACCCACGGCGGCGGCCGCCACGCAGATATAGAGGATCGTGCAGGCGATCATCGAGCCGACGATTCCGATGGGAAGATCCCGCTCAGGGTTCTTGGCCTCTTCGGCCGCCGTGGAGATAGCGTCGAAGCCATAGTAGGCGAAGAAGATGATGGCGGCCGCGGCCATGACGCCGCGCTGAACGCCGTCCACCTCATGCTTGGCGAAGCCGTAGGGCATGAAGGGTTCGAAGTTCGACATGTAGAAGTGCGGCACGGCAACGGCGATGAACACCAGGAGGGCTACGATCTTCACCACGACCAGGACTGCATTGACGGTGGCGCTCTCGCGCGTGCCGAGAATGAGAAGGCCGGCGACGCAGGCGATGATGAAGATCGCCGGAATGTTCAAGATGCCGCCGGCGTGAGGGCCGGCCGTCATCGCTAAGGGCAACTCAAAGCCGAAGGAATTGAGGAAGCCGACCGCATAACCGGACCAACCGACCGCCACCGCGCTGACCACCAGGGAGTACTCGAGGATCAGGCACCAGCCGACGACCCACGCCAGGATCTCGCCCAAGACAACGTAGCTGTAGGTGTAGGCGCTGCCCGAGGCCGGAATCATGGTGGCGACTTCGGCGTAGCAGAGGGCGGCGCAGGCGCAGATAGCGCCGGCGGCGACGAAGGAGAGGAGAACGCCCGGGCCTGCGAGGTTCGCTCCGACGCCGATCAGGGTGTAGATGCCCGTGCCGACAATGGCGCCGACGCCGAGCGCGATGAGATGCCACCACGTAAGGGTCCGGTTGAGGCGATGATGGCTTGCGAGATTTCCCGGCTCGATATCCTTGCGGCGCATCCAGTTCGTCATCGGCGCTTCCCCCCAGTTCGTAGCGAAGTGTCGCTCGGTCGGCTCCCTTACGCCACGGCCGCAAGGACCGACGCGTGCGTAATCTTGCCACCGCGGACATTGCTTCCCTTGGCAAATCCGGGGTCGGCGGCAAACGCCTTGTCGACGCCCATGTCGGCCAACGCCAGCATGTAAGGCGCGGTCGCAGCGCCTAAAGCGAAGGTGGACGTATAGGGCGCCGCGCCGGGCATGTTGGCGACGCAGTAATGAATGATGCCGTCGACGACGTACGTCGGGTCGGCATGGGTGGTCGGCCGCGACGTTTCGAAGCAGCCGCCCTGGTCGATCGCGACATCGACGAGGACCGAGCGGGGCTTCATCAACTTCAGATGCTCGCGCATGATCAGCTTGGGCGCCGCCGCGCCGGGCACTAATACGGCCCCGATCACGAGATCGGCCTCGCGCACCGCGGCGAGGATCGCATCGGGCGTCGAGAAGGCCGTCTTCACCTGGCCGCCGAACATGTCGTCGAGCTCTTCGAGGCGCGGCGTGGAAATGTCGAACAGCGTGACGTTCGCGCGATGACCCACCGCCATCTGCGCCGCGTGCTTACCGGCGACTCCGCCGCCGAGGATGACGACGTTTGCCGGCGGAACACCGGGAACCCCGCCCAGCAGCAGGCCGCGGCCGCCCGCGGGTTTCAACATCGAGACCGCACCCACGTCCACCGCCATGCGGCCCGCCACCTGGCTCATGGGCGCCAGCAGCGGAAGACGCCCGAACTTATCCGTGACGGTCTCATAGGCGATGCAATTCGCACCGGAGTCCTGGAGGCCCTTGGTGAGCGCCTTGTCGGCGGCAAGGTGGAGATAGGTAAAAAGAATGTGGCGAGGTTTGAGGCGCGCGATCTCGACCGGCTGCGGTTCCTTCACCTTGACGATCATCTCGGCGGCGTCGAACACCTCGTCGGCGGTGGCTTTCACCGCGGCGCCCGCAGCGCGGTAGGCGTCGTCGTCGAGTCCGATGCCGGCGCCGGCCTGGGTTTCGACAAAGACCTCGTGACCGCGCGCGGTGAGTTGCGCGACGACGCTCGGCGTCATCGCCACGCGGAACTCGAGCACTTTGATTTCTTTGGGTACGCCAATGCGCATCGGTTTGTCCCCCTCGTCAGCGTCTACTGTTGGCGAAGCGCCTCCTGATGCGCTTTGGCGAGATCGGACATCGAATGGAACCGAAAATCAACTTTTGGCCGCTCGCCGGGATCCATCGTCGCTCCAAAACCTTCCTGCTCGTAACGCCTATAAATCCAGCAATTCGCGAGACCGTGCCGGTTCGCCGGCTTGTGGTCGTGAAATAAACTTTCGGCGACGTGAAGGACTTCGTTCTTCTGAATGCCGATATTGCCGATGTGGTCGAACATATAGGCGAAGTTGCG
>CAMDOZ010000039.1 GCA_945903705.1 Fidelibacterota bacterium | reverse complement strand
GGGATGAATTCGCCCGGTGAGACAACGCCGCGCTCGGGATGGTTCCAGCGGATCAGGGCCTCGGCGCCGACGATCTTGCCGGTCGCGAGGTCCATCTGCGGCTGATAGGCGAGCCAGAGTTGATTGCCTTCAAGCGCGTGGCGGAGATCGGTTTCAATGCGCACACGGCGACGGATGTCGGCATCCATCTCCTTGTCGAAATAGCGGAAGGCGTCGCGTCCTTCGGATTTAGCTTGATACATGGCGAGCTCCGCTTCACGTAACAGCGACAGGGGATCCTTGTCGTCCTTGGGATAGGCCGCGATTCCGATGGAAACGGTCACTTCGATGGCGTGCCCATTCGCGTCCACCGGCGTGTGGAAGGCGTTGACGATGTTGCGCACGGTCCGGCTCGCGGCCGCCATGTCGGTGACGTCCTCTAGCAGGATTCCGAAGTCGTCTCCGCCGAGACGGGCCAAGGTATCTGTCGTGCGCGTGATCTTCTGAACGCGCTGCGTGACGGCGCGCAGCAGGCGTCGCCCACGTCGTGGCCAAGCGTGTTGTTGACCGAGCGGAAGTTGTCGAGGTCCATCACCATGACCGCGACGGCGGCGTCGGCGCGGGCGGCGCGCTCGATGGCAAGCTTCAGCCGGTCTAGGAACACACTGCGGTTGGGAAGGCCGGTAAGGACGTCGTACTCACTGAGACGCACGAGCTCGTCTTCGGCCTTGAGACGGTCGGAGATGTCTTCCAGCACGGTCACAAAATGCGAGAGGCGCCCGGTAGCATCGCGGATCGGCGTCGTCGTCTGCTCAGCAGTATAGAGCGAACCGTCCTTGTGTCGGTTCACGACCCGGCCCTTCCAGGTCTCGCTCATGGCGGTCAGATGGGAGACCGCGTCGGCCACAGGATCCTCACCCAGGTCGGCTTTGAGCATTGTCGCCGACTTGCCGACCACCTCGTCGATTTCGAAGCCGGCCATCTTGATAAAAGCCGGATTGGCCCATGAGATCACGCCGTCGCGCGTCGTGATGATGATCCCGTTGACCGTGGCTTCGAGCGCCTTGGCCTGCATACCGAGCTGTGCCTCGGCCTCGCGCCAGCGGGTGACGTCGCGAAGATGGACGATGGTCGCCTCGCCCTCCACCCAGGCAATGGGCGCCGCGACCATTTCAACGAAGGTGGGATGACCGCCGGTGAAGATTTCGATGGAAGCGGTCTCGCCGGCGTGGGCATAGGGAAATCCAAACTCGCGGCCGCCGAGGTCCTCGGGAGTCGAGCCGAACAGCGCCGCGGCGGCGCGATTGCAAAATACGATGTGGCCGCCCGCGTCGACCACCGCGAGCCCCTCGCGGCTGTCTTCGACGATGCGCTGGTAAAGCGACTGATCGTCCTGGTCGGGCGTCTTAGGCGGCGGAACGATCCGCCTGTCCCAGGATGAAAAGACCCGCACCTTGTGCGGCGGTAGGCTTGCGGCTCTGCTGGTCATTCAGGTTCCCCACTTCCCACTCTCCTCACGGCGGGTTCGTCCCGCCGCATTTGTTTTTAGTAGCTATGGTTTTTGTTCGAAACTATGGTAGGCATCCGCACCAGCGGTTGCAAGGGCCGCTCGGCGATACCACCGAACCGAAGTTGTGGACAACCCGGATACCTCAGTTAACCAGATGAAATTATTGGAAAAAACTGATGAAACGTATCCTGATCATCGATGACGACGCCAGCGTCCGTGAGACTTTCCTGGCCGCCTTAGCGGACCGAAATTATGACTTGGCGGCTGCGGAAAGCGGCGCGGCCGGGCTCGAGTCGGCGCGGCAAATCCGCCCCGATCTCGTCTTCCTCGACCTCAAGATGCCGACCATGAGCGGCGTCGAGGCGTTGAAGCGCCTGCACGACATCTGTCCGGGCGTGCCGGTTTATATCGTCACGGCGTTTTACGGCGAATTCCTGAAGCCGCTGAAGGACGTGCGCAACCGCGGCATCTCGTTTGACCTCGCCCGCAAGCCGCTCACGCTCGCCGAAATCCGCGCCATTGCCGACGGCGCCCTGAAGCAAAGCATCGATACAGCCCCACCGCACCGCCACTAGCCGCCGTCAGCCGACGGGATGGCCGCCCCGCTGCCCACATGGATCGTTTGCCGAAATGAACGTCATTCGCTTGAGATTGTATGTCACGGGTCAGACGCCCAGCGCCGAACGCGCCATCGCAACTCTCGACGAGCTGCGTAAGGAGTTTGGCGAGAGGATGACTGCGGAAGTGATCGACGTTCTCGACGATCCGGTCTCGGCGCTCAATGACGACGTCTACGCAACGCCGACGATCTTCAGGATGGCGCCCGATCCGGTCAAACGGTTGTTCGGCGATTTGTCGCGCAAGGAAACCCTGATCGTCGGGCTCGGCCTTCGCTGATCTAATCGATCACGGGAGGCCGGGGCCTTTCAGGGTAACGGGTTTCGACTTCTTCTTCCGCGCCGCGATCAAGTTGAGGGACTCGATCAAGATCGAGAACCCGATCGCGAAGTAGAGATAGCCGCGCGGGATATGGAAGTGCGCCGCATCTGCCATCAGCGCCATGCCCACCAGCAACAGGAATCCGAGGGCAAGCATCTTCACCGTCGGATGGCGGTGCACAAAGGCGCTGACCGGGCCGGAGGCGAACATCATGACCAAAATGGCGATGACGATGGCGGCGATCATGACCGGCAAGTTGTCGGTCATACCGACCGCCGTGATGACGGAATCAAGCGAGAAGACGACGTCGAGTACGACAATCTGCATCAAGGCCGCGGCGAAAGTGAGTTTCGCGCGACCCGCGGCTTCCTCCTCGCCTTCCATCGACGTGTGAATCTCGTGCGTGCCCTTGTAGACCAGGAAAGCGCCACCCGCGCCGAGCACGATGTCGCGCCAGCTGAGCGCGAAGCCCGCGATGGTGGCGATCGGCGTCGTGAGGCCGGCGATCCAGGAAACGCTAGAGAGCAGAACGACGCGCATGCCGAGAGCGAGAATGAGGCCGATACGGCGCGCATTGGCTTGCTGATGTTCCGGCAAGCGGTTGGAGACGATCGAAAGGAAGATGACGTTGTCGATCCCGAGAACGATCTCGAGAGCCGTCAGCGTGATCAGCGCGGCCCAGAGGTCGGGATTGGTGAGAAGGTCCATCATGATGTCGTCGTTCTCAGTGTTATTTGATTGCGTGCCGCTCTTGCCGCCGCGCGCGAAGGCGCGCTCCTTTTTACTCTAGCCGGCCTTCGCCGGCGAGCGCTTTCCACTTTTCGGCGCGACGCGCTCGGAAACCGTCAGGGAGCGGTCTTCATCTCGCGCTCGATCTTACGCCAGCGAGCGACGTTTTTGTTGTGCTCTTCCAACGTCGCTGCAAATGCGTGGCCGCCCGTGCCGTCGGCGACGAAATATAACTCGTTCGACTGGAGGGGCTTCAAGACCGCAGCGAGAGCCGCGCGCCCCGGGTGACAAATGGGCGACGGCGGCAATCCGGTTACAATGTAAGTGTTGTAGGGGTTCGGAGCTTCGAGATCGGCGCGGGTGATGGATCTCTCCAATTGCCCCGCCTGCGGCGCGATGCCGTAGATTACTGTCGGATCGGATTGCAGCTTCATGCCGCGCCTGAGCCGGTTAATGAAGACCGCGGCGACCCGTGGGCGCTCGCTCGCAACGCCGGTTTCCTTCTCGACGATGGACGCCAGGATCACCGCTTCCTGCTTTGATGCGACCGGGAGGTTGGAATCGCGCGTTTCCCAAAGTTCCTCGAGGACCGCATCGCGCGCGCCGCGCATGCGCCCGAAAACGGCCGCGCGGGTGTCGCCCCATTCATAGCGATAGGTTTCCGGCAAGAGCTCGCCGTCCTCGACCTTGGCGGTCGCCTCACCGACGAGGCCCGGCGCCTCGGCCAGGATGCGCCGGATGTCGGCCGTGACGAGACCTTCGGGTACGGTGAAGTAGCGTACGACAACGTCGCGGCGCACGATCTTGTCCAAGGCCGCGACGACGCTGACGCCGGACTCGAATTGGTATTCACCCGGCTTAAGCGCGCGGGCCTGGCCGCTACGGCGCGCCTGCAGCTCGAGCAAGCGTGCGTCGGCTACAACACCGGCGGCCTCCAACTGGCGGGCGATGGCTCCGAGGCCGCCGCCTGGTTCGATCACGAGGGTTTTCGCCTCCAGAAGCGGTCCCGGCACAAGCACGGCGCGGGCAAACCACAGGTACGCGCCTCCGCCGACCGCGCCTATCACCACGAGGAGGAAGACGAGCGCGGCGGTAAGCCTGGCAATCATGGGAGCAGAAACGCTTTAGGGAGCCGGTCCGAGCACGAGCGAAGCGTTCGTGCCGCCGAACCCGAAGGAGTTCGACTGAACGAAGCGGATCTTTCGCTGCTTCGCCTTGTGCGGGATGAGGTCGATGTCGCAGCCGTCCGACGGATCATCGAGATTGAGCGTGGGCGGCGCTATCTGATCGCGGAGCGCCAGGATGCTGTAAATGGCTTCCACCGCGCCGGCCGCGCCGAGCAGGTGCCCGATGGCCGATTTGGTGGAGGACATGGAAAGCTTATAGGCGTGCTCGCCGAATAGGCGCTTCACCGAGCCCAGCTCGATCTCGTCGCCCTTGGGCGTCGAGGTGCCGTGGGCGTTGATGTAGTCGATCATCTCCGGGCCGAGCTTCGCGTCCTTGAGAGCGGCTTTCATGGCGCGGAAACCACCCGAGCCGTCTTCGGCCGGCGCCGTGAGATGGAAGGCATCGCCGGCAAGGCCGTAACCGAGGATTTCGGCATAGATCTTCGCGCCGCGTTTCTTGGCGTGCTCATAGTCTTCGAGAATGACCACGCCGGCGCCCTCGCCCATGACAAAGCCGTCGCGGCCTTTGTCCCAAGGGCGCGAGCCCTTGGTCGGGGTGTCGTTGTAGCTGGTGGAGAGCGCCTTCATTGCGGCGAAGCCCGCGATCCCGAGGCGGCACAAGGCCGACTCAGCGCCGCCGGCGACCATCACGTCGGCATCGCCGTACTTGATGAGACGCGCCGCGTCGCCGATGGCGTGCGCGCCGGTGGCGCAGGCCGTGACCGGCGCGTGGTTCGGACCACGGAAACCGTATTTGATGGAAACCTGCCCGGAGGCAAGGTTGATGAGGCTCGCCGGAATGAAGAAGGGTGATACGCGGCGTGGCCCTTGGCTTGCGAGGGTCTGTGACGTGTCGTCGATGGTGGCAAGGCCGCCGATGCCGGAACCGATCATGACCCCGGTCCGATCACGGGCTTCATCCGTGGGCGGAACCCACCCGGAATCCTGGACCGCTTCTTGCGCCGCCGCCATTGCATAGATGATGAAGTCATCCATGCGGCGGCGATCTTTCGCGATGACGTAGTCGTCGGCGATGAACCTGTACGGATGATTCTCGGCCGTCGGGACCGCGCCGCCGATGCGGCAGGGAAGATCGTCGACCTTGAAGCGATCAATGGTCGCAAGGCCGGATTTGCCGGCAATCAGGGACTCCCAATTGCCTTTCAACCCCATGCCGAGCGGCGTGACCAGCCCGATACCGGTTACAACGATGCGCTTCGGTTCATAACTCATGATGCCGTGGTCCCGGACGAGACGAGAAAGGAATTGTCGGCCTGCTGTTCCCCGAAATCCGCGAACTGACGAATTCCGGGGCGAGGCGCGCTGGCCCGTTGCACTGTGCTAATCACGTCGCAGTGGACGCGGTCCACCGCCACTCCATTACTTGCTGGCGTTCGCCTGAATGAAGGCGATCGCGTCCTTCACCGTCAGGATCTTTTCCGCCGCATCGTCGGGAATTTCGACGCTGAATTCTTCTTCAAACGCCATCACCAGCTCGACCGTGTCCAAGCTGTCAGCGCCCAGATCGTCGATAAAGCTCGCGTTGTCGGTGACCTTGGCTTCATCCACGCCGAGATGCTCGACGACAATCTTTTTCACGCGTTCAGCAACGTCACTCATTATTCTTCCTCTAATCGTTTCTTGTTGGTGATGATGTCTGCAGTTGATGTCTTTCACGAACATTGTGTTCGCGCCAGACCCGCGGCCCGAGCTCCCGGCCCCCATCGAAGTGACGGGGTAAGTACCATATTACCTTTTTCTTGGCTACGGGCTACGGCGGGTGGGAATTAGGCCGCTTTTCTCTTTTAGATCATAGCCATACCGCCATTCACATGAATGGTCTGTCCGGTCACGTAGCTGGCCTCGGCGCTGGCGAGATAGGCGACGGCCGCCGCCACGTCGGCGCCCTCTCCGATCCGGCCCACCGGGACGTTCTGAAGCATGCGGTTCTTTTGCTCTTCATTGAGCTTATCTGAAATGGCGCTGGTGATGAGGCCGGGCGCGACCGCATTCACTGTAATTCCGCGGCTTCCGACCTCCTGGGCAAGCGATTTGGTGAGGCCGATGAGGCCGGCTTTCGAGGCCACATAGTTGGTCTGGCCGGGGTTGCCGGTGACGCCGACGACCGAGGAGATATTGATAATGCGGCCGAACCGGCGCTTCATCATCCCTCTCACGGCCGCGCGGCTGAGGCGGAACGCCACGCCGAGATTGATGCCGATCACCGTCCAGAAGTCTTCATCCTTCATGCGCATGATCAGGCCGTCGCGCGTAACGCCGGCGTTGTTCACAAGGATGTCGAGTTGGCCTAACGCGGCTTCGGTATCGGGAACCATTTTTTCGATGACGTCGTCGCCGCCCGCGAGATTGGCGACGAGCACGTGAGTGCGGTCACCCAATTCGGCGGCGAGAGCGTCGAGCGCTTCTTTGCGCGTTCCGTGCAGCGCGACGGTCGCCCCTTGCGCATGCAGCGCGCGGGCGATGGCGCCGCCGATGGCGCCGCTGGCGCCCGTCACGAGCGCTTTTTTTCCTGTGAGATCGAACATCGCGCGTCCCCCTCTTACTTCTTCTTGGCAAATTCTTCGACGTCGGCGGGCGTGCCGATGCTGATGCCCGTGAGATCGCCGTCGATGCGTTTCGTGAGGCCCGTCAGCACTTTTCCGGCGCCGAGCTCGATCAACGTATGCACACCTGCGTCCTTCATGAGATGCACGCTCTCACGCCAGCGCACCATGCCCGTCACCTGATCCACCAGCAGACGACGGATTTCGTCCGGATCTATTACGGTTCCGGCAGTCACGTTCGCGATGACCGGCACCGCCGGCGCCAGAACCGTCACGCGGGACAGCGCTTCGGCCATCACGTCGGCCGCTGGCTTCATCAGCGGACAATGGAACGGCGCGCTGACGGGCAGCAGCATGGCGCGCTTCGCACCGCGTTCCTTGGCGAGTTCGATCGCGCGCTCGACGGCGGCTTTGTGGCCTGAGACGACCACTTGCCCCGGCGCATTGTCGTTCGCGGTGGCGCAGATAAGACCGCCGCCTGACGCATCACTCGCGACTTTCAGAACCTGGTCCACGTCGAGGCCGAGCAGCGCCGCCATGGCGCCTTCGCCGACCGGCACGGCTTTCTGCATCGCTTGGCCGCGAATCTTGAGAAGGCGCGCCGTGTCCGCGAGGCTCAAGGAGCCCGCGGCGGCCAGCGCGGAATATTCGCCGAGGGAATGGCCGGCGACGTAGCGCGCGGTCTTGCGGATCGCGATGCCGGCCTGCTTTTCGAGCACGCGCACGACGGCCATGCTCACGGCCATCAGGGCAGGCTGCGCGTTCTCGGTCAGCGTCAGTTCGTCGGCCGGGCCTTCGAACATGAGCTTCGAAAGGTTCTGCTTCAGAGCGTCGTCGACCTCGCCGAAGATCTCGCGCGCTTCCGTGAAAGCCGCGGCCAGTTCCTTGCCCATGCCCACGGCCTGGGATCCCTGACCCGGGAAAACGTAGCTCCAGCTCATATCGTCAGCCCCTTTTCTTGCCGCGATCGGGCGCAATAACCGGTATCCACTTATTGCTGATCGTGGCCGGCTACCCGCAATTTCGGGCCGGAGAGGTGACGCAGCGGCCCCCCCTTGTCAAGAAATCCCACGTCCCGAACCGGCGCTCATGATCTTAATGTATTGTTTTTATTTTACTAATTAGGACAGGCCCTACGTACGATCGAGGGCCGGTCGATGCGTGCGGCGGCGATTTTTCCGGGCCTTCGGCGCTTGTAGGGCCCAGGTAAATGTGTATATTCCGCGCCCTTACATAGCTCCTTGCCGGCCTTTTGGGCTGGCTATGCTGGGGGCGCCGATGGTCGGCGCAATCCTGGACGAGATAAGCCATAAGGAGAACTACCCTCATGCCTCTCTATGAGAGCGTCGTGATTGCGCGTCAGGATATCGCCACCACACAGGTGGACACCCTGGCTGACGAATTGACAGCCATCCTCACCGAAGGCGGCGGCAAGGTCACCAAGCGTGAAAGCTGGGGCCTGCGTTCGCTCACCTATCGGATCAAGAAGAACCGCAAGGGCCACTACGTCATGTTCAACATTGACGCCCCGCCCGCGGCCATCAACGAGTACGAACGCCGCATGCGCATCAATGAAGATGTGCTGCGCTATCTGACCGTGCGCGTCGAAACCCTGGAAGAAGGCCCGTCGGCCGTCCTGACCAACAAGGACCGTCCCGCGGAGCGCACCGGTGGTTTTGGTGATCGTGGCGGCTTCGGTGGCGGTCGTGGCGGCTTCGGCGGCGGCGGTGGCCGTGGTCGTCCGCGTGACGATGGCGACCGTGGCGGCGGCAGCGGCGGTGGTGACCGCGACCGCTTCAGCTCTGGCCGCCGGCCTCGTTCTGACTCCGACACTCCGGGAGAAATCTAATGCCAGCTCCAGGCCGTAAACCGTTCTTCCGTCGCCGCAAGACCTGCCCGTTCACGGGCTCGAATGCGCCGAAGATCGACTACAAAGATACACGCCTCCTGTCGCGCTACATTTCCGAGCGCGGCAAGATCGTGCCCAGCCGTATCACTGCGGTGTCGACCAAGAAGCAGCGTGAACTGGCGCGCGCGATCAAACGCGCCCGCTTCCTTGCGCTGCTGCCTTACGTCGTCGCCACCTAACCGCCCGTGACGCGGACGAGCGCGATAGCGGTCGTCGCCGGCGCGTTGGGTGGAGCGTTACTGGTCGCGGCGCTGAGGCAGTCGTTCCTTGGAGTTCTCCTTGGAGCGATGCTGTCGCCTCTCCCGCTCGCGATGACGGCCTTCGGCCTCGGCGGGGTATTCCTGCCGGTCGCCGTGGTTGGCGGAGCGGTATCGGTGGCGGTGCTGAGCGGCTCGTTCGCTTTCGCCATCGTCTACTTGGTGCTCGATGCCGCCCCTGCCGTGGTGCTGTCGCGAATCGGTCTCGCGGCCGCCAAGGCGGATCCGAACGCTCCGGCGTCGGGTGATGTGCTGGCCCGCACGGTGTGCGGCTTGGCGGTCGGCGCGGTGGTTCTTGTCGTCGGCGGCCTTTTCCTGCTCCCAACGGGGCCGGAGGGGATCGAAGCGGCGGTCGGAGCGAGACTGGATGAGATTCTGACGGCGGTGCCCGTCGACCCTGCGGCCGGCGCGGAGCTCATGAAGAGCCGGGCGCAGATCGTAGAGACCATGGCGGCGGTGCTGCCGGGTGCGGCGGGTTGGAACTGGTGTTTGCGGGCGCTGATCAGCGCGGCGTTGGCCCAGGCGATGTTGAAGCGGATGGGCTTGGCCTTATGGCCGACGCCCGAGTACCGCGGGTTTGAAGTGCAGCGCTGGTTCTTCCTGTTGTTCGCAGGAGCGGCCGCCGCGGCACTGATATTGAAAGGCGACGAAGGGTACGTCGCGGGCAATGCGGCAGCGGTCCTGAGTTTTCCGTTGCTCCTGCACGGCCTCGCGGTGGCGCACAGCGGCGCGAGAGCGGTCAAGCAGGGTCCGGTCCTGCTGGTGCTGTTCTACATCGTGACGTTGCTGACGGTACCGGCGTCGTTCGTCCTGCTGATCGGGTTAGCGGTGGCGGATCATGTTTTGGCGTTGCGCGGACGTCTCGCAAAACCGCGTGAGGATTAACAACGAGCCGCATTTCAACGAAATGCGTTTAGGAGATCAGCCATGGAAGTTATTTTGCTCGAGCGCATCGACCGCCTTGGTCAGATGGGCGAAGTCGTCAACGTGAAGCCCGGCTTCGCGCGGAACTTCTTGTTCCCGCAGAAGAAGGCCTTACGCGCCAACAAGGAAAACCGCGCCTATTACGACTCCAAGAAGGTCGAACTGGAAGCGGTGAACCTGAAGCGCAAAGGCGAAGCCGAAGTGGTGGCGAAGAAGATGGAGGGCACCAAGCTCATCATCGTTCGCTCCGCCGGCGAAGGCGGCCAGCTGTATGGATCCGTCTCCGCCCGCGACATCGCCCACGCGCTCAAGGAACAAGGCGTCACCGTCGAAGCCACCCAGGTCGTCCTGAACGCTCCGGTGAAGAACCTCGGCACCTTCAAGACCGCCGTGCGCCTGCACCCGGAAGTGAAGGTCGACGTCGAGGTCACGGTCGCTCGCTCGATGGAAGAAGGCAATCTGAAGCTCGCTGAAGCCGCGAAGCTCCTGGAACGCGCGGAAGACGCCGAGAAGCTCTTGGGCGAACCCGCGGCCGCGGCCGAAGAAGTTCCCGCGGAAGCAGACGCCGAAGCCCAGGCCTAAAACGCCTTCAGTTCAAGTGTTTCGACCGGCGCAGCCCTAAAGAGCTGCGCCGGTTTGCTTTTGGGGACCCGGCACACTTATATAAGCCCACCCCATTTCACCCGTTTCGAGGACCTCCATGGCCGACGTACACCAGATCCCCGTGACCGTCCTGACCGGCTATCTCGGCGCCGGAAAGACCACGTTGCTCAACCGCGTGCTGACCGAAAACCACGGCAAGAAGTATGCCGTCATCGTCAACGAGTTCGGCGAGATCGGGATCGATAACGACCTGGTGGTGGGCGCCGACGAAGAAGTCTTCGAGATGAACAACGGCTGCATCTGCTGCACCGTGCGCGGCGATCTGATCCGCATCATCGCCGGCCTCTTGAAGCGCCGCGATAAGTTCGACGCGATCCTGGTGGAAACCACGGGCCTCGCCGACCCGGCGCCGGTCGCGCAGACCTTCTTCACCGACGAAGACGTGCGCAAGAAGACCAAGCTCGACAGTATCGTTACGGTCGTGGACGCCCTACACATCGATCAGCGCCTCGCCGACAGCGCCGAAGCGAAGGAGCAAATCGCCTTCGCCGACATCGTGCTCCTCAACAAGACCGATCTGGTGGACCGCGAAACCTTGAAGAACGTGGAAGCGCGCGTGCGCGGCCTCAATCCGTTCGCGACGATCTATCACACGGCGCGCGCCGATGTCGATCTCGACAAGATCCTCGACCGGGGTTCGTTCGATCTCGCGCGCATTCTCGAACACGACCCCTGCTTCCTGCACGGCCATGCCTTCGACCCCACGCACAATCACAGCCATGATCACGATCATCATGACCATGGACACGGACATGACCACGGGCACGATCATCACGGACACGACCATGGCCGCGATCATCATGGGCATGATCACCACAATCACGACGCTGTAAACCCGGTGCATGACGCCGAGATCCGCAGCATCTCGCTCACCACCGACACGCCCCTCAACGAGCAGAAGTTCGACACCTGGATCGGTGAAGTCCTGCGCACCAAGGGCCAGGATCTTTTGCGCGCCAAGGGTATCCTCAATATGTCCGGGAAGGGCGAACGGTTCGTCTTCCAGGCCGTCCATATGGTCTCGGAAGGCAACTACACAGGGCCCTGGCCGGCGAAGGACAAACGCCGGAGCCGCCTGGTGTTCATCGGCCGCAAGATCGACCCCAAGGTGGAAGCCGAGCTTAAGGCCGGCTTCGAAGCCTGCGCCGCTTAAAGACGACCGCCGTGGCTCATAAAAAAATCCAGGGTAATCTGGCCTCGTGGGAGCTCGGCGCCTATGCCGTGGCCGCCGCCGAGAACGGCCGCCTTTTAGCCATGGCGTTCGGCGACGGCACGGTCCGCCTCTTTGACAGCGAGACGCCCGACGCGGCGCCCGTGGTCGTGAACGCGCACAAGGGCGCTTGCCTGGCACTCGCCGCGGACATCGACAAAGGCGGATTCGTGTCCGGCGGCGATGACGGGAAGTTTGTGAAGATCGCGGCGATGGGGTCCGCTGAGACCTTGTGGGAAAGCAAGGGCAAGTGGGTCGAGCATGTGACGGCCCACGCGGGCGCCGGCGTGCGCGCCTTCGCGGTCGGCAAGGTCGCCACCATCTTGAACAAGAAGGGCGAGCAGCGGGAACTGGCGCACGCCAGCACTGTTGGCGGGCTTGCCGTCAATCCGAAGGGCAAGCGTCTTGCGGTCACGCACTACAATGGTGTGAGCCTATGGTGGCTTGCGAGCACGGCGGCACCGTCGATCCTGGAATGGCGCGGTTCGCATCTGCAGCCGGCCTGGTCGCCCGACGGCGACTATGTCATCACCGCCATGCAGGAGAACGCCTTGCACGGCTGGCGCCTCTCCGACGGCGAGCACATGCGCATGACCGGTTACCCTGGAAAAGTGCGCAACATCGCCTTCACCCGTAAAGGCCATTTCCTGGCGACCACAGGCTCCGACAGCGTGATCTGCTGGCCGTTCTCAGGCAGCGGACCGATGGGCAAGGCCCCGTCCGAATTCGGGAGCGCAAGCGAAGGCGCCCTCGTCAGCACTGTCGCGGCCAATCCGAAACTCGATATCATCGCGGCAGGTTTTGAGGACGGCAGCGTCCTCGTTGGACAACCGGGCTCGGCGAACACCATCGGCATCATCGATGCAGGCGGCAGCCCGGTGACTTGCATGGCCTGGAACCCGGACGGCGACCGTCTGCTGGTCGGCACGGAAGCCGGAGCCGTTCACCTTGCGGATTTTCGCGGATAGAAGAAGTCGCACATGAGACCTTGGGTGAAAGCCATCGTCTTTGCAGGCCCGATCACCATCGCGGTGCTCGCCGCCGCGGCGATTTGGGTGACCAAGGGCCGCCCCGCCACCAGCGCCGACCACACGGATGCGCGGCTGGTCACTCACGGGAAGCAAGTCTACGCCGACCACTGCGCCGTCTGTCACGGGGCCAATCTCGAAGGTCAGCCGAACTGGATGAAGCATCTGCCCGACGGCAAGCTGCCCGCGCCGCCGCACGATCCCAGCGGCCATACCTGGCACCACTCGGACGGACGGCTGTTCCTGATCACCAAGGACGGCCTGGGCGACGACTATCCGACCGACATGCCCGTGTTCAAGGACGTGCTTTCCGACCACGACATCTGGGCGACGCTGGCCTTCATCAAGAGCACGTGGCCTGAAGCGATCCGCGCCAAACAACCGAAGCCGCGGCCGCAACCCAACTAGGGCCGCAACGTCAATACCGCCAGCATGATGAGGCCGATGACGATCCGGTAGATCGCAAACGGTGCATAGCCGTGCTTCGAAATGAAGTTGAGCACGGTGCGCACAACGGCGAAGGCCACCAGAAAGGCCGAGAGGAAGCCCACGGCGATGATCGCAAGATTGTCCGACGTGAGGACGTCGCGGTTCTTGTAGAGATCGTAGGTGGTCGCCGCCAGCATGGTGGGAATCGCCAGCAGGAATGAGAATTCTGCCGCGGCGCGCCGTTCAACGCCCACCAAGAGCGCCCCCATGATGGTGGCCCCGGAGCGTGAGACGCCCGGGATCATTGCGATGCACTGGAAGAAACCGATCGCGAGCGCCCGCGGCCACGGAATTTCTTCCGGGGCGTGATAGCGCGCAACCTTCTGCATCCGCTCGATGATGAGAATGGCGATGCCACCCACGATCAGGGCGACGCTCACGACCCAGGGCGAGAATAGAACGCCTTTGATGAAGTCATAGGCGAATACGCCGATCACCATCGCCGGCAGGAAGGCGAGGACGAGATTGATGGTGAACTTCTGCGCCGCCGGTTCGGTGAAGACGCCCCGCGTCACCGTGAAGATCTTCATGCGGTAGATCCACACCACCGCGAGGATCGCCCCCAATTGGATGACGATCTCGAACATCTTCCCAGGCGGGCCCTGGAACCCCAGAAGGTCGATGAGAAGGATGAGATGGCCGGTGGAAGAGACCGGCAGGAACTCGGTCAGGCCCTCGACGAGGCCGAGGAAGGCGGCCTGGAGAAAGGTAATCAAATCCATAGGTACCCGCGAAAGTGTCGCGCGGCATCAGGACAGAGGCCTTCAGAAATGGCAAGCGGATTAGGAATGCCCGCACGGCAGGCGCGTGCGTGGCTCAGCCCAAGATCGGTCCGATCTTGGGCTAACTTAAATGATGAGGGCGCGATTCAACGCAAAACCGCTTCACACTTCCCGCCTTCGCTAAAGCTTCGGCGGGTCTTGAGTGTTTAGGTCCTCCGAAGCCGCAAGGCGAAGGAGGATTGCTATCGCGCCCGCTAGATCCGAGCTGCCATCACCGGCGGCTCGGTCGATCAGCAGAGGTTAGCGACGGCCCGCGGGCTTCGCTTTCATGGCCTCGAGCTGCGCGCTCAGGTCGGCAACTTGAGCCTGAAGGTTGGCAATCGCCTGCGAATCGCTCTTACTCTGGGACGCGTATTGCTCTAGCCGGGTTTTATAGAGATCGCGATCTTTAGCGATGGTGTTGAGCTGCACCTCGGCGGCGCTGAGGTTGCTCTTGAGTGCGACGGCATAAAAACCGGCGCCGACGACGACGAAGAAAGCCAGAACGAGGAAGCGCGCGGCGAGATTACTACCACCCATTTCAAATCCTCCCGTTGGCGAGGGAACCGAAGTGGCTCCCTCATGACCCTCTCGACGGGGCGCGACGTTTGACAGGTCATCCGGAACGCTACCCGCAAAAGGCACGCACCGATCTCAGACACGGGGGCTACCCCCCGCGTTGAATCAAATATACGCGCGACTTGTGGAATGGCCAAGAAACACACGCGTCCCGCAACGCACCATCGATGCGAAAAATATGCGCGCGATGCGGGAACCTGCGGCCGTTACCAGTTACATGCGCTCACAGCGTGGGGTTAAGCGTCGTGCACGGCATCTATGAGCGCGAGCCGTCCAGCGCCTTGGGCGCCATCACCAGGCGCGACTTGAGATCTTCGACCTGTGCACTGCATTGATTGAGCGAAGCAGATGCGGTGTCGAGAATCCCTTCGGCTTGCTCGGCTTTTGATTTCCAGAGATTGCGGTCCTGCTCGAGCGCACCGAAAGATTCCGTTGTCGCGTCCAAGCGGTCCTGGAGCGAATAGGTATAGAGACCAACGCCGGTCATAATGATTAATGCGACGGCGAGCAGATGCGCGAAGGGGCGTGCTCTCCTGTCCATTGGCTTTCTCCTGTCTACCTAGAAGAAAATGTAAGGGACAATGAGGGCGGAACTACTTCGTGGGATGGGCGAAAAAGTGTCCGAGGATTGTCCATTCGGTGCGCAACTAGACCGGGATTCCAAAGCGCTCCCGATATCCCCGTTATCCACAGATTGTCCTTGCGGGCCTGAGTCTCTAATAGGAGACTCTTAGGGGACACTCTTCTTACATGGCAACGCCACTCCGCGTCACAGATCCGGCTGAGACAGCCGGCCATGCGCTTCGCACGCCGCCGCACAACTATGAAGCGGAGCGGGCGCTTTTGGGCGCCATCCTGATGAATAACCGCGCTTTCGAGCGCGTCCAGGAATTCCTGCGCGCCGATCATTTCGCCGACCCGGTGAACGGGCGCATCTACGAATCCTGCGCGAAACTGATCGAACAGGGCCACCAGGCCAACGTGGTGACCCTGAAGACCTACCTCGAGCGCGACGATCTGGTGGTGAGCGCCGGGGGCATGAAGTACCTCGCGAGCCTGGTCGCGGGCGCCGTGACGGTCATCAACTCGGCCGAATACGGAAAGCTGGTCTACGACCTTTACCTCCGCCGCGAGCTCATCGACTTGGGCGAGAACATCGTCAATAAGGCCTTCGACGCCACGGTCGACGAGTCGGCCATGTCGCAGATCGAAGACTCCGAGCAGGTACTGTTCAACCTGGCGTCCGAAGGCACGCTCGAAGGCGGGTTCCAGAACTTCGGCAACGTCGTTGTCACCGCCATCAATCTCGCCGAAGCCGCCCACCGCCGCGAGGGCGCGCTGGCCGGCGTGACCTCGGGCCTTCTCGATCTCGATAAGAAGCTCGGGGGCCTCCACCCCTCGGATCTGATCATCCTCGCCGGACGTCCGTCGATGGGGAAGACGGCGCTCGCAACGACGATCGCCTTCAACGCCGCGAACTACTACCGCACCACCGACCGCGCCGCGGACCGAGGCAAGCACGTGGCCTTCTTCTCGCTCGAAATGTCGGCCGAACAGCTGGCGACCCGTATCCTGGCCGAGCGCTCGAAGATCAACAGCCACATGATTCGCACGGGCGGCCTCTCGAACGACGACTTCAGCCGTCTTGTCGTGGCGAGTCAGGAAGTGAACGAACTGCCGCTCTTCATCGACGACACCCCGGCCGTGACGGTTTCGACCATCCGCACACGCTGCCGCCGCCTTGCCCGTCAGAACAAGAGCGCCGACGGCGGGAGCAGCCTGGGTCTGATTGTGATCGACTATCTCCAGCTCATCGCCGCCAGCCGCAGCGAACGCGCCGAGAACCGCGTGCAGGAAATCTCTCAGATGACCCGTGGCCTAAAGGCGCTGGCAAAAGAATTGAATGTTCCCGTGATCGCCCTCTCGCAGCTTAGCCGCGCGGTCGAGCAGCGCGAAGATAAGCGCCCGCAGCTCTCCGACCTTCGTGAATCGGGAACGATCGAGCAGGACTCCGACGTGGTCATGTTCGTCTACCGCGAACAGTACTATCTCGAGCGCGGCGAACCGTCGCAGCGGGCCGAGGAAAACAGCGAGAAGTTTGCCGAGCGCCATACCAAGTGGCAGGAGCGCTGCGAGCAGGTCCATAACGTCGCCGAAGTGATCGTCGCCAAGCAACGTCACGGCCCCATCGGGACCGTGCCGGTCTACTTCGAGCCGAATTTCACCCATTTCAGCGATCTCGTGGACCAGCGTCACCTGCCTCCACCCATTGAAGATTAAGCGCCGGGTCTTGCTCTGAAGGGCGATTCCCGGCCATACACGGGCTTATGCGTCCTACTCCCACCTCCCGCCCGGACGATCGCGCCGGCGCGCTGCTGACCGTCGATCTCGCCGCCCTTGTCGAGAACTGGCGCCTCTTGAAGCGTCAGGTTCCCGACCCAGCCTGCAACGTAGGCGCCGTGGTCAAAGCCGACGCCTATGGGCTCGGTGCGGAACCGGTTGCAAAGGCGCTGAAGGAGGCCGGCTGCACCACCTTCTTTGTGGCGCACCTCGACGAAGGGGTGACGGTACGAGCCGCGGTTGGCGACGGGCCTCGCGTCGTCGTCATGCATGGTCCCAACAAGGGGACCGAGCGCGACTTCGCCGCTTACCGGCTTGTGCCGGTCTTGAATTCACCCGCCCAGATCGACCGCTGGCGCACCTTCGCCGCGACCAACGACGTACTCATGGAGAGCCTGGTGCATGTCGACACAGGCATGAGCCGGTTGGGCCTGACGGCGCGGGAATTCGAAGAGCTCATGTTGGACCCCGACGGTTTTGTCGGATTGCATCCGCTGGCGCTGATGAGTCACTTGTCCTGCGCCGAGGAAACCAAGAACCCGATGAACGGTGAGCAGCTGCTGAAATTCACGTCGGCGCTCGCGACGTTCCGGGGCAAGTTCCCCGATGCCAAGGGCAGCTTCACCAACTCCTCGGGGATTTTCTTAGGTGCGCCGTATCACTTCCAGTTCGCTCGGCCGGGCGTTGCGCTCTACGGCGCGAACCCGCTCGAGGCCAAGCCAAACCCGATGATTCCGGTGGTGCGCCTTCGCGGAAAAATCCTCCAGGTCCGGCGCGTTGACGCTGCCGCACCCGTTGGATATGGTGCCACCTACACGGCGCAGGACGGGGCGAAATTGGCAACAGTCTCAATAGGTTATGCCGACGGTTTGCTGCGCTCCTTCTCCAATCGCGGGCATGGGTATATCGACGATATCAAGGTGCCCGTCGCCGGCCGCGTCTCCATGGATTTGACCATTTTCGACGTCTCGGCGGTGCCTGACTCAGGCCTTGGCCCCGATGCGACTATCGAGATCATTGGCACCCACCGGACGGTGGACGACGTGGCGGCTGAAGCCGGAACGATTTCCTACGAAGTGCTGACGAGCCTCGGCGCTCGCTATTCGCGTAGCTACGTCAGCGCCCCGCGAAAGTAGCCAACGGAACATGAACTTCCTCGCCCCCATCGGCGCCGTGGCTCTCGCATTCCTAGGCCACCTGGGCCGTCTGGTGATTTTCACAGGCGCGGCCGTCTCGCACTGCGTGCGCCCGCCCTTCTATCCGCGCCACATCCTTCGCCAGATGATCGACATCGGCTACTACTCGCTGCCGGTGGTGGGCCTGACGGCTATCTTCTCAGGCATGGTGCTGGCGCTGCAGAGCTACACCGGCTTCGCGCGCTTTTCGGCCGAGAGCGCCATCGCCAATGTGGTCGTGATCTCGCTCACGCGCGAACTCGGGCCGGTGCTCGCAGGCCTCATGGTCGCGGGGCGCATCGGCGCCTCGATGGCGGCCGAGATCGGCACCATGCGGGTGACCGAACAGATCGACGCGCTCACCACGCTTTCCACCAATCCCTTCAAGTATCTCGTGGCGCCACGCCTAATCGCAGGATTTCTCATGCTGCCGGTCCTGGTGCTGGTGGCCGACATCATCGGCGTGTTCGGCGGCTACATGGTCGCGGTCTACAAACTCGACTTCAACGCCGGCATCTATCTCAGCAACACGATCGAATTTCTTGAACCCTTGGACGTGATCTCGGGCCTCGTCAAAGCAGCAGTGTTCGGTTTCATCATTGCGCTGATGGGCTGCTACTCGGGCTACCACTCCAAGGGCGGCGCGCAAGGTGTCGGCACCGCGACCACCAACGCCGTGGTGTCCTCGTCGATCCTGATCCTGACGTTCAATTACGTCATCACCGAACTGTTCTTTGGCACATGACACCGAAGATCCGCCTTAACGACGTGAAGAAGAGCTTCGGCGAGAAGAAAGTTCTCGACGGCGTCAGCCTCGACATCGCCAAGGGCGAGTCCGTGGTCGTCATCGGCGGATCGGGCACCGGCAAGTCGGTGCTGATCAAATGCATCCTTGGAATCCTGCTCGCGGATTCCGGCGCTATCGAGATCGACGGCGAAGACGTCACGCACCGGCGCGCGTCCGAGCGCGAAGCGGTGAACAAGAAGTTCGGCATGCTGTTCCAGGGCGGCGCGCTCTTCGACAGCTTGCCGGTGTGGGAAAACGTCGCCTTCGGCCTGATCCAGGGCGATCACATGAACCGTAAGGACGCCAAAGCAAAAGCTATCGAAACGCTGGCGAAGGTGGGCCTCTCGGCTGAAGTGGGCGAGCTTTTGCCCGTCGAACTTTCCGGCGGAATGCAAAAGCGCGTGGGCCTTGCGCGTGCGATTGCAGGTTCGCCCGAGATTGTTTTCTTCGACGAACCCACGACCGGGCTCGATCCCATCATGGGCGACGTCATCAACGACCTGATTGTCTCCTGCGTGCGCAATCAGGGGATCACGGCGCTTTCCATCACCCACGACATGGCCTCGGCCAAGAAGATCGGCGACCGCATCGCCATGCTCTATCAGGGCAAATTGATCTGGGTCGGCGACGCCAAGGGCGTGGACGCCAGCGGAAATCCCTTCGTCGAGCAGTTCGTGCATGGGCGCGCCGAAGGTCCGATCAAGATGCAGGTGCGCCGGTAGCGATGGCGAAATCCACCACCTCGTTCGTCTGCCAGAACTGCGGCGCGACTTATACGAAGTGGGCCGGCAAGTGCGATGCCTGCGGCGAGTGGAACACCATCGCCGAAGAAGCGGCGCGCGAGAGCGCGCCGAAGGGCCTGGGCGGAAAAGCCGGGCGCAAGATTGCCTTCGTCGATCTGAAAGCGGAAGGCACACCTCCGCCGCGGAGATCCACCGGCATCGGCGAGCTCGACCGCGTGTGCGGCGGCGGCCTTGTCGCGGGCTCCGCCATTCTTGTGGGCGGCGATCCCGGCATCGGAAAATCGACGCTCATGCTTCAGGCGTGCGGCA
This sequence comes from Fidelibacterota bacterium, assembly GCA_945903705.1. Lineage (GTDB taxonomy): Bacteria > Pseudomonadota > Alphaproteobacteria > Rhodospirillales > Rhodospirillaceae > SHVO01. The sequence goes on along the minus strand of CAMDOZ010000039.1, from coordinate 5,149 downwards.
TGCTCGCGCGCAATGCGACCGTCGCTTACATCACCGGCGAAGAAGCGGTGGACCAGGTGCGCCTGCGCGCCGAGCGCCTTGGTCTTGCGAAGGCGAATGTCCAACTCGCCGCGGCCACCAATGTGCGGGACATCATTGCAAGCCTGGAAGCCGGCACACCGCCGGACGTGGTGGTGATCGATTCCATCCAGACCATGTACGCGGACAATGTTGAGTCCGCACCGGGGACCGTCACGCAGGTGCGCACCTGCGCCCATGAGCTGATCCGCGTCGCGAAACGCCGGGGCTTTATCCTGTTCCTGGTCGGCCATGTGACCAAGGAGGGCACGCTCGCGGGCCCCCGCGTCCTCGAACATATGGTCGATACGGTGCTCTATTTTGAGGGCGACCGCGGCCACCAGTTCCGGATCCTGCGCGCGGTGAAGAACCGCTTCGGCGCCACGGATGAAATCGGCGTCTTCGAAATGACGGACGCGGGGCTTTCCGAGGTGCTCAATCCGTCCGCCCTTTTTCTCGCCGAACGGCGCGGGAATGTAAGCGGAAGTTGTGTCTTCGCGGGCCTCGAGGGCACCCGTCCGGTTCTTGTGGAAATCCAAGCGCTTGTAGCGCCTTCTGCCCTCGGCACGCCAAGGCGGGCGGTGGTGGGCTGGGACATGGCCCGGCTCAACATGGTGATCGCGGTTCTGGAGGCCCGGTGCGGCCTTGCCTTCACTGGGCATGACCTTTATCTGAACGTCGCCGGTGGCCTTCGGATACAGGAACCGGCGGCGGACCTTGCGGTCGCGGCGGCTCTGGTTTCGGCCCTTTCCGGCAACCCTGTGCCCGCCGATACCGTGGTGTTCGGGGAGATCGGCCTCTCGGGCGAGGTTCGCGCGGTGGCGCAACGCGATGTGCGCCTCAAAGAAGCCGCGAAACTAGGCTTTAAACAGGCCTGGGTGCCGCGGTCGGCTAAGAAGACAGATGCGTCAGGCGCGCAAAGCAAGCCGGACGACACCAAAACGGGGCTTTCGATCAAAAGCATGGGTCACGTGCAAGACGTGGTGAGCCAGTTTTCCGAAGCGACAGCCCCTGCGCGCTCAAAAGCAGGCGGGCCCTGATGCAAGGATTGCCGGTCAACGGCCTGGATCTTGCCGTAGGCGCCATTCTCCTGATCTCTGCGCTCATTGCCTTCATTCGGGGTTTTGTTCACGAGGTACTGTCGATCGCCGCCTGGATCGGCGCCGTGGTCGCAGTGATCTACGGCTTTCCCTTCGTGCAGCCGCATGCCCGTGGCCTCATTCCCATCAACTGGGCGGCCGACGCCGCCGCCGCGGTTGGGATCTTCCTCGTTGTCCTTTTGATCCTGTCCATCGTCACCCATGCGGTCGCGCGCGCGATCCAGAAGAGCGCCTTGGGCAATCTCGACCGCTCCCTGGGTTTCATTTTCGGGATCGCACGCGCCGTCGTCATCCTGGCGGTGGGTCTGGTCATCACCGACTGGCTGACCGAGCGCGAGCGGCCCCAATGGGTCGAGAACGCAAAGACCCTGCCCGTGATCGAAATGGCCGCGGAAGGCCTGATTTCCGTGCTGCCGCCCTCCTTCATGCCCCCGGTTCTCGCACCAAGACCGGCGGCCTTGATTAAAGCCGAAGAAGCCATAAGTACTGCCAAGACACTTCAACGGCTGAACCGGCCGGCGCCGGAAGCAGGTTCGGAAAAAAGCTCCGATGCCGGGTACCAAAATCAGGAACGCCGGGATATAGAACGGCTCATGGACAGCATCGCGAGCCCGGAGGCCACTGCACCCAAATGAGTGACCGGCTCACAACGCATCCTTTCGCCACCGACGACGAGGCGGACGGCGATCATCTCAAAGAAGAGTGCGGCGTTTTCGGCATCATCGGTGACGCCGAAGCCTCGGCGCACACAGCGCTTGGTCTCCACGCCCTTCAACACCGCGGCCAGGAAGCGGCCGGCATCGTCTCCTTCGACGGCCGCCAATTCCACAGCCATCGCGGCATGGGCCACGTCTCGGAGAACTTCGCGAGCGATGCGGTCATGGACCGCCTCAAGGGCGACATGGCCATCGGCCATACCCGCTACGCCACCACCGGCGAAACCATTCTGCGCAACGTCCAGCCGCTGTTCGCCGAACTCGAAAGCGGCGGATTTGCCGTCGGGCACAACGGCAACCTCACCAACGCACTTACTTTGCGTCAGGAACTGAAGCGCCGCGGCTGCCTGTTTCAGTCCACCTCCGACACGGAAGTGCTCATCCACCTGATGGCGATCAGCGAAGAGGTCTCGTTCGAAGAACGCTTGGTCGACGCCCTGCGCCAGGTGGAAGGCGCCTATTCCTTCGTTTGCCTCACCAACACCGCATTGATCGGCGCGCGCGACCCCTTGGGCGTGCGCCCGCTGGTGCTAGGCAAGTCGGAAAACTCCTGGTGCCTCGCCTCGGAGACCTGCGCGCTGGACATCATCGGCGCCGAATACGTGCGCGATATCGATGCCGGCGAAGTGGTGGTCATCACCCAGGACGGCGTGCGCAGCCTGAAGCCCTTCCCGAAGCAGCATCCGCGCTTCTGCATCTTCGAGTACATCTACTTCGCGCGCCCCGACAGCGTGAGCGAAGGCCAGAGCGTCTACGAGGTACGGAAGCGCATCGGCGCCCAGCTCGCCTTTGAGAGCCCGGTCGACTGCGACGTGGTGGTGCCGGTGCCCGATTCTGGCGTACCGGCGGCGTTGGGTTACGCAGCGGCGGCACGCAAGCCGTATGAGCTCGGCATAATCCGCAATCACTATGTCGGCCGCACCTTCATCCAGCCGACGGACAAGACCCGCAATCTCGGCGTCAAGCGCAAGCACAACCCCAATCGCGGCGTGTTGGAAGGCAAGCGCGTCATCCTGGTCGACGATTCCATCGTGCGCGGCACCACGTCGAAGAAGATCGTCGAGATGGTACGCCAGGCGGGCGCGACGGAAGTACATATGCGCATTTCCAGCCCGCCCACGGCACACCCCTGTTTCTTCGGCATCGACACGCCGGACTACGACAAGCTCTTGGCCCATCAGTACGATCTGGCCGCCATGACCAAGCTTCTCGGCGTCGACAGCCTGGCCTTCATTTCCATCGACGGTCTCTACAAGGCCCTCGGCGAAGCGAAGCGCGACCTCGGGCATCCGCAGTTCTGCGATGCCTGCTTCACCGGCGACTATCCGTTGCCGCTGACGGACCGCAACGCCGGCACCCAGCCCAAGCAGCTCTCGCTGCTCACCGAAAGAGTCTAGCCGTGACACAGACGGGGAAGCTGGCAGGGCGCACCCGCCTTCGCCAAGGCTTCGGCGCGGCGAAGGCAAATCCAATGATGCAGCCAGCGTGAGAGACTTATGAGTAATGCGGGAAAATTGGCGGGCCGTGTTGCCCTCGTCACCGGCGCGAGCCGCGGTATCGGCCGCGCCGTTGCCTTGAGATATGGCAAGGAAGGTGCGCAAGTGGTCGCCTTTGCACGCACCACAGGCGCCCTCGAGGAACTGGACGACGAGATCCGCAAGGCGGGTGGTCTACCCGCTGTTCTCATCAACGAGAACCTCACCGACTTCGACAAGATCGACCAAACCGGCGCTGCCCTCTTTCAGCGATTCGGAAAACTCGACATCCTGGTGGGGAACGCCGCCATGCTGGGCCAGCTTTCGCCGGTCGGCCACTACACGCCGAAGATGTGGACGGACGTGTTCAATCTCAATGTTCACGCGAACTGGCGCCTGATCCGCGCCATGGACCCCCTGCTCCGGCAGTCCGATGCGGGCCGTGCGATGTTCGTCACATCGGGCGTGGCCCGCCGCGCCCAGATGTATTGGGGGCCTTACGCGGCCTCCAAGGCAGCCCTGGAACAGATGGTGAAAATCTACGCCGCCGAGGTCGCACACACCCAAATCAAGGCGAATATCGTGGATCCGGGGCGGGTGCGGACAAAAATGCGCGCGCAAGCCTTTCCAGGTGAAGATCCGATGACATTGCCGGCGCCCGACGCCATCACCGACATCTTCGTCGATCTCGCCACAGTTTCCGAAGCGCGCAACGGGGCCGTGGTTTCTGCTTAAATTTGTGGCGGGCCAGGCGGTTATACCCGTCTTGCGTTCACGCCTTTGGGAACACTGCAGCGCTTGCATCGTTGCATACTCGCCTCTTATCATTCGTGTGGGGGCTTTGAGTGCACTGCTATTTACGCGTGAGCCCCATGCCGTTTCCAAGTTCTCAATCACCGCTGTCGCCCTTTCGCGGCACCCTCACCGCCAATGAGGTCGCCGACGGAATAAATGCGGCCATCCGCAACGCAAAGCGCCTGGCCGCCGACGCGAAAATCCTGCTCGATGCCAAGCGCTTTCCATCCGCCGCATCCATGGCCGCGCTCTCGGTCGAAGAGAGCGAGAAGGTCTCGACACTGCGAGCCATGTGTCTCTCCCGCAGCAAGACCGAGCTGACCGGCGCCTGGAAGGACTACCGCTCGCATCATCCAAAAAACACCGCGTGGATTCTTTCGGAACTCGTCCAGAAAGGCGCGCGCCATCTTTCGGAGTTCAAGGACGCTACCAACACCAACGGCGAGGTGGTGGAAGTGCTCGACATGCTGAAACAGCTCGGGTTCTACACCGACAGCTACCGCAAGGGATTCTGGACCGAGCCCTCGGCGATGATCGATTCCACGGTCGCGCGCACGCTGGTGGAAATCGCCGAAAGCATGTGCGCCAAGGCCGAAGTGACCCCACGGGAGATCGAGCTGTGGGTCGAGCACGTGGGCCCGGCGTGGCTCTCGCGCAAAATGCCCGACGCCCTGATGCGCTGGGCGAAGGCGATGGAGAAAGAGGGCCTCGCAAAACCGCCGCCCTCGGTGCTCGAGAAGCTGCCCATCGAAGAGCTGATGAGCGCCGACGTCGAGCGCCAGAAGAAGTACAAGCACTAGACCCTGCCACGCCTCGCCGGCCGGAGCTATGCGCCGGTCCTCTTCTTGTCACCAGAATGGAGTGCACCCCATCGGTGAGACACCGAATCTAGCGACAGTTGGTTAAACGGGTTCATTCAGCAGCCCATTGTACAGCGGAATGGGCCCTGACACAGGTTGCTTCGAACTCCTCGGGCGAGCGGTAATCGAGAGCTGAGTGCAGTCGG
>CAMDOZ010000038.1 GCA_945903705.1 Fidelibacterota bacterium | reverse complement strand
AATAGCCTGCGATAGGCGTCCCAGCGAGAAGGGATTCCCAAAGGCATACGTATTCGACTGGGTGTCGGTGAGGTTGGTCACGTAGGCCGCCAGGCGCCAGTGATCGTTGAATACGCCCGCCCGCAGGTTGACGGTCTTGTACGCCGGTACGCTCGACATCGGCAACGTACCGATGGTGAGCTGCGCTTTGCCGATGATCTCCGCCTTTACGTTTGCAAACGCCGTATACCCGCGCCCGAGCGGATGCTGGTACTGGGCCGCAACCGCGCTCGCGAACTTGGGCGCGCCGGGCAGGCGGTTGGTGACGGCACCGGTCATGCCGGTGGACGGCACCGTCGGGTCGTTCCACGAGACGTTCGCGAGCAGCCGCAGACGCTCCGTGACCGCGAAGATCGTCTCGAGCTCAATCCCCTTGTTGCGCCCGTCGCCGAGATTGGACGTGAACGACAGACCATTGGGGCGGATCAGGTCCGCCTGCATGTCGTTCCAGATCGAATGGAACACCGTGACGTTCATGTTGAGGCGCTGGTCGAGAAAGGCGGACTTAGACCCCACTTCGAAGTTCCACAGTCGGTCGGAATCGAAGTTGGACACCGTGACCGGCCGCCCGCCGGGCGGCGGCGCGGTCAGCCGGCTCGCGATATTCACACCGCCCAACCGGAAGCCCTGCGTCGCTTGAGCATAAAAAAAGTGATCGGGGCTGAGCTGAAAGGAAAGCTCGGCCTTCGGCGTCACACCTTTCTTCTCGTTGCGTCCTAAGGCCGCCGGCGGGCCGACGTCGATAAGCTCGGAATTATTCGCTTCCACGTTCACTTCGCCGTAGTAGACGCGAAGGCCCGCGCCGGCCCTAAGTTGCGGCGTCAGCTGGTATTGCACCTCGCTGAAGGCCGCGGCCTCGGTCCCGTAGTCGTCGCGGTTCTTGACGTAGAAAACGTCCGGAGGAGTCTGCTGCGTCCGCGTCAGGTTCGCCGTCGAGCGGTCGTAACGGTGCGAGAAGAACACGCCCGCGACCCAGCGCCACGGCGCCTCGCCGGCGGACGCCAGCCGGGTTTCGTGATTGACGGTGCGGTAAAGGTTCGCCTGATCGAACATCGTCGGCTCAACCGGCATCCGGATCAATGTCGGCAGGGCCAGCGAGGCATCGAAGTTCGCTTCCACCCGGTGGTGGATCCACGCCGTTGTCGACGTGACGCTCGCCCAGCCCAGATCGCCCTCGACGGTTCCGTTGACGATGACGATCCGGTTCTTGCTGGGCTCGCGCAGGAAGTTCGCGCGCTCGAACGCGGGCCGCGCTGCGTCGTAATACTGCGTGTCATGCGCGTGGATCGACTGGTAGATCACGCCGGCGCTGACGTTCCAGTCGGCGCCGACGCGCAGCTTCGCGGTCGTGCGGCCGCCCGTCGTGTGGATGCGGTTGACCTGGTCGCCGCCGAGGCGGGTGTCCTCGATATAGCCGGCGTCGGTGCGCCGATAGGCGAGCGTGCGCCACGCCAGTCGGTCCCCGATCAGGGGCACGTTCACGACCGCATCGGCCGCATGGGATATGCCGCTGCCTCCCGTGACGCCGGTGTCGGCGGCGGCCCTCGTCTCGAAGCGGCCCATGACCGGCGGGCGCGTGATGATGCGCACAAGGCCGCCGATAGAGCCCGCGCCGTACAGCGTTCCCTGTGGTCCGCGGATGACTTCGACGCGGTCCACGTCGTGGAGCTGCAGGGCCGGCGAGGGCGCGTTGAACACCACGCGGGTTTCGTCGATGTAGAGGCCGACCGTCGACTGGGTATTGCCGATGAACGGTCCGTCGGACATGCCGCGGATCACGAACTTATTGCGCCCCGGGCCCTGATTGGTGGTCGCAAGGCCCGCGACGAATGCGGACATCTCCTGGGTCGAGCGCACGCCGTAATCGGTGATGGTGCCGTCGGTGATGGCGGCCACGGACATGGAACTCGTCTGCAACGCCATGGGGCGCTTGATCGCCGTGACGATAATCTCTTCGATCGGCGGCAGCGTCAGCGGAATGGTAGGTGTTTCGATCCGTATCTCGCGCGTCAGCGGCCGCGGGAAGATGCGCCAGGTGCCCGGCTGGATCATTTCAAACGTCAGCCCGGTTCTCGTCAGCAGGTCTTCGAGCGCCGCGCCGATCGTGCTGCTGCCGTTCACCGCGCCGCTCACCTGGTTTGTGAGGACAACGCCCGTTAAGCCGATGGAGATGTCCGCTTGGGAGGCCAGGGAGACGAGGGCGCTCGAAAGCGCCTGCGCCGGAATATCGAATCTCTTGACGTCGTCAGCCGCGAGCGGTGCGCGGCCGAGCAGGCAGGCGAGCGCAAGCACGCTCAGAAATACGTGAGCGTACCGGCACTGCGGCGTGAATTTGCCCGATGGGCGCGACACTCCCCCTGCGCCTCACTTTGAGGTTCCCCGCTCCAATCTTACTTCATCCCCATTTTCTGTAACAACAATGGGAAGCAGGGCCTCGAGGCGCCGCACCGTGGTCAGCTGATCCTCGATTTTAAGGATTCCAGAGAAGCGTGTGGCCGCGACTTGGGGGTCGCGCACCACGATGGGCCGTCCGTAGTAGCGCGAGAGGTCGGAAGCAACCTCAGATAGAGTGGCGTTTGTGAAGACGGCACGCCCATCCCGCCAAGCCGAAGCGATGGCCGGATCGATTTTGGCGACCTGGTAAGTGCGCGTTCCCTCGCGCGCCGCGTATTGATCGCCGGCGCTGAGGCGCACATTGTCCCGCGCGCCATCGGCCCCAACATCGACCTCGCCGCGTTCGACCGTGACCGTGATCCTTCCGTCGTGACGCAGCACGTTGAACGCTGTGCCGACAACGCGCACGTTGCGGTCCCCTACGGTGACATCGAAGGGCCGCGCCGCGTCTCGTACCACGTCAAACAGCGCCTCGCCCCTTTCGAGCGTGACACCCCGGGCGCGCCCGCTCATGGTCACGGCGACTTGCGTGTTGGTGTTGAGGTGAACCTTCGAGCCGTCGGCAAGGCTGATCTCGCGCCGCTCGCCGGCCGCCGTCGAGATGACTTCGCGCTCCTGAGGCATGAAGAAATCGGGACGCGCAATCACCGCCGCCAGCACGAAGGCGGCGATGCCGGCCATGCCGAGAAAAGCGCGCGAGGAAAACCGCAGCATCGCCGGCGGCGGCGCCATGGGCGTGAATGCGAGGTTGCTATGGCGCGCCAGGATTTTGGCGGTGTCGACGGCGGCGGCGTCCACCGCGTCGAAGGCGTCACGGTTGAGGGGGTCCGCTTCGAGCCAGGCGGTAAAAGACTCCCAATCGCCGTCGGCCGCAGGCCCGCCTTCGAGCCGCGCATGCCATGCGACCGCCATATTCAGGCGTTCCGTATCACCGGCTGCTGACGTTGCTGGGCTCACCATCCACTCCGTAAGGTTCTCATCTTCCAGATGCCGCGGCTAATGCCGCTCCCCCTCCGTGGACCGTAGATTCAGAGTGAGGTGTTTCAAGGCCGCCGTCATGTGTTTTTCCACGGTCTTGGTCGAAATTCCCATCACATCGGCGATATCCCGGTGGCTTAACCCCTTAACGCGACACATCACGAAGACATCGCGGCTCTTGGGCGGAAGGCCTTCCAACGCGCGCATCACGGCCGCCAGGCGCTCCTTGGAATCGAGGAGGTCGTCCGCGGCGGCGTCTTCGGACACCGCTTCGGCGCCGACCTTATGCGTGGTCGCGTCCGTCCAGAGGGCGTCCCGCGCGTCCTGGCGGCGGCGCGCGCGCGCGAATTCATTGGCGAGGTTGTAGGCCATCCGGAACAGGTAGCCCCGCGGGTTTGTGAGGTCTGCCGGCAGTCCGCCGGAGCGAAGGCGCATGAACAGCTCCTGATATATGTCATCGGCCGTGGCCGGATCTCCCAGCCGGGCCGTCAGGAAGCGCAAGAGGACCTCGCGCATAGCGAGGTACTCCGACATCAGCACGCCGAGGACGGCGTCAGTCACCTCAAAAAATCCCACTCATCTGGGCGTCCCCCACGCCGAAGCCTCTGATTTATCGTGAATCATCGCCCAAACCGACCGCCGCCGCCAGCGCTTAGGTCCGGCGGGAGGGATCAAGGCCGCCCGCGTCATCTTCCTTACACACGAACAAGACGGCGTCCGTTGGGGAACGGGCCGTCGCGACCGGGAAAACCCGGCGTTAGGTGGGTAAGTTGGGGGAACTCGATGCATCGGAAAGCCGCGAAAATCGGCGTTATTTTTCACGATTTTCCGCTGGGCGGGTCGGAGCGTATTGCCGTCCGCCTGATGAACCGCTGGGCCGAAACCGGCCGCAAGGTGGTCGCTTTCTGTGGGGCGGTAGAGGGCCCCTTGGTCGATCTCATCGGAGAGAATGTCGATGTGGTCGAATGCGCGCCCGCGATTCCGCGCGCGCCCGGCTCACGCCGCCGTTTCGGTAAGGCCTTGCGCCGCTTTCTCGAGAAACGCCCGTTGGACGTCCTATTTTGTCCCGGGAACTACCACTGGCCGGTGCTGCCAGCGCTGGACGGCCTGCCGCGCGCGCTGGCGCCCGGCGTCGTCACGCAGATCTCAACGCCGCTTTACCGCCATGGCCGCGGCGGCTTCGAGCAGTTCGGCTACAATATTCTCACCCGCCATCGTCTGCGCGGGGTCGATGCGGCGATTGCGCTTTCGCCGTCGACGGTCGCCCATGCGGACGCGGTTCTCCACCGCAAGATCACCCAATATATCCGCCTACCGGTGCTCGATGATGCGCGCGTGCCGCGCACCCTTTCACGGGCCTCGGGCAATGTGATCCTCGCCGCCGGACGCCTGGTGAAGGAGAAAGGTTTCCACGTCGCGATCCAGGCTCTGGCGCGCCTTGAGGATAAGACCGCCCGTTTGGTTATTTTCGGCGACGGCCCGCTCGGTGAAAATCTCATGCTCCTTGCCGATAGCCTCGGTGTCGCCGACCGTGTGGAATTGGTCGGCTATGTGCCCGACATCTCGCCTTGGCTAGCTCAGGCGCGCCTTCTTCTTTTGTCTTCGTACTACGAGGGTTTCGGCGCCGTGCTCGTCGAAGCTCTCGCGGCGGGACGCCCGGTGGTCAGCACGGATTGCACCCCTGCAATCAACGACCTCCTCATCGGACTACCGGGCTGTCACGTCACTCCAATTGGCGATCCAGTTGCGATGGCGGACGCGCTCGATCTCGCGTTGGCGCTGCCGGCGCCCGACCCGCGCGTGCTTGCGGAAGCGGTGGAAGCGTATCGAATAGGTCCGATTGCGGACGCGCATCTCGACATGTTCGACCGCGTCCACCGCGCGCGCACGGTCGGCGAGCCTCTAGCGGAAGGCTTTCCGGAGAACGTGGCGTACGTCTAGCGCGAGCGTTGCCGCCGAAAGGTGGAAGCGTTTCACGTCGATCAGCGTCACGTCGCCCGCTGCCGATACCGTGTGAAAGCCGTCCGCCCCCGGTGCGGTGATGACGTCGCCCGCCGCGGCCGCGAATTCCCTTGGGGTCAGCGTCGTGATGGTCAGTGGCCGGATGGCGCCGCCGTAGGTGCGCCGGCAATCCTGCATCGGGATCACAAGCGCGCCATCCCGCACGAAGGGTGTGCCGCCCGGCCGGCTGCTCGAGGCATCGAACCGCACCGGGTTCTGCGGATGCGGCATCCACGGTCCGGTGAGGTGCTTCGCAAAGGCGACATGCAACGCGCTCACCTTGGCTTCGCGGGTGGTCGCCGGCGTATAGAACAGCCACCACAATCCATTGTGAAACACCGGCGTCGCATCGATCGGCACCTGATCGAGCGTGATCTTTTTCACCGGCTCCCAGCGATATGGGAATTCGGCGGCGCGATAGAGCGTCAAGCCGCCTGACTTGAATGCCTCCGGCAGCATGTAGGTCTCGCCATCCGCTTCGACGATGAAGGGATAAGAAAGATGCCAAGGCTCCTTGAGAACCGAACGCCGCTCGAGGAGGCGGAGCTCGGCGTCGAACATCAGGACGTCGATCGTGCCGTGCCGGTCGCGATAGTTGTAGGCTTCGGCGAAGACGTACAAGCGCCCGTTGCGCCACAGACCGAATGGATCGGCGAGGAAGCTGAGCGGCGCCGTATCCGCGAGCCAGGCGATCTCACGGCCCTGCAGGCCGCTGCGCAGCAGCTCATTCGGACTCGTGCGCACGGCGCCGATCCGCCAGATGTCCTTCCTGAGGGTCATGCGTCTAGGCGAGCGAAAAAAGTTCGTAGCGGTGTGGGAATCGCTGGGCGGCGCCCAGCGGCGGAAACTCGATCTCCTGCGGAATTGCACCCAGCGCCAGCGGCGTGAGTCGCGCACGGATCGCGGCCACTTCCGCACCGTCGGTTTTTCCGGGATTCCATCCGATGAACATCAGCGCGTCAGTGGTCGCGACCTTCCCTATCGCCGCGAGCGCGGTCAATGCGTCTTCCGGTGTGTTCACGCCCCAGCCCAGGACACCGTTGAAGATGATCGCGTCGAACGCCTGACCGGCGGCAAGCTTGTCGACGTCGCAGATGCTTCCGACAAAGTGTCCGGCCGGCGCGCCATAGACCGCGGCCGCCGGGTCGAGGTCGATGCTCCACACGGCGATCCCTTCCGCCCGGCACCTTTGATAGAGCGCCCGGTTATACGACCTGGTGCCGACCGACAGCATGCGGCGGCGGCCCGCGGCCGCCAGCGCCGGGATAACCGTGGTCTCAAGAAAAATCCGCGACGGCAGCCGCAGGATCCTGCGGTCCTTGAATCCTCGGATCAGCCTCTTGATCAGGGACACCACCATTGCTCCGAAACAATAGCGCAACCGCACCGCCGTTCCTATTTGGACCCGCAACCTTTCGCTGTGCTACCGCGGGTTATCCTGTTATAATTCGGGAGTAATTTCAGGTTGATAGCAATGTCTGTTGGCGCGCCCCTTCAGAACGAACTCGACTTCTCCAAGATTGTTTTCTTGGTGGTCGACGACAAGCCGTTCTATCGGGATATGGCCCATACGGCCGTCATGCGCGCCAAGGCCAAGGACGTAAAACACGCCGCCAGCGTCGAAACCGCGCTCCAGCTTTTGAACCGCGCGGCCATCGATTGCATCATCATCGATTGGGACATGGCGCCGGAAGGCGGCCTTGAACTCCTGCGCAAGATCCGCACCAAAGCTCTGCCGAAAACCTCCGCGCGCCTGCCGGTCGTGATCCTCACCGGCAAGGCGGACTCCGGCGCGGTCAAGGCTGCGAAGGCCCTTGATGTGAATGGCTTTGCCGTTGCGCCGCTCTCCCTCGAGAAACTGGTGAAGACCATCGGCAGCGCGATCAACCGCACCTGGACCCTGCAGGATGCGAAGGTCTACGCGGCGGTTCCCGCGGTTACGCCGTCGCTCGTGGAACCCGAAAAGCCCAAAGGCGCCGGTGGTCCGGCCCGCGTGGTCCACAAGAACGAACACGCCGGCGAAGGCGCGAATGCCCACGCGCGTGCGTCACATGGCACGGTCGCCACGGCCGCAGCCGCAAAGCATTTCCGCGAAGCTGAACTCAAGAATGTCCATATGGTCCTGCTCAATGAAGTCAAAGCAGGCGCCATCCTCGCACGCGATCTTCACGACAAGGCGGGCCAGCTCTTGCTGAAGAGCGGGACGGAACTGAAACCCACGCTGATCAGCCGCCTCAACAATGTCGCAGGCGGCCACGGCGAGAGTTATCACGTCTGGGTCGGCGAGTGGGATCAGCCCGCGCCGTAAGCGCTAGTTATCGCGGTGTTGTCCACCGCGTCCGCCGCCACGCCCGCCGCGGCCCATTCTCAACGAGAACGTCACCGGAATAATCAGATCCACCGGATCGCCCGCGACCGCGTCCGGCGGCAGCGGTAGCGGCTGCGCGCGTTGAACGACCGCGATAGCTTCCTGGTTGAGCAGCGGAAAATCCGAGGCGTCCTGGATCTTGGCGGACTTAACAAAACCGCGCCGGTCCATCGCCACACGCACGTAGACGATGCCTTCTTCCTTCTTGGCGCGCGCGGCAAGCGGATAGCGCATCTCGCGGATTAAGTGGCGCTGAAGTGCGCGCTGGAATTCCACGATCAGGCGATCGCGTTCGCTGTTGTCTACTCGCGCCGGCGGTGGCGTCGGCCTGTCGGAGATGATCGCCGTGGGCGCGGCCGGTGCCGGCTCCGGCGGCGTGATCGTCACAAGCGGCGCCTGCATATGTATGACGGGTTGCTCGAACTTCGGCGGCGGGGGCGGCGGCGTTTCTTCGACCACCGGCGTCTCGTCGAGAATGTTCACGACCGTGATGTTCTCGAGGGACGGCACCAGATCACGCATGGTTCCGTAGGCGAGGCCGGCGAGGAAAATCGCCTGGATCGACACGGCGACGAGCCCGCCGAAGATCTGCTGCCCATGCGGGCGCGGATCGGCCTGAGGCCGGCGCACCATGTCCCGCATGGACGACGTCGGCGTTTCGCTGGCCGAGGAAGAAAATGACGTGTCCAGAAGCTCTCGCGCGGTGAGGCTGTTCATGGCGGGAAGAATCGCAATCGTGTGAATAAGACGGGCAGCGAGGTCGCGAACGCGACTCATTAGTAGTGCAATTGAGAATGAGTGTCACGGGGCATATTTTTGACGCGCCTCTCGTCGCTGCACAAAAAAACGTATGTTTTACAACATATTAGAGAGATGTGCTGAGAAGGCGGGTGGCCAAATTTGCGCTTGCAGTCAGCTAGAATCGCAATTAATACTTACTCGCATCAAGACTGACTCGCATTATCACTTACCTGAGGGGACTTACTTCGATGACGTCGAGAACGATGCCTTTCGCGGACCTTACTGTTGCCGCCCGCGATCAAGGAACCCGCAGTGCTCTACATGTGCTTCTGAGCACCACGGCCGTGAGCGCCTGCTTCTTCGCGGCGCCCGCCTTCGCCCAAAGCTCGCAGCCGCTCGCGGTTCCGGCCGTCGGCATCGAAGAAGACGCGCCGGCCGAGTACAAGCCGGAAGAGGTCCAGTCCCCGCGCTATACCGCTCCGCTCCTCGACACGCCGCAGACCATCACCGTCATTCCGCAGGCCGTGATCAAGGATCAGAACCTGCTCAGCTTGCGTGACGTCCTTTCCACCGTGCCCGGCATCACGTTCGGCGCGGGCGAGGGCGGCGGCGGCTACGGCGACAGCGTCAACCTGCGCGGCTACTCGGCCAACAGCGACATTACCATCGACGGCGTGCGCGACACTGGCCAGTACAGCCGCTCAGACATCTTCAACCTCGAGCAGGTTGAAATCGTCAATGGCGCGAACTCGGTTTATTCGGGATCGGGCGGCGTCGGCGGCAACATCAATCTCGTCACTAAAGTGCCGCGCGCGGAAAGCTTCACCGACGTGTCGGCAGGGGTCGGGACCGCCAACTATTTCCGCGGCACCGTCGACTCCAACCAGCAGCTCACGGATACAGCCGCCATCCGCATCAATGCGATGGGTCACAAGAACGACGTGCCCGGCCGCGATGTGGAAGACTATAAGCGCTGGGGCTTGGCCCCTTCGATCGCCATCGGCCTCGGCACGCCGACGCGCTTTACGCTCAGCTACCTCCACCAGGTCGACAACAACATTCCTCAATACGGCGTTCCGTACTTCGTGAACGCCTTCAATAATGGCCCGATCCCGGGCGTCGCTCCGTCGAATTATTACGGCTACAGCAACGTCGACACCCAGGAAATCGACCTCGATGTCGCCACCGCCATCCTCGAGCACGATTTCTCCGACACCTTCCGCGTCCGTAACCTGACGCGTTGGCAGGAGGTGACGCAGTTCACGATCGCGAACCAGCCGCAGGGGACTTGGTGTCTTTCAAACGGCACCAACGTCGCGACCGGCGCGGCTTGCACGCCCGCGGGCTTCCTGCTCCTGACCCGCGGCGGCACGACGCGCAATGGCCGCAACCAGATGCTCTACAATCAGACCGACTTCACGACGGAATTTGCCACGGGCGGGGTCAGTCACACGCTAGTGGTGGGTGCTTCGGTCTCCACCGAAGACTATGCGCTCGCCAACGGCAATTCGAACCGCACGCCCACCGGCGGCGTACCCACGTTACCGCCGATGAGCATCGTCAATCCGGATCACGTCTATACCGGGCCGGTGAACTTCATTCAGGCCGGGTCGACCGACGCTTCGCTCAACAACCAAGCAATCTACGCTTTCGATGCGGTCAAGTTCTCCGAGCAGTTGGAGTTCAACGGCGGCGTGCGCCTCGAGCACAATGAAGGCACGAACACACTCGGTACCTATAGCGCTGCCGGCGTTTTCACCTCGCAAGGCCCGGTTCTCAAGAACAACGACGATCTGTTCTCCTATCGCGCCGGCCTTGTCTACAAGCCGATCCCGGCAGCAAGCATCTATGTCGCCTTCGGCAATTCCAAAACGCCGTCCAAGACCTCGGTCAGCGGCGCTTGCACCATCGCGAACTGCTTCGTCGAGCCCGAAACGGCGAAGAGCTATGAACTCGGCGCCAAATGGAACCTGCTCGAAGATCAGTTGTCCTTGACGGCCTCGATCTTCCGCAACGCCCGCACCAACTTCCGCGTCACGTCGGCCGATACCACCATTCCTGATCAGCAGGTCGATGGAAGCGCCCGCGTCGATGGATTGGCTTTGGGTGTTGCGGGAACCATCACGCCGGAGTGGCTTGTGTTCGCCAACTACACCTATCTCGACAGCAAGGTGATCCGGAGCATAGCGCTCATCGACCTCGCCCGCGGCGCCGTCGATCCCCAGGCCGGCAATCCGATGGTGCAGGTGCCGAAACATGCCTCCAGCTTCTGGACGACTTATCAGCTCCCGTACGATGTCCAGTTGGGTTACGGCTTTACGCAGCAAAGCAAGATCTACGTCACCAGCGCGGCACCCCTCGTCACCGCGCCTGGATATTGGACACATCGCGCGATGATCAGCTATGCGCCGACGGAAGCCCTGAGCCTGCAGCTCAACGTCACCAACCTGTTCAATAAACTTTACTACACGCGCGTGCGCTTCAACGCGACGAGCCCCTGGACCGTGCCTGGAGACAAGCGCCAGGTCACGCTCTCGGCGAACTACACCTTCTAAGGAGACACGACAGCACTCCCGGGCCGCGTCTCCACAACCGGCACCGCGGCCCTCGAACGGCGGAGCCCTCGTTTCTACCTCCCTTTACGGGTTGGCTCCGCCGTTCATACTTTCTGGCGGTTATCGAATTGAGCACGGTATGCAGCGTGGAGCGCATGCCGTGCTTCTTTGGCGTGAAAACGGCATACCTGGCGGTGAGAAAGACATGACTGAAATCACATCCGGAACGCAGCCGCGTTCTTTGAGCACGAGCATCTCCATCAAGAAGGTGCTCTCGACAATTCACCTCTGGATCGGCGTTACGTTCTCGATCCCGTTCGTGCTGCTGGGTCTCTCCGGCAGCGTCCAGATGATCCATCATCTGCCCGAGCGTTTCGATCCGGCTTCGGCGCCCGAGCGGCCCATCAACCAGATCATCGCTGTGGCGCGGATCATCGCACCCGAGGGCGCGCGCCTCGTCGGCTACGACGCGCCGGGAACGCCGGGCGCCAACGCCGTCGTTCGCTTCGCCGCCCCGCGCGATGGCGACGCGCCCGCCCGCCCCGGCCCCGCCGGCCAGATCCGTGTGAACGTCAATCCCACCCGCCTCTCGGCTGAGCGGGCCGAAGCGCCGTCCGGTCCCGGGCAAGCGATGTCGTTCGACCGTCTGATGCACGACCTGCACGGCCGTCTGTTGCTTCCCGGCAGCCTCTACGGGCGTCAGGTCGTCGGTTGGCTCGGCGTGTTCATGACCTTCCTCGGAATTTCCGGAATGGTGATGTGGTGGCCGCACGGAGCGCAATTGAGACAGGCCCTCATGTTCTCCTTCGGCAAAAACAGCCTCAAGACCAACCGCGACATGCATGGCGCGGTCGGCATCTGGGGTTGGGCGGTCTTCGTGATCGTCTGCGTGTCGGGCGTCTACCTTTGTTTCCCGATCGCCATCAATTCCATGGTCGATGCAGGCCCCGCGATCCGCGAACAGCGCCAGCCGCGACCCATCACTGTAGCGCCGGTCGAAGGTCAAGCGCCGCTCTCGGCCGACGCGGCCGTGGATCTGGCCTTGGACGTGGTGCCGGGCGGCATCGTGCGCACCATCGCGTTCCCGCCGCAGCCCGATCAGCCCTATCGCATCCAGTTCTCCCGCGCCGGCGATTACAACGGCGTGCCGCAGGCTCTGGTCATCCTCGACCAATGGAAACAGAGCGTCATTGACCTGCGCGATCCGCAGTCCAACTACGCCACCAGGGACAAGTGGCTGGCGTGGCAGCGCCAGTTCCACGCCGGCAACGGCCTGGGCTGGTGGTGGTGGACGCTCGTCTTCATCTCCGGGTTCCTGCCGCTGATCTTCGTCATCACCGGGATTTCCATGTGGTTGCTGAAGCGGCGCAACCGGGCGAGAGTCCAGGCGCAGTAGGGGCTTCGGATTTTTTCAGCGCCGTGAGTTTGGCGGTCTGGTAGTTTCGCGGCGATGGATATCGCCACGATCCTAGACGAAGCAATCGACCTGGAAGAGCAGGGGCGTCTCACAGAGGCGCTCGCGCGCTTCGAAGAGGTGCTCGCGGTCGAGCCCCAGAATCCCATCGCGCGCGCGGGCGCATTGGGCGCCCGTGCCGCCAAGGCCTGCGACGACGGCCGTCTTGCGGAGGCCGTCGAGCTTTGCGATGACGCGCTCGCCGCCAGCGCCTACGACCTGCGGGCGTTGACCGTGCGCGCCAGGGCTTACCTCGGACTCGGCCGGAACGCCGACGCCCTCGCGGATTGCCTCAAGGTTCTCACCTACGCGCCGGAATTCGCCGATGCGCTCGCGGCACGCGGCTCGGCTTTCATTGCCATGGGCGAGACGGAATCGGGAGTGAGCGATCTCGAGGCCGCCGCCGTCCTCAAACCCGATCTCAAGTTTCTCCTCGGACAGGCGCTGCATTACGCCATGCATATCTGCCGCTGGGAGGGTTTCGATAAGAAGCTCGAGGCGCTTCTCGGGGCCGTCGACCTTGGCCGGTCCGCGACACGGCCGTTCTGGCTTTTGTCACTGCGGTCGACGCCGGAACAACAAAAGAGCGCAGCAGCGGTCTATTTCACCGAAACAGTAAAAGTCGCCGCCGCGGATGCGCCGCATCCTCCCGCTGCCAAGAAGATCCGCCTCGGCTATTTCTCCACGGACTTTTGCGCCCACGCGATATCGCATCTTGTTACCGGCATGTTGGAAGCGCACGACCGCGCGCGCTTTGAAGTCATCGCTTTCGCCCTTGGCGGAAGCGCGCTCGACCCGGTGCGTATGCAGGTCGCCGGCGCCGTGGACAGGCTCATCGACTGCGCCGATCTTCCAGATGCCGATATCGCTGACCTGGCTCGCGCGGCCGGCATCGATATCGCCCTTGACCTTGGCGTTTATACGGCCCGCCAGCCGAGCCTTTTCGCGCGACGTGTGGCACCTCTTCAGGTGAACTACCTGGGTTACGCGGGAACCGCGGCCGCGGATTGCTACCACTATGTGATCGGCGATCCCATCCTTACGCCGTTCGCGCACCGCCTTCATTTCAGCGAACAGATCGTTCAGCTTCCGCATTGCTATCAACCGAACGCCTTCCGCCGCTACGGCCCGCTGCAATCGCCGTCCCGCAAGGATCTTGGATTGCCCGAGAAGGGCTTCGTCTTTTGTTGCTTCAACGACGGCTTCAAGATTCTGCCCAATGTCTTTGACATCTGGATGCGTCTGTTGCGCGACGTCGAAGGAAGTGTGCTTTGGCTTCTCCAGTACAGCCCCGTCGCGGCGAGGAATTTGAAGGCCGAAGCGGCGAAGCGCGGCATCGATCCTGAACGCCTTGTCTTTGCGCCACGCGTGCCCATCGGGCAGCATCTCGCACGCCATCATGCCGCCGATCTTTTCCTCGACACTTGTCCCTACAATGCTCACACGACCGCCAGCGATGCGCTATGGGGCGGTCTCCCCATCGTGACATGCCAAGGCGAAACTTTCGCGAGCCGCGTGGCCGCGAGCATTCTGACGGCTGCAGGACTGCCGGAGCTTGTGACGAAAACGCTCAAAGATTACGAACGGCGCGCGCTGGAACTCGCGCGGGATCACACGCAGCTGGCAGACATCAGGGCGCGCCTCTGGCGGAACCGTGAAACCTGCCCTTTGTTCGATACTGCGCGCTACACCCGCAATATCGAGCGCGCCCTTGAGCAGATGTGGACGCGGCACCATTCCGGCCTGCCGCCGCAGGAGTTCGCGGTCACGGAAGCGCATACGGACGCGTCATGAGCGGCGACACGTGTTTCGTCTACGTCCTTGGAAGCACGGGGAAGGGTGGCCACCGCACCTACGTGGGCTGGACCACCGATCTAGATCAGAGGCTCACCCGCCACAACGGCGGCACCGGCGCGCGCTCAACCCGGGGGCGCGTTTGGTTCATGCTCTACGCCGAGCGTTATCCCGACCGGCGCGCGGCCATGAGCCGCGAATGGCATCTCAAGCGCGACCGGGCGTTTCGAAAGATGATCGCAAGCGCTCTGATCGACGGCGGGTGATCGGCACACTATAGTGCGCGCTCCTTTCCTGTGCGAAATGGCGAGTCTGACAGTGGACACTAGTGACCGAAACGTCTCGATAAACGAGAACCAACTCCAAGACATGCTCGCGCTCGTGAAGGCGAATGTCACCAACCTCTTCTTAAGCGAAGCCTGCCGCCAGTACTTCGCCAAAGCGCGCTGGATAAAGAGCGGCCGGAAGGTCAGAATATTTGAAGATTCGTCGTCCGGCGTTATGCCGGGGACGGTTGCGCATAATCGACGCGAGGTCGAGGAAGTCGCCTTCGGCTCTGCGCGTCGGACGCAACGCCTCATTGGGCCTTTGAGCGCCCTGGAACCCATATATTCAGCGGCGAATAAGCTTAAAGCACTTTCGATCGGTCCCAGGACCGAAATGGAACTCCTTCATCTTCTGGGCATCGGATTTGTGACCGAGAACTTGCGCGCGGTCGATCTCATCGCGTCGTCCCCGCTGATGGATCTCGGCGACATGCACAATCTCCCGTACGGGGATCGGGAGTTCGACGTCGTTATTTCCGGATGGGTGCTGACGTACAGCAAGGACCCCGAGCGCGCCGTGCGCGAGATGGTGCGTGTGTGCAAGAACGGCGCCTTGATCGCCATTGGAGTCTCCGCCTGCCCCCACTATTCCGAAGGCTACATCGCCGATCCGAAGGACGAGAAAGAGATCGTCGGCTCAATGTTCAATAGTGTGTCGGCCTTTACGGCGATGATTGGCTCAAACCTTGAGGCGATCCACTTTCAGCAGGACGCACGCTCCAACGACGCAACGACACCTGTGATGCTCATCGCGCGCATCCGCCACGACTAACCAGGGCCTGCGGCCCGGTTATTTCCTGGGGCGGTCCTGGAAATTCTCGAAGGCCACTTCGTGCGAAGCGAGCCCTTTGTCGATCATGGCGCGCAGCAGGTTGTCGCCGAGGCCGGCCGCGCTCACCAATGCTTCCGGTTGCGCTTCGAGAAGCTCGGCCATCACCCGCACGCGCACGGCGGCCGGCGTATCGTCGAAGACCGCGCGGCTTTTTACGATGGAAAGCTGGTCGACCAGTTCCTCGTCCCGGTGCTCGGTGAGAAATCGCGCGGCTACCGTGAAAGCCACGAAATCGATCAGACAGGGTGAGAGACGGTTGGCCTTGGCCAGCAACTGTTCGGCCGCGGCGGGCGCGATCTTGATGTCGCCTGGGGTGTAGTGGCGGGACTGGCGCAGGCGCGGATAGGAGATCTCGCGCTTACCATGCTTCGTCTGGGATTCGGTTTGTGTCCACGCAGCTTGGGTAAAAAGCATATCGAGCGGAAACTCCGTCTCCACCCCGTTTTGCGATGTGCAATAGACCGTGTTGCCGTCGATCGCCTCGACCGTATAGGAGCGTCCGTCTTTGCCATAGACCGTGTCGCCGGGCGAAAACCGATGGGCCATGGAGGTCCTTCCAAAAGGCGGATGAGGATCATCATACGCCATTACGATGCCGCTTGGGTTCCGGAAGTTTTGTTACGGTGCGGCCTGTTCCGGCGCCACGCAGACGTCTGTCCACGTCGCCTTGACGAGGGCGGCCATGCGGTCAGGTGTGATCCGGACGGCGCTATTGGTCGAACCCGCGGCGGGCCAGACCTCGTCGAAGGTCTTGAGCGAGATGTCGCAGTAGATGGGCAACGGATTCGCGAGACCGAATGGGCAGACGCCGCCGACCGGGTGCCCTGTCGCAGCCACCACTTCTTCAGCCGACAACATGCGGGGCTTTGCTCCAAACGCCGCCTTCGCCTTCTTGTTGTCGAGCCGGTAGTCGCCGCGCGCCACCACCAGGAACATGCGATCGCCGATCTTGAGCGACAGCGTCTTGGCGATCTGGCCCGGCTCCACGCCATGGGCGACCGCAGCCAGGGCAACGGTTGCCGTGCTGAGCGGGGATTCGATGACCGCGATATCCGGCGCGTGCTCGGCGAGGAAGGCGCGGACTGTCTCGATGGTCATAAAAAGAAAGTGTGCAACGATGAGGACTGCTGCACTCTAGTGCCAAATCTCAGAGCTTGCGAGCCGACTTTCTTCCGGAAAACCGGCGAAAGCCGCAGAGTTCCCTCCCCATAGAGTCTGTACGCCCGACGAGAATACCTTATCTTCAACGGTGACGACGAAGCTCGGATATTAGTCAAATTCACTCATGGTCGATTTGCGCTCCCTCGAGGTTTTCTTCTGGGTCGTCAAGCTGGGCGGTTTCGGCCGGGCGGCTGAGCGTCTGCATATGACTCAGCCCGCAGTATCCGGGCGTATCAGTCAAATCGAGGAGCGATTTCAGGTCCGGCTGTTGGACCGCACGAGCCATCGGACGCCCACTCCTACCCAAAAGGGATTGGAGCTATTTGCCTATGCGGAACGCATGCTCTCTCTTCATGCGGAAATGGTGACGCGCCTTACCGATCCCGCGGCGTTTTCCGGCGTCGTAAGGATTGGCGCGGCGGAAACGCTGGTCCACACGTTGCTCGGCCGGCTCATTCATCAATTGCATGAACGCTTCCCGCGCGTGACGCCGGAGATCGTGGTGGACATTTCTCCAAACCTTCAAACGCTGCTCCTAAGTGGAGAGCTCGATGTTGCCCTACTGCTGGGGCCGCTGAACGAACCTAAGGCGAACAATGTCGCCTTGTGCGACTACGCTTTGGGATGGGTCGCCAGTCCGAAGCTTGAACTCGCCGCCGAACCATTGGAGTTGGAAGAGTTGGTACGCTGGCCGATCCTCTCGTATGCACGGGGAACGCAGCCGCATGCGGACATCGCCGCGCTATTCAGACGGCCCGAATTCCCGCCCGCGCGGATATTTGCGAGCAGCAGCCTCGCGGCCGTGATCCGCATGGCAATCGACGGTATTGGCATCGGGGTATTGCCGCTGGCCGTGGTCGAGAGTCACCTCTCCGAAGGAACGCTCCAGTTGCTGAACGTGAAAGCCTCGCTGCCGGCCCTTAGATTTACGGCGAGCTACATAGAGACTCCGGGGAGTGGCCTTGCGCAGACCGTGGCCGAGCTCGCAGGCGCTATCGCGACACCTTGATAAGGCCAGCTGATCGCCGTTCATCACCAAATAAAAATATCAGGAAAACAATGGGTCGCGTATATCACGAGAGCACGTTAGATCTCTGAACGGTCGGGAGCTTTTCCGTTGATGAGCGCTGCGAGGCAAGTGCTTGATACAGGGCCTGGGCTGATCGCGCGTCAGAAGATTCGCGCCGGCCGGATCACGACCAGCACGGCTGGACTAGCACCGGGATACGTGCAGGCGAATATTGTCATCCTGCCATCCTCATCGGCCGACCATTTTGCCGCGTATTGTAAATCCAATCCGCAGGCGTGCCCGCTGCTTGCGATGTCGAAGCCGGGAGATCCGGCGCTGCCCGCTTTGGGGTGCGACATTGATATCCGGTCTGATCTGCCCGGCTATCAAATCTTCCGCAACGGAGAGTTCGCCGGCGAGACGACCGACATCGAAGCGGTGTGGAGCAGCGATCTGGTAACCTTTGCCATCGGCTGCTCGTTCACGTTCGAAGCCGCACTGATTGCGGCCGGCATCCCGCTTCGCCATGTCCTTCAGGGACGCAATGTCGCAATGTACCGCACCAATCGGCCCACGCAAACCGTCGGTCCGTTCCAGGGGCCGCTGGTCGTATCGATGCGGCCCATAGAGTTTCAAGATGCGGCGCGCGCGTCCGAGATTACGGCGAAGTTCCATGACATGCATGGCGCGCCTGTCCAGATCGGGTACCCGGAAGTCCTGGGAATCCGGAACCTCATGCAGCCGGACTACGGGGATGCCGTTTCAATTGAAGCGGGCGAGATTCCGGTGTTCTGGGCGTGCGGAGTAACAAGCCAGGTTGCCGCGCAAAGTGCGCGGCTTCCAATTCTTATTACGCACGCACCAGGGAAAATGCTCATAACCGACGTTCTGTATTCCGTTCAAAAATAGGTGCGGGCGCACGCCGGTCGTCGGGGCAGACGTCAGGCCGTTGAGGGGATCGGTAATGTTTAAATGGTTTCGAGAACTTGACCGCGACGGACGCCGGACCTTCTGGGCGTGCTATGGCGGCTATGCGCTCGACGCCATGGATGTCCAAATCTATTCCTTCATCCTTCCGGTCCTCGTTCTGGCATGGGGGATGTCGAATACCGAAGCGGGGCTGGTTGCGACCGTAACGCTCGTGCTCTCCGCGGTCGGCGGATGGATTGCCGGTGTGATGTCCGACAGAATTGGCCGCGTTCTCACCCTGCAGATCACCATTGCGTGGTTCGCAACCTTCACGTTTTTGTGCGGCCTCACCACCAGCTTCGAAGGGCTCCTGGTCACGCGCGGTTTGCAAGGATTGGGTTTCGGCGGTGAGTGGGCCGCAGGCTCGGTCTTGATCGGCGAGGTCGTAGCGGCGCGTCATCGCGGCAAGGCTGTCGGGTTTGTCCAGAGCTCGTGGGCTGTGGGCTGGGGCGCCGCCGCGGTGCTGGCCACGCTGTTCTTGACGTTCTTGCCGGAGGCCTATGCCTGGCGCGCGTTATTTTTTGTCGGCCTTTTGCCGGCGCTCGCTGTGTTCTTTGTGCGCCGCTATGTGCCGGAACCTGCGGTGTACGTGAACGCAAAGGCCCGGCCGTCGATCGGCGCGATCTTTTCCCCGAGATTTCGGAGCGTAACGGCAAGAGGATGTCTTCTTGCCGTCGGAGCGCACGGCGGGTTTTACGCAATCACCACGTGGCTGCCCGCTTTTCTGCGCCAAGAGCGTCAGCTGTCCATCCTGAGCACGGGCACTTACTTGGCAGTCATTATTGTCGGGTCGCTCGTCGGGTATCTCGTGAGCGCCTATCTGAATGACGGCGTTGGGCGGCGGAAAACATTCCTGGTGTTCGCCTTTGGCTCTCTCGCAATTGTTCTCACCTATACGCAAATACCGGTCTCAAACGAGATGATGCTGGTGCTCGGTTTTCCACTTGGTTTCTTTGCGTCGGGCATCTTCAGTGGAATGGGACCGCTCTTTACGGAGCTGTTCCCGACGGAGTTGCGCGGCTCGGGCCAAGGGTTTTGCTATAATTCCGGACGCGGATTGGCGGCGTTTTTCCCGGCGGTCGTCGGGTTGGCGTCCGCGTACATCCCCCTCGGACAAGCCATCGGTCTCTTTGCGAGCGGCGCATATGGGTTGGTGATTGTGGCGGCCTTCATGCTGCCCGAAACCAAGGGCCGCGAGCTGGAAAGTCTCGCGCTGGCGAAGGTGGAGCCGGTGCCGTGACGTCGCGCGATTCTCAGCATCGGTGGCAGTTCTGGATCGACCGCGGCGGTACATTTACCGATGTCGTTGCCCGCCGCCCCGACGGATCGCTGTCGAGCCACAAGCTGCTCAGCGAAAATCCCGGCCTCTACAGCGATGCGGCAATCGCCGGCATCAAACTTGCGCTCGGAATATCCGTGGACCAGCCGATTCCGGACGGGTGCATTGAATCCGTCAAGATGGGGACGACCGTTGCGACCAATGCGCTCCTCGAGCGGCGGGGCGAGCGCACCTTGTTGCTGGTCAACGAAGGGTTTGGCGATCTCCTGCGGATCGGCAACCAGGCGCGGCCGCGCCTTTTCGACCTGAAAATCACGCTTCCGGCTCTCCTGTACGAGAGTGTCGTTGAAATTTCGGGGCGGATTGGGGCGGACGGGACGGAAATAGCGCCGCTCGATGAAGAGGCCGCACTCTCTGCCCTGAAAAACGCCGCTGCCGCGGGGATACGGGCCTGCGCCATCGCCCTCATCCATGCGTGGAAATACCCGCAGCATGAGCGCCGGTTGGCGGAGCTGGCGCGTAAGGTGGGCTTTACCCAGGTCTCGATCAGCAATGATGTGAGTCCGCAACTTCGTTTGATCCCGCGCGCCGACACGACAGTCGTCGACGCTTACCTGTCGCCGATCTTGCGGCGATACGTCAGCCGCGTGGAAAGCGAACTCGGTAAGACGCCGCTATATTTCATGCAAAGTCATGGCGGCTTGACGGAGGCAGACTCCTTTCAAGGCAAGGATGCGATCCTCTCCGGACCGGCAGGGGGTATCGTCGGCGCGGCTCGTACGGCGGCGATGGCGGGGTTCGAGAACATCATCGGCTTCGATATGGGCGGTACGTCGACCGACGTAGCGCTGTACGCGGGTGCGTTCGAACGATCCTTTGAGACCGAGGTCGCGGGCGTTCGGATTCGAACGCCCATGATGGCGATCAACACGGTGGCCGCCGGCGGCGGGTCGATTCTGAAATTTGACGGCGCCAGGTTTAGAGTCGGTCCCGATAGCGCGGGCGCGATTCCGGGACCGGCCGGCTACAGGCGCGGCGGACCCCTGACCGTCACCGACGCCAACATCCTCCTGGGCAAAATCCAGCCGCAGCATTTTCCCGCTGTTTTTGGTCCTCGCGGCGACGAGCGCCTGGACGCCGATGCGGTTCAGGCTGGATTCCAATCCTTGGCCTTGCAGATTGAGCGCGAGACCGGGCGCCGCATGGACCTTCCCGAAATTGCCGAGGGCTTTTTGCGCGTGGCCGTCGCCAACATGGCCAACGCAATAAAGGAAGTCTCCGTTCAAAAAGGTCACGACCCGAGCCGGTTTGTTCTCCAATGCTTTGGCGGAGCCGCGGGCCAGCATGCCTGTCTCGTCGCGGACGAGCTGGGCATGACGATGGTGTTTATTCACCCGCTTGCGGGCGTGCTGTCTGCCTACGGCATGGGCTTGGCCGACCAGACCGTCATTCGCGAGCAGGCCGTGGACCAGCGGCTCGCGTCTGCCCTCCTTCCGTCCCTCCAGACGCAGATGGAATTGCTGGTTGAGCGGGCGCGAGGGGCGCTCTTGTCCCAAGGAGGGATCGACGCGGCGAATCTCAAAGTAAAACGCCAAGTCTATCTACGCTATGAAGGCGCCGAAGCGGCGATCGCCGTACCGTTTGCGTCCTTGGAGGACATGGCGTCGAATTTTATGTCAGCGCACCAGACCCGGTTTGGTTTTGCGCCTCCGGAAGGCCCTGTCGCCGTCGAAAGCATTGTGGTGGAGGTCACGCAGCCCGGCGCCCCGGTACGGGATGCTTCGCAAGAAAAGCGCGTCAGCGGTGCGCCGAAGTCTATCGACGAAGTCAGGATGTGGAGCGGCGGCGCCCACGTGATGACGCCGGTCTTTGATCGCGAGGCGTTGCGCGCCGGCGACCGTCTGGTCGGGCCGGCCATCGTGCGCGAGAAAATTGCCACCACGGTCGTCGAGCGGGGCTGGACTGCCGAAATCACCGCGCAGAATCACATGATACTTGCCAGAAGCGCCGCGCAGGAAGCGCTCGCCCAAAAAACACCGGGCCAAGCCGACCCGGCGCTCCTCGAACTGTTCAACAACCTATTCATGAATATTGCGGAGCAGGCCGGCGCGGTGCTTCAGAACACCTCGATGAGCGTCAATATAAAAGAGCGGCTGGACTTTTCGTGTGCGGTATTCGACCGGTCGGGAGCTCTCATCGCCAATGCGCCGCATGTGCCGGTCCATCTCGGCGCAATGGGCGCGAGCGTAAAAACGGTTCTGAAGCATCGTGGAGGGCAGCTAAAGCCCGGCGACGTGGTGGCGTTGAATAATCCGGCAAACGGCGGCACCCATCTTCCCGACGTGACTGTTATCACGCCGGTATTCGACACAAGCGGCGGCGAAATTCTCTTCTTCACCGCGTGTCGCGGCCACCATGCCGATATTGGCGGCATCACCCCAGGCTCTATGCCCCCAACGTCCCGCACGTTGGAAGAGGAAGGGGTTGTCATCGACAACTTCCTGCTCGTCGACGGGGGGCAGCTTCGGGAAGCTGAATTCCGCGCTCTTCTCGGCAGCGCGCGTTATCCAGCCAGAAGTCCGGACGTCAATGTCGCGGATATCAAGGCGCAAATTGCCGCCAATCAAAAGGGCGCGCAAGAACTCCGCAAGGTGATTGAAAGATACGGTTGGCCGCTGGTGCACGAGTACATGCGCCACGTCATCGACAATGCCGAAGAAAGCCTGCGCCGCGTCGTGGACACGCTTGAAGAGGGGAGTTGTTCTTACCTGATGGACGACGGCAGGAAGCTGAATGTTCGGATTCTCCTTAACAAGGATGAACGTTCAGTCGTCGTCGATTTCACCGGGACCGACGAACAGCGCGACAATAACTTCAACGCGCCTGAAGCGGTCACCCGTGCGGTAGTTCTCTATGTCTTTCGTTGCCTCGTCGGCGACGACATTCCGCTGAATGACGGATTCCTGAAGCCCGTGCGCATCGTCATACCTCCAGGGACATTTCTTTCGCCGACCGCAAATGCCGCTGTCGTGGCCGGCAATACCGAAGTGAGTCAGATCCTCTGCAACGCCCTCCTCGGCGCGGTTGGAAAGTTGGCGGGCAGCCAAGGGACGATGAACAATTTCTTGTTCGGCGACTCAACGCGCCAGTACTACGAAACGATTTGCGGCGGCACCGGCGCGGGACCGGGTTTCGACGGGCAGTCCACAGTGCACAGCCACATGACGAATACGCGCATGACGGATCCTGAGGTATTGGAGCTGCGCTATCCCGTGCGGGTGGAGGAATTCGCGATCCGCCGCGGATCTGGCGGGAAAGGGCGTTGGCGCGGGGGTGACGGCGCCGTCCGGCGTATCCGCTTTCTTGAGCCGATGACGGCCGTGATTGTGTCCTCGAGCCGGAATGTGCCGCCCTTTGGACTGAACGGAGGCGCGAACGGAGCGCGAGGCCAGCAGTGGGTAGAGCGCGCGAATGGACGTCGCGTTGAAATCTCCGGCGTAGCGCAAGTGGAATTGAGCCCGGGGGATGTCGTAACGATTTTGACGCCAGGCGGCGGCGGGTATGGACCTGAATCGGCCGGCGCCGAGAGGGCGGACAGCGCGACCCTCATCAAAGAAGGGGCTGCGTGACGATCGCCAATGGGTGAGTGCCAAACGGCTACCCCCGTCAATAGACACCTCCCGCGCGAACTATCA
Source organism: Fidelibacterota bacterium (assembly GCA_945903705.1). Lineage (GTDB taxonomy): Bacteria > Pseudomonadota > Alphaproteobacteria > Rhodospirillales > Rhodospirillaceae > SHVO01. The sequence continues at coordinate 2,032 of CAMDOZ010000038.1, read as the reverse complement.
ATAATAACTAAAGCGAGGGAGCGTATTATTATGACACGACAACGAGTTACGCGTTCCATGTGAGCGAGAACTTGGGTCCGCCAGGCTACTTAAACGCTAACAATATTACCAACCGGGACCCGACCTGGTGGCCCCGGGGGGCAGAGCCTTGCCCTGCCGCTCAGGAATGGGTCCAATTTTGATGCTTTGGGACGGGTTTCCGCACAGGTGTGGGGGCCGATTCCGAATGTAATTGCCGTTACTTAACATGTAGTGCGTCGGGCGAACCTGCCTAGTATATACTATACGATCAGCCGCGGCCCTGACCGGGAGGATAGTATGCCGTCCTGCGAAGCATTTTCTGCGCCTTCTCATATGCGTAACTGGAAGACCATTTTGGCCGCTGGGGCCGCCCTCGCGGGGCTCTCGGCGACGCCGGCCGCGGCGGAAACGCAGAGCTATGTCATGACCATGTTCTGGCATGCTCTCGAGACGACCCCCGAGGACTGCCCGAACGGCATTAACCCGAAGATCGAAGTGCAGCACGAGAAAGACCTTGTCCTCCTGGGCTACAGCCCCGAGGAAGCGGCCGCCCTCGTCAAGCAAGGCTACTTCGCGGAAAACAACCCCCGCGGTTGGGAGAACGACAAGCTCGGTCACATTATGCTCGAGCGCGGCCGGATCGAAGGTAAGGCGGTGAATGCCTACATGCATCCGGCCACCACGGTCGATCCCAACATGATCACCAAGGTTGGCCGCTTCGCCCACGGCTTCAATCTCGACGGCAAGGACGCGGCTCCGGGCAATTTCGCAAATCCGGATACCGGAACGAAGGGCATCGACCATCAGCTTGCCCGGGTGTTTGGCTGCTTCGAAAACATGCGCGGCAACATGAAGGACGGCTCGGCCTTCTGGCTCTACAAGTGGAGCGCGTTGAAGGAAACGATGCCGGCCTGGACGATTTCCGTGACCGGCAAGGATCTCAGCAAGGACGGACCTGTCGAAATCCGGGTCGGATCGGCGATGGAAGCCGTCAAGTTCAACGGCAATGGCAAAGGTCGCCACAACATGACCTATCGCCAGGAACAAGGTCCCAGATTTGCTAAGAACGTCTACAAGGGCGAGATCAAGGACGGTCACATCCGCATCACCAAGCCGGGCGACCTCTACATGGAGCAGGATCCGCTTCTGTTCCCGATCTTCACCATGAAGAACTTCAGCATCGACCTTACGAAAAATGCCGACGGTTCAATCGAAGGTGAGATCGGTGGATATCAGCCCATCGTGGAAATCTACTTCGCCATCGCTGCGCCCAGCCTGCCCAGCGAAGTGACATATGCGCTCGATTTCCCGGGCCTTTATCACACGCTGCGGAAGAACGCCGATTTCGACTACGACAAGAAGACCAAATTCAATCGCGCCATTTCATCGGCCTACCACATCATCGCCGTGCCGGCCCACGTGGTGCCGGTGAGGAAGGCCGACCCGGCCGCCGCCGGAAACTAAGTTAGGGAGAGCGTTCGGTGAATCGTAAGCGTTTAAAGTACGGCGTAGTGGGACTACTTCTCGTCGCCGGTGCGGTCGCGTCCGACACGATGTCGGTGAGCGCCGCGCCCGCCGACGGGCCGGGCCGTGCGATTACGCGCCGCCTCACGTCCGATCAATATGCCAACATCATCGCCGAAGTATTCGGGCCTTCGATTCAATTGAGCGGCCGGTTCGAGCCGGATCCGCGCGTCGATGGTCTTGTTGAAGTCGGCGCCGGCCGAGTCAGCGTCTCCGTCGACGGCATGGCGCAGTATGACGCCATGGCCCGTGGGATTGCGGCTCAGGTGGTCAGCGAAATCAACCGCAAGGATACGATTCCCTGTACGCCCGCTAATGCCAAGGCTGCCGACGCCACCTGCGCCGCTCAGTTCTTGAGCCGGACGGGCTCGCTCTTGTTCCGCCGGCCCCTGACGCCGGCTGAACAGAAGCACTATGTCGACGCCGCCGGCACTGCCACAAAAACGCTCGGCGACTTCTATGCGGGCCTTGCGCTGTCGACGGGCGC
>CAMDOZ010000037.1 GCA_945903705.1 Fidelibacterota bacterium | reverse complement strand
CCTGGTGCAGCCGCGGCGCTATGCCGACATCCTTAAACGCCAGTTCGACCGGCTGTATGAAGAGGGTGAGCAATCCGGCACGGTGATGTGCATTCCGCTGCACCCTTACCTGGTGGGTCAGCCCTACCGGATGGCAGCCTTTGAAGAGGGCACGCCGCTCAATTCCGCTTCGAGACGGCGAATCTGTGCGATCAGCATGCGCTGCTCGGATGACAGCGCGGCAAGATCCGCGCCGGCAAAGGTCGGATCGAGGGTCGCGAGCAACTGGCCTTTCTTGACCACGTCACCCGGGCGCACCTTCATCTCGCGGATGATGGCCCGGTCCATCGGTTGCAGCACGACGAGCGGCGTGTCCGTCGCGATGCGGCCGGCGCCGGACACGATGATCGGAATCTTGACCAGAGCCGCGAGAAGCAGGAGCGACAGGAACATGCCGGCGACCGCGTAGGTGGTTGACCGCATATGCCGGGGCGGCGCTTCCTCGCAGACCTCGTCGATCGGATCCTGATAGGGGATCGCTTCCGGCAACACTCCGGGACGCGAGATTGTGAGCAGGCCATGACTATCCAGCGTGCGCCGGATGTCGCGCGCGCGCTTGGTCAGCGTCTTGATCGGGGGCGTGAGGAGCTTCAACATTCAAGATGCCCCATCTGCTGGTCCCAGAGATGGCGGTAGATGTCGCAGCGCGCCAGAAGTTCGGCATGCGGCGCGAAATCGATGACCTTGCCCCGGTCGAGCACAAGAATTGAGTCAGACTTCACCAGCGACGACAGCCGGTGCGAGACGATGATCATGGTGCGGCCGCGGGCGATTTCAGCCAGGTTCCGTTGGATGATCGACTCGCTTTCCGGATCCAGCGCACTGGTGGCTTCATCGAACAGCAAGAGGCGCGGGCGCAGCATGAGCGCTCGCGCGATCGCGAGGCGCTGGCGCTGGCCGCCGGAGAAATTCGAAGCGCTTTCTTCGACCAGAGTCTCATAGGACATCGGCAGCCGGTCGATGAACTCGTCGGCGCCGGCGAGCCTGGCGCATTCCATGACCTCTTCCAGCGAAGCGTCGGGCTTCCCGGCGGCGATATTCTCCCGGATCGTACCGCGGAAGAGCATGTTGTCCTGAAGCACTACGCCGATGCTGCGCCGCAGGTGCGTGAGGTCCACATGGCGCACGTCGGTGCCGTTAAGCCGGATCAGGCCTTCCTGCGGCGTATGGATGCCTTGGATCAGGCGCGTGATGGTCGTTTTGCCGGAACCCGAACGGCCGACGACGCCGATCATCTGCCCTTCCTCGACGGTAAACGAGACGCGGTCCAACGCCGCGGTCACCGAGGTGCCGTAGCGGAACGTGACCTCGGAAAATTCCATCTTGCCGCTGATAAGCGGGCGGATGCCGCGTTGGTTCGGGTCGCGCTCGGGCGGATGGTCCATGACCTTGCCCAGCATGCGCACCGCAATCGCGGTCTGCTGATATTCGTTGATGAGGGAGACGATCTGCACGAGAGGCCCGGTAACCCGGCCCGAAAGCATGTTGAATGCAATAAGGGCGCCCATGCTGATGTTGCCCTCGAAGACGAGAAACGCGCCGACGGCGAGGATCGACATTTGCATGATGCTCTGGAGAGAATTGGTGAGCACCACCGCGACCGCGCTGAAATAACCCACGGTCGCGCGGCTGCGGATCGAGCTGACGACCTTCTGGTCCCACGATTTTATGCGCTGGGATTCAAGGGCGAGGGATTTGACCGTGCGCACACCGTGGATGGTCTCGACCAGATCGGCCTGGCGCGCGCCTTCGGCGGTATAAAGCCGCTCGAGATAGCGCCGGAATGTGGGGATCATGAGCGCGATGACCCCCGCCATGGCCAGCGCGAAGGCAAGCACCACGAGCGTAAGGATTCCGCTGTAGAGCAACAACCCGATCAGAAGGATCGGCATGGTCACGGCATCGAGCAGCGTCTGGAACAGCCGCCCGGTGAGAAAACCGCGAATGCCCTCGGTCTGCTGCATGTGGCGCAGCAGCACGCCTGCCGTCGTGTTTTCGAAGAAATGCATCGGCAGGCGAAGGAGATGCGCAAACGTGCGCGATGCCAGCCGCGCATCGATCTTGGTGGTCGCGAACACCATCAGGTACTGGCGGATGTAGCTGAACGCCGCCTCGAACAGCATGGTAATCGCAAACGCCGCGACGACCGCGAAGAGAGTCTGGATGCTCCGGTGCGGGATGACCTTGTCGATCATGATCTGGAAGAAGAGCGGTGTGGCGAAGGCCACCAGGCTGGTCATCACCGCGGCAATGGCGACATCGCGGAAATAGCGGCCCTGCCGGATGATCTCCGGCATGAACCAAAGAAAGCCGAAGGGCTGGGATTCGTCGATCAGCTTGTACTTGCGCTTGCAGAGGATCAGACGCCCGGTCCAGCGCGCTTCGAAGGCCTCGCGCGGCTGTAACGAGACGCCGGCCGCCTCGGTCGCGGGATGGAGGACGGCCGCCGACACGCCGCCATCGGCGGTCGCGATGGTGCTCACGACGATCACCCAGCCGTCGTGGGTTTCGGCCATGACCGGAAATGCGCTGCCGAGCGAGGCTAAATCATCCCACGTTCTGTTTTTCAGGAGCTTCGCGGCCAAACTTAGGTCGCGCGTGATCGAGAAGATGGACTTGATGATGTCTGATTCGTCGACCTCGGCGAACTTCTCCGGCGGCACCTGCACGCCGTGATGCAATGCGACCAGGAACAGGCATCGCAAAGCCGTCAAATGCGGCGACATTTGAACGTCGGGAATGTGGTTCATCGTCGCTTATATGAGTGGCAAAGGTTAAAAATCGCCAAAAGTGCGCGGTGGGCTTTCAGCACAGGCCGAAGGCGCGCGCGAGACTAAGGACTAGGCGGTTTATATCAAAGGCGTGGTGTGGCTGGAAGAAACGCTCCGGAGCCGGCCGAACGCCTTGAAAAGATGGCGTAGTTTAAGGAGCCGTTAACACTTGCGGCGCGGCCTAGCGGGAAATCGCGTGGGTGTCGGCCGCATTGTGCAGACTCGAGCGCATGCTCGGGCGCGAAGACCTAGGCGAGCGCCGACCGGAAGTAGGCGATGGTCTGCAAGAGCCCCTCCTCGAGCGGCACTTTCGGCTCCCAGCTCAATTTTTCGCGCGCCATCGAGATGTCCGGGCGACGACGCGTGGGATCGTCCTGCGGCAAAGGCTTGTAGACGATGGTCGACTTCGACTTCGCGAGCGCGATGATCTTCTCGGCGAGCTCAAGAATGGTCGATTCCACAGGGTTCCCGAGGTTCATGGGGCCGGTGACGTCGTCGCCGGTCTCCATCAGGCGCACGAAGGCTTCGACGAGATCGCTGACGAAGCAGAATGAACGCGTCTGTTGGCCCTTCCCGTAGATGGTGATGGGCTCGCCTTTCAAGGCCTGCACGATGAAATTGGAGACCACGCGCCCGTCGTTCGGCAGCATGCGGGGGCCGTAGGTATTGAAGATCCGCGCGACTTTGATGCGCAGCTTGTGCTGGCGGTGATAGTCGAAGAACAGGGTCTCTGCGCAGCGTTTGCCTTCGTCATAACAGGCGCGGATGCCGATGGGATTGACGTTCCCCCAATAGCTTTCCACCTGCGGATGGACGGCAGGGTCGCCATAAACTTCGCTGGTGGAGGCCTGGAAAATCTTGGCCCGGGTGCGCTTGGCGAGGCCAAGCATGTTGATAGCGCCGTGCACGCTGGTCTTTGTGGTTTGCACCGGGTCGAATTGGTAATGCACCGGCGAGGCCGGGCACGCGAGGTTGTAGATCTGGTCGGTTTCCACGTAGAGCGGAAACGTCACGTCGTGGCGGATCAGTTCGAAGAACGGGTGAGAAAGCAGCGGGACGATGTTTTGCCGCCGTCCGGTGAAAAAATTGTCGACGCAGAGCACCTCGTGCCCGGCGTAGAGCAGCTTTTCACACAGGTGGGAGCCGATGAATCCTGCGCCCCCGGTCACGATAATACGTTTCACACCGCCCCCAACTCATACGGAAACCAGGGCATTCGCGAAAAAGCCGCGGCCCCGATCAGAAAGTATTTCCAACAGCTTTCCAAATGGTTACCCGGCACGTTCGTAAGGCCAGGAGACCGGGAAAATCTTCCCGGGGTTCATGAGATTGTGGGGATCGAGGGCGCGTTTGATCGCGTGCATGACGGCCACGGCCTCCGATCCATGCTCGGCCGCGAGGAACTTTGCCTTGCCGAGCCCGATGCCGTGCTCTCCCGTGCAGGTCCCGCCCGCCGCCAGGGTCCGCTCGACCATCCGGTCGCTCATGGCCTCGACGCGGGGGAGATAGGAAGGATCCTTCGGATCGACGGCGACGGCGAGATGGAAGTTGCCGTCCCCCACGTGGCCGACGATGGGCGCAAGAAAACCTTCCTTGTCGATATCGGCCTTGGTGGCGACGATCACGTCGGTCAGGTGCGAAATCGGCACGCACACGTCGGTGATGTAGAGCTCGCAGCCGGGCCGGGCCGCTTTCACCGCGTACACCACGTCGTGGCGGGCCTGCCAGAGCTTGGCGCGATCCTCGGTCTGAGCCGTCCAGAAGAAATTACCGCCGCCGTTGTCGCTGGCGATGGCCTGAACCAGCTCCGCCTGTTCCTTCACGCCGGCGGTCGTGCCGTGGAATTCCATGAACAGCGTGTCTTTCTCCGGATAGGTCAGTTTCGAATAGGCGTTGACGCATTTCATCTGCGAATCATCGAGGAGCTCGATGCGCGCGATGGGGATGCCGGACTGGATGGTCTGGATCACGGTATCGACGGCGCCGGCCAGCGTATCGAAAGAGCAGACGGCGGCGGCGATTTTTTCGGGGATGCCGTGCAGACGTACGGTGACTTCGGTGATGACGCCGAGGGTGCCCTCGGAGCCGACGAACAGGCGCGTGAGGTCGTACCCCGCCGCCGACTTGCGGGCGCGGCCGCCGGTGCGGATCACTTCGCCGCTCGGCATGACGACCTGCAGGGCCAGCACATTCTCGCGCATGGTGCCGTAGCGCACGGCGTTGGTGCCCGAGGCGCGCGTCGCGGCCATGCCGCCAAGCGAGGCGTCCGCGCCGGGATCGATGGGAAAGAACAGGCCTGTATCGTGAATGTGCGCATTGAGGCTCTTGCGCGTGACACCGGGCTGAACAACCGCGTCCATGTCCTCGACATTCACCTTAAGGACGGCGTCCATCTGCGTGACATCGAGGCTGACGCCGCCTTCGGACGCCATGACATGACCTTCGAGAGACGTGCCCGTGCCGTAGGGAATGATGGGCGTGCCGTTGGCCGCGCAAATCTTGACGATGTTCACGACCTCATCGAGCGACCTTGCAAAGGCGACGGCGTCGGGCGGCGCAGGCTTGTGATAGGAGAGATCGCTGCCGTGGCGTTCCAGTATTGAGGGCGACGTCGACAGCCGGTCGCCCAGAAGCGCCTTAAGCGCCGAAATAGTATCGGGAATTTGTCCGCGGGATTTGCGGGCGACGGCTTTGACGGCCATGGCGTGAGCTCCTATTCCCTCAAAAGGTATCCCACCTTGACAGGCCCGGTCAAAACCGGTGGTTTGACGCATATTTCTTGGTCGCCGTTGGGTTAAGTTTTGACGCGTCTTTCCAGCCTTAAAGGCACGCTTGCCACCGCTTTCGGGGCCGCCGCCGACGCTTATCACAGCGCGGCGGACGTGCAGCGCGAGGTTGCCTCGCGCCTCGCGCGCCGGATCGCCGGGCTTTCGCTTGCCGCGCGGCCGCGTGTGCTGGAGATCGGCTGCGGCACGGGATTCCTGTATCACGCGTTGGCGCCCGACCTTGGCGGAGCGGCTTGGCTGCTCACGGATCTCTCCGAAGCCATGGTCCGCCGCGCGCGCGCAACTCTCGCCGGGCGGCCTGCGGGCATCGCGGTGATGGACGGCGAGATGCCGTCGCTGCCGCCCGCGAGCTTCGACCTCATCTGCGCGAGCCTGGTGTTTCAGTGGTTCGAGGACCTGCCCCGCTCATTGCACGGCCTCGCCGATCTTCTGGCGCCCGGCGGCGCGTTAGTGTTCAGCACGCTAACGGCCGAGAGCTTTCCTGAATGGCGCGCCGCTCACCAGGAAATCGGCGCGCGGTCGGCGGTGCGCCGGTATCCGACCATGAAGGACATCGCGCGGATGAGTCCTGAGGGCATGAGCATGACCCTCGACGTGGAGTCCATCGCGCGGCCTTACCGCAACGCCCACGCCTTCCTCGCGCACTGGAAGGAAATCGGCACCCACGTGCCCGACGCCAGCCGTCCACCGCTGACACCCGGTACCATGCGCAAACTGCTACGGCGGTTCGACGACGGCATCACGGTGACCTACCAGGTCGCCTACGTGACAATCATCAAGGCGTGAGAACCTTCACGACGGCGGAGGTAAGCCGTGCGAGGTCGGTCGCGGAAATGGTGAAGGCCGGGGTGAGATAGAAGGTCGTCCCAAACGGGCGGACCCAGACGCCTTCTTCCACGAACCTCGCCTTCAACGCTTTCATGTCATCAATGCGCGCAAGCTCGACGACACCGATCGCCCCCATCACGCGCACATCCTTGACGTCGGGAAGATCGCGGCACGGCGCAAGACCGTCCGAAAGACCGCGCGAGATCGCCGCGATCTGGGCGAGCCGCGGTTCCTCTTCGAATAGATCGAGCGACGCATTGGCCGCTGCGCAGGCCAGCGGATTCGCCATGAAGGTCGGGCCGTGCATGAGGGCGTGCTCATTCTTGTCCGACCAGAAAGCCTCGAACACGTGGTCCCTCGCGACGGTCGCTGCGAGCGCCAGAGTGCCGCCGGTGAGCGCCTTGGAAAGACAGAGGATGTCCGGAACGATCCCCGCGGCTTCGCTTGCGAACATGGCGCCGGTGCGCCCGAAGCCGGTGAAAATCTCGTCGCAGATGAGAAGGAGATCGTGTTTGTCGGCAAGACGCCGCAATCGCTGCAAGACCTGCGGCGCATGAAAGAGCATGCCGCCCGCACCCTGTACCAGGGGCTCGATGATGAAGCCCGCGAGCTCGTCCGCATGGGCGGCGACAAACTTTTCCAACGCCCGCGCACTCTCATCGTCGCGCGGCAGATCGAGCACGTATTGCTCCGGGAGAAGGCCTGCGAACAGCTTGTGCATGCCCTCGTCCGGATCGCTCACCGCCATCGCGCCGGTGGTGTCACCGTGATAGCCGCCCTTAAAGGCCACGAACTTGGTGTGGCCGTGCGCGCCTTTGTTCAGCCAGTACTGCACGGCCATCTTGAGCGCGACTTCGACCGAGACTGAGCCGGAGTCCGTGAAGAACACGCGGTTAAGATCGCCGGGCAGAAGGGCTGCGAGACGCCGGGCGAGGGACAAAGCGGGTTCGTGCGCGAGGCCGCCGAACATGACATGGGGCATGAGCTCGAGCTGCTTGGCGACGGCGTCGCGAATACGCGGATGGTTATAGCCGTGGCACGCGGTCCACCAGGAGGCGATACCGTCGATGAGCTCGCGGCCGTCGGCAAGCGTAAGGCGCACGCCGTCGGTGCGCGCCACCGCAAGCGGCGGCGCGGCGGTTTTCATTTGGGTGTAGGGAGCCCAGATGTGCGGCAGCCCCGCCTCAAACCAAGCCGGCGGTCTGCGGGTCACGTCCGACCTTAGGGCATCGGCCGCATGCCGAGGCGGTCCAGGAGTCCGAGATCATGGTCCTGGCCGGGGTTCGGCGTGGTGAGCAGCTTCTCGCCATAGAAGATGGAGTTGGCGCCGGCGAGGAAGCACATGGCCTGCATCTCGTCGCTCATCTCCTCGCGGCCGGCGGAGAGGCGCACCATGGAGCGCGGCATCGTGATGCGCGCGGTCGCAACGGTACGGACGAAGTCGATGGGATCGAGCTTCTTCACGTTCTTGAGCGGCGTTCCTTCCACCTGTACAAGCATATTGATCGGCACGCTCTCTGGATGACTGGGCAGGTTTGCGAGCGCATGGATCATGCCGACGCGGTCGTCCTCACCTTCACCCATACCGACGATGCCGCCGGAGCACACGTTGATCCCGGCTTCGCGCACATTGGCGAGCGTGTCGAGGCGGTCGGCATAGGTGCGGGTGGTGATGATCTTGCCGTAGAACTCCGGCGAGGTGTCGACATTGTGATTGTAGTAGTCGAGGCCCGATTTTTTGAGGCGGATCGCCTGCGCCGGCGAGAGCATGCCGAGCGTGACGCAGGATTCCAGGCCGAGGTCTTTTACGCCTTCGATCATCGCGCAGACGACATCGAGGTCGCGGTCCTTGGGCGAGCGCCAGGCGGCGCCCATGCAGAAGCGCGTTGCCCCCGACGCCTTGGCGGCGCGCGCTTCGGCGAGCACCTCTTCGACTTCCATCAGCTTCGACGCGGATAGGCCGGTCTCGTAATGGGCGCTTTGCGGGCAATAGCCGCAGTCCTCGGGGCAGCCGCCGGTCTTGATGGAGAGCAGCGTCGAGATCTGCACTTCGGCCGGATCAAAGGCCATTCTGTGAACGGTCTGAGCCTGGAACATCAGCTCCGGCAGCGGCAGGCCGTAGATTGCCTTCACTTCTGCGCGGGTCCAGTCGTGACGGACGGCACCCAGTTGATGCGCAACGGCTTTTACGGCCCCCATTGACCCTGGGGCTGGACGGGACGCGAAGGTGGCAACCGGTGTAGACATTAAGAAGCGGCCTCATCTATGGGGCGTACTCTTGATTGGGGGTAAAGCTACACCCACCCCGGGTCAAGTTGGAAGCCGCCCCCGGTACCCACTCTATATATAAAGTGCATGCCTGCCCTCGACACCTTTGCCGCCGAAAAGCTGGCGCGGCTCGACCATAAGCATCTGCGCCGGCGGCTGGTGGAAACGGCCCGCGCGGACGGCATATGGGTAATGCGCGGCGGGCGGCGCCTGCTTTCTTTCTCCTGCAACGACTATCTCAATCTGTCGCAGCACCCGGCGGTGAAAGAGGCCGCCATCGCCGCCATCCGCAAACATGGCGTCGGTGCGGGCGCTTCGCGCCTCGTCACCGGCAACCATCCGCTGTTCGCCGAACTGGAGACGCGTCTCGCGGCGCTGAAGGGAACCGACGCCGCCTGTGTGTTCGGCTCGGGCTACCTCGCCAACATCGGAATCATTCCGACCTTTGCGAGCAAGTCCGATCTGATCCTCGTCGACGAACTTGCACACTCTTGCATCTGGGCGGGTGCTTCGCTGAGCGGCGCAACCGTCGCCACCTTCCGTCACAATGACATCGAGGACGCGCACACGATTCTCAAAGCGCAGCGCGCCGCCCACCGTCACGCCATGATTGCGACCGACGGCGTATTCTCCATGGACGGTGATCTCGCGCCCCTGCCCGCATTGGCGAAACTCGGTGCGGAGTACGATGCCTGGCTGCTCTCCGATGACGCGCACGGCATCGGCGTGGTCGGCGGCGGGCGGGGATCGACCTTTGCCCACGGCGAAGCCGCGGACGTCCCTTTGCAGATGGGCACGCTCTCAAAAGCTGTCGGCGGCTACGGCGGCTATCTCTGTGCCTCGCAAGCGGTGATCGACCTTGTGAAGACGAGGGCCGCCTCCTTTGTGTATTCGACGGGCCTTCCGCCCGCGTCGGTGGCCGGGGCCATCGCGTCGTTGGACTTCATCGCCGCGAATCCCGATTACACGGTGCGCCCCCTCACCCACGCCCGCGCCTTCACCCGGGCGCTCAATCTTCCCGAAGCGCAAAGTCCTATCGTGCCCATTGTCATCGGCGCGGCGGACACGGCGCTGAAAGTCTCGCAGGAGCTCGAGGAAAAGGGGTTCCTCGTAGTGGCGATCCGCCCGCCGACGGTGCCCAAGGACACGGCACGGCTGCGCGTCGCCTTCACCGCGAACCATATGAGCGACGATGTGCAGCGGCTGGCGGACGCGATCGGCCCGCATGTGGGGCACGCCTGATGCCCGCGTTCTTTGTCACCGCCACCGGCACCGATATCGGCAAGACCTATGTGACGGCAGGGCTCGTGCGGGCCTGCCGGCGAAAGAACCGCGCGGTGACCGCTCTGAAGCCGGTGGTCAGCGGGTTCGATCCGTTGTCGCCGGAAAGCAGCGATCCTTACGCGCTCATGGAGGCGCTTGATCTGCCGGTCACCGCCCTGGACCGCATCTCACCGTGGCGGTTCGCAGCCCCCTTGTCACCGGACATGGCGGCGGCGCGGGAAAACCGGAGCCTCGACATGACCGATGTGGAAGGCTTCTGCCGCGAAGCGATCGCGACCCGGGAGACCGTGTTCATCGAAGGTGTGGGCGGCGTGATGGTGCCGCTGACCGAAAGCGACACCGTGCTCGATTGGATGGCGAGCTTGCGCCTTCCTTTGCTGCTGGTGACCGGGAGTTACCTCGGCACCATCAGCCACACGCTGACCGCCCTCGACGTGGTTGTGCGCCGGGACCTCCAGGTCGCCTGCATCATCGTAAACGAATCCGACGACAGCACGGTCCCCCTTCAGGAAACCGCCGAAAGCATCGCGCGGTTCTCGGCGGGGATCACCGTGGCGACCCTGCCGCGCCGGGCGAAAGACGCGGACTTTGATAGCCTGCTCGGCGTGATCCTGTAGCCCCCACTGTCATCGCCCGGCTTGACCGGGCGATCCATACGTCATCGAACTCAGATTGAACGGCTCTTGCACTCTGATGAATGGATCCCCGGGCCTCGCTCCGCTCGCCCGAGGATGACAAGGACGGCTAACCATCAAACGCCTTCTTCAACGCCGCGATATCGAGCTTCTTCATCGTCATCATCGCCTGTACGGCGCGCCGCGCCGCCGCCTTGTCTTTCGATTTCTCCATTTCCAGGAGCGTACGCGGCGTCACCTGCCAGAAGACGCCGTACTTATCCTTCAGCCATCCGCACATTTCGTGCGTGCCGCCGGCGCCCAGCTTGTTCCAGTAGTGGTCGATTTCCTCCTGCGTCTCGCACAGGATCATCTGCGAAATGGAGTGATTGAACGTATCGAGCGGGCCAGCCTTCATGGCGAAGAACTGCTGCCCGTCGAGAGTGAACTCGACCGTCACCACCGCCCCCTCAGGCCCGCTGGGCGTATCGGCCGGGAGAACATTCACGCTATCAATACGGGAATTGGGGAACACGGAAACATAGAAGCGCGCAGCTTCTTCCGCTTTATCCGCATACCAAAGGCAGTTGACGATTCTCTGCGCCATGATTTTCTCCTGAAAGAGGGTCAGAACGCCCGAGCTTGGATTAAGTATCCACGTCCTCGCAGGAGAGGCCCAACTCGTTGAGGCCTTCTTCCAATTCGTCCGCAAGGAGAGGTTGGCCGAGCAGGTAGCGCGGCGCGTTTTTTGCGTGCTCCTCCCGGGCGATCTCCACCGCTTCGTCCCAGTCCTCGGCCGTATAGGTCCCACGGCCGATCCAGGTGAGCGCCACCAGGTCCACCTGCTCGTCCTCGTTGAGGTTGTGGATGTATTCCTTCAGCTCCTCGTATTCGGGAGATTCCGGGAAGGCGGCCGAGACGTCGTCTTCGGGAAGTTCGTCGGCGGTGTCGTCGGCCGCGCGCTTGCCCGGCTCATCGTCGAGGGGATTCAAATCCGCCACAAGCTCGCGGGCGCGATGAATCACATAGCAGACGATTTCGAGTGCAATTTCCATTGCCCGGAAAAGGCTGGTGAAAAATCCCTAGCGCGGCATTGGACAGGATTCGATATAGGCTTTCAACGCCCTATCAGGTGTATCCGTGAACAGTCCGTCGGCGCCCAAAGTGGCAAATAGGCAGTATTCCTTGGCCGGATCGCCCGCGTAGCTGGCCGGCAGGAACTGCTTCTCGGGGCGGAAAGTGTACGGATAAACCTTGAGCCCGATCTTGTGCGCCCGCTGGATGAGGTTGGTCGGTTTGCCCGCCGCGTCACCCTTGGTCGGGACAATCAGGTTCTTAGGGGGACCGATTCCGTCGGCGTATGTCTTGATCTTCGCGAGGGCGGCGTCCGAGATATCGTCGTCGTCGGTCAGAAGCTGGATGGCCGGAATGTTGGGCATCATGTTGTTCATCTTCTCGACGCTCGAGGCGTCGAAGGCCTGAACGATGAGCGGAGAGCCCGCGCGGTCGAGGGCCCAGGCCTCCATGATCTGCACCATCCAACCTTCCACCGGGAAATTCATGGCGCGGTAGTAGTCCGGATGCTTCAGTTCCGGAATCACGCCGATGCTGCGTTTGTGTTGGCGCGAGAGACTCGCGCGCAACGCCAGCACTTCGGCCAGGGTCGGGATCACATATTTGTCGTTGTGGCTCTGGTCGCGGAATTTGAACGGCTGGCGTGCTCTGAGTTTTTTCATTTCGTCGTGGGTAAGGTCTTCGCTGAACCAGCCCTCGACCACCTTTCCCTCGATGGTCCGCTTGGTCTTCTTGTCCGGGAACACCTCGGCGACGTTGGTCGAGAGGCTGAGTTCGTTCTCATGACGCGCGAAAAGGTAGCCGTCCTTGGAGGCGACAAAGTCGGGCTCGATATAGTCGGCCCCTTGCGCGACGGCGAGCTCGTAGGCCTCGACCGTGTGATCGGGCAGATACCCGCTCGCGCCGCGATGACCGATGATCAGCGGATGCTTGTCGCTGGGGCGTTGCGCGGAGGCGCTAGTGGCGGCAATCAGCACCGCAATGATGATGGCATTTCTGATGAGCATGGACCCGTCCCACCCCTCTCCATGAGGGCGGGGCGGAGTCTGGCATATTTTCCAGCGACCCGTCAGCGGGTCACGGAAACGTCATTCCGCCGCAACGATTTCGGCGTTGCCCTGGCGGGTGGCCATCATCTTGTCGAAGTGTGACCAGACGCCTTCCGGACCGTGCCAGATGCCCTGCGTCGCGGCCTTGGAATATTCGGTGGCGCGGGCTTCGAAGAAGTTGGCGTGCTCGACGCCGTTCAGGATCTGCTGCAGCCACGGCAGCGGATGCTCCTTGATCTCATAGACGGCCGGCAGGCCCAGCTGGCCCAGGCGCCAATCGGCGACGTAGCGGATGTAGGTCTTGATGTCGTCCGGCGTCATGCCGTTGACCGGGCCCATGTCGAAGGCGAGGTCGATGAAGTTGTCCTCGAGGCCCACCACGGTCTTGCAGCAGTCGACGATATCGTCCTTCACGCTCTTGGTCAGCGAGTTGGTCTCGCGGGCGAAGGTGTGGAACAGCTTGATGATGGCTTCGCAGTGCAGGCTCTCGTCGCGCACCGACCAGGACACGATCTGGCCCATGCCCTTCATCTTGTTCTGGCGCGGGAAGTTGAGGAGCATCGCGAACGACGCGAACAGCTGGAGGCCTTCGGTGAACGCGCCGAACATGGCCAGCGTGCGGGTGATGTCGGCGTTGGTCTCCACGCCGAACTTCTGCATGTAGCTGTGCTTGTCGGCCATCGCCTTGTACTGCGTGAAGGCCGAGAACTCGGCCTCCGGCATGCCGATGGTTTCCAGGAGCAATGCGTAAGCGGCAATGTGGATGGTTTCCATGTTCGAGAAGGCCGCGAGCATCATCTTGATCTCGGTCGGCTTGAACACGCGCGCGTAGCGCTCCATGTAGTTGTCGTTCACTTCCACGTCGGACTGCGTGAAGAAGCGGAAGATCTGGGTCAGCAGGCTGCGCTCGTTGTCGGTGAGCTTCGACGCCCAGTCCTTGCAGTCCTCGCCGAGCGGGACTTCTTCCGGCATCCAGTGGATCTGCTGCTGGCGCTTCCAATAGTCGTGGGCCCACGGATAGCGGAACGGCTTATAGCCTTGCGAGGGTGTCATCAGTCCGGGAAGCGTGGTGGGGGCGATGATATTCATGGCTGCAGTCCCTGAAGCGTCGTCTTTTTTCGCTCCCCTCGCCGGTTCATCTCCCCGCCGGGGAGACTCGGGGCGAGGGATTCGTTCAGATTACTGACAGGCCAAACACTCTTCGTAGTCGGTTCGCCCGCTGGTGAGGGCCTTTTCAGGCCACGCGCGGGTGTTGTCCGCCTCGACGCCTGCGAAGGCTGCGCGTTGCACGCTCTTCGAACGCAGGTAGTAGAGGCTCTTCACGCCGGTCTCCCACGCGCGCCAATGCAGCATCATCAAGTCCCATTTATCCACGTCCGACGGGATGAACAGATTGATGGACTGGCCCTGGCAGACGAACGGCGAGCGGTCGGCGGAGAACTCCACCACCCAGCGCTGGTCGATTTCGAAGGCCGTCTTGTAGACGTCCTTCTCATCCTGCGTGAGCCCGTTCAGGTGCTGGACCGAGCCTTCGTGCTCGAGGATCGAGTTCCAGGTGGCAGGATTGTCGAGGCCCTTTGAAGCCAAGAGCTTGATGAGGTACGGGTTCTTCACCGAGAACGAGCCCGAGAGCGTCTTGTGCGTATAGACGTTCGCCGGAATCGGCTCGACGCAAGGCGAGGTACCACCGCAGATGATGCTGATGGAGGCCGTCGGCGCGATCGCGAGCTTGTGCGAGAAGCGCGCCATGACGCCCGATTCGGCCGCATCCGGGCAAGGGCCGCGTTCTTCAGCCAAGGCCACCGAGGCCGCGTCCGCGTAACGGCGGATATGCTTGAACATCTTCAAGTTCCACGACTTCGCCATCGCGCTCTCGAAGGGGATGCCCTTCTGCTGCAGGAAGGAATGGAAGCCCATGATGCCGAGGCCCACGGAGCGTTCGCGTTTCGCCGAGTAGATCGCGCGTTCCATGGAAGCCGGTGCGCGCTGAATGAAATCCTCGAGCACGTTGTCGAGGAAGCGCATGACGTCGGGGATGAACTGCTCCTCGTCCTTCCACTCGTCCCAGGTTTCGACGTTGAGCGACGACAGGCAGCACACGGCGGTGCGGTCGACGCCCTTATGATCGGGGCCGGTGTGCAGCATGATCTCGCTGCAAAGGTTCGAGGTCGTGACCTTGAGGCCGAGGTCGCGCTGATGCTTGGGCATCTGGCGGTTCACGGTGTCGGAGAAGATGAGATA
Source organism: Fidelibacterota bacterium (assembly GCA_945903705.1). GTDB lineage: Bacteria > Pseudomonadota > Alphaproteobacteria > Rhodospirillales > Rhodospirillaceae > SHVO01. Next base: position 10,951 of record CAMDOZ010000037.1, on the reverse strand, counting down.
GGGCTCGCCGGTGTTGAGGCGGGTCTCGAGAATCTTCTGCCACAGCTCGCGGGCGTTCACTTCGCGCATGACTTCGCCGGTCTTCGGACTACGCAAGCCGAACGGCGTGTCATCGCGCACGCACTGCATGAACTCGTCGGTGATGTTCAGGCCGTGGTGGAGATTGAGGCTCTTGCGGTTGAAGTCGCCGGACGGCTTGCGGATCTCGAGGAACTCCTCGATCTCCGGATGATGCACGTCGAGATAGACGGCGGCCGAGCCGCGGCGCAGCGAGCCTTGCGAAATGGCGAGCGTGAGACTGTCCATCACACGCACGAAGGGGATGATGCCGGAGGTCGCGCCGCAGTTGCGCACCTTCTCACCGATGGAACGGACCTTGCCCCAGTAGGTGCCGATGCCGCCGCCGTTGGAGGCGAGCCACACATTCTCGGTCCAAGTGCCAACGATGCCTTCGAGGTTGTCGTTGACGGTGTTGAGGAAGCAGGAAATGGGGAGGCCGCGTCCGGCGCCCCCGTTCGACAGGACCGGCGTGGCCGGCATGAACCAGAGCCTGGAGATGTAATCGTAAATACGCTGGGCGTGCGCGATATCGTCCGAGTAGGCCGTCGCGACGCGGGCGAACATGTCCTGGTAGGACTCGCCCGCGAGCACATAACGATCATCCAAGGTCGCCTTGCCGAAGTCCGTCAGCAGCGCATCCCGCGAACGGTCGATGCGGATGGACGGCACCACCTCGAGGGCGGCGTCCTTCGATTTTGGTGCGGCCGGTGTGGCGGGCTGGGCTGTGGATAAGTGGGTGGCGGAGACTTTGGAAGCAACTTCGACTGCAACATTCATGACTACCCCTCGTACGACCTAAGCCCCCATCGCATGGCTTGACCGAGCGGCCAGAATCCTCTCCCGGGCTCTGACGTTAAGTCTTTGATCAAACTGACTTAACTATCTTAGCGGTGGGCGGTTGACCCGCCCGTTGCCGGTGATTCGGTTTCTGATTTCCCCTCGGCGCTCTAGATCCTGTGGACCAAGAGCAACCTCGCTACGAGATATGGTGCATTCGATGCTGGCCGCCGGTCAACGCGGAAAACTGGTGTGACCACAAGATTTAGATCATTGACGCATAGTAGAAACTATACATGCGACGCGTCGCGGAGTTGTCCCCGCTTTTGTCATGCAAGAAACGCAGAGCTGAAATGAAACCTTCTTGTTTGTCGAAACGAGTGCATTGCAGCATCTTCCTCGCCAGCACATACCCGACCTAACGACAAGGGCGCCGAGGGAAGGAAACGAAAAATGACCGATCGCCACGCTTTGCTGAGCTTTCTCGCTGACGAAACGCACGCCGCCCTGATGCGCGCTCACCGCGCCGGCGCGCCGGCCACCGCGATGCTGCTCAACGAAGCCGAAGAATTGATGGCGATTCGCCTGAATATCCTGCGTAGACAGGACAACGAAGCGCAGCTCGAACTGCCGCTGGACATCAAAGCCGCGGCATAAGCGGCGAGGACCACACGAAGCTGAAAGCCCGGTCGCAAGACCGGGCTTTTTCTTTTCCGCCAAGGACTTGTGAGGCGGTAAAATTATCTCAGAGATAATTTCTGCAAGGTTTCGCGCGGGGATAGTGCGCGCCCGTTAACTAAGATTCACCAATCGTTAACGTGCCGCCGCAAGGATCGCCTCATCGCTGGGGCACACATCCTCCCTCCCCACACTCTCCCCAGCCACCTCGCGGCCGGTCCCATGGATCGGCCGCGTTTTTCTTTTCCGAAACTCCGCTAGAAACAACCGATGCTTTACTTTGCATACGGATCGAATCTGAATCTGCGGCGCATGAAGCGCACCGCCGCGCGCGCGAAGCCTGTCAGTGCCGCGCGCCTCGACGGCTACAAGCTCGTCTTCCGCCGCTTCGTCGATATTACGCCCGCCAAAAATGGAATCGTCTGGGGCGCGGTCTATGAGATCACGCCGGCCTGCGAGCGGTCGCTCGACGCCTATGAGGATTTCCCCGCGCTCTACCGCAAGATCACCGTGCGCGTCGATGTCGCGGGCGAGATGAAGGACGCGATGGCCTACGTGATGAACGAGGACAGCTTCTCACCACCGGCGATCGCCTATTTCACCGTGGTCGCGCAAGGCTACCGCGATTGGAAACTGGATCCCGCTCCGCTTACGAAAGCGCGGATTGCGGTGATGCACGATCAGCGCAAGGGGAAGCCGCGGCCTGACGGCGGAGCTGAACGGCCGTAAAGGTGCTCATCGCGACCAGCGTCATGAGCGCGCAGGCGAGTGTTGCCGCCGCGGCGCCGACGGCGCCGTAGGTCTGCGTCAGCACCACCAGGAGCGGCAGGTAGAGCACGATGATCACCACCGTGCCGATGCGCAGCGCAATGCCCGGACGGCCCATGGCGAAAAGGGCTGGGTCCATGGGAAAGCCGCAGATGGTCAGCCCGGCCGAGGCGATGAGCAGCACCAGCGGCCAGTAGGCGCCCGCGAACTCGGCCCCGAAGAACACCGTGAGGAACTGCGTCCCGAAGGCGAGGGCGATCAGCAGCAGGAACACGCCGGCCCCGCCGCCCATGGCGCCGCCGCGCAGGATAAGCCGGGCAAAATCGTGCCAGCTTCCCTTGCTGCCGAGGCGCGCAAACTCAGGGTAGATCGACTGATTCAGGAGTTCGGCAGGTTTTGAGAGCGCCGTCGCGACATCGCGGCCGACCTTGAACAGGGCCGCGGGCGCGGGGCCCGCCACCAAGCCGACGATAAAGGTGCTCATCTGCGACGGGATGATCTGCACGGACGCATGCAAGGTCGAGATGATCGAGAATTTCCACAGGCCCGGATGCGCCTTGGTGATCCCCTTGAGCGACCAGGTCATGCCTTTGAGAAATCCCTGACGCACCGCTTCACGCCATCCGAGGAAAACCAGAAGCGTTCCGCCGCAGGCGCCGGCGATGAACCAGGCGAGCAGATAGGCCCAGAACGGCCCGTCGACGATTGTGACGCAGGCGACGCCGATGAGGCGCAGGAACGGTGTGAGCACCGTCTGCCAAGCCAGGAGATCGAAGCGGTCACAGAGCCGCATGATTCCCATGGGCGTTGCGATCATGGTGAAGAGGATGAGGAAACTGTAGAGCTGCGCGTAGCGGATCACCTCGGGCGTCCAATCCATGTACGGACCGATGATGGGTGCAAGCAGATACCCCAGCGCGAAACCGAACAGCACGCCGAAGACGTCGAGAAGCGACGTGAACTTGATGAGCGCCTGGAAGGCGGGGATGTCCTTGCGCTCGAGGCAGATGGCGCCGTAGCGGATCACCGCCTGCCAGGACTGAAAGGTCGCGAAGGCGATGAGCACGAGCACGTAGGTCTGCACGAGCACGATCATGCCGAACTGCTCGATGCCCAGCGAATGGGCCATGAGCGAAAGCGTCGCCAGGCTGAGGAGGCCGTTGGTGGCGCGCCCCGACAGCAGCATTCCGGCGTTTTTGAAAGTACGCCGCAAAATTCCGTCCGTGAACCAATGCCGGACGGTGCGCGGCACATATAACAAGGCGTTCATTTACGGTTGCGGCCCCCGATTCCGCTCCCACGCGCAAGATTACGTGGCATTAGGCCTCTCGCGTCGAAATAAAACAACGGGTAAGTGTCACAAGCGGCGAGGCCAATCGGGCAACCGTCGGGCGAATTAGAACGTAAATAAACGATGCGGTTTGGACGGAGAACCATATGACGGCCTTTTATCCGCTTCTGACCCTGATCTCTATTATCGTTTTCGTATGGCTGGCGCGTCGCCTGGCGCGGGCCCGCAACCGAAATGTCATCGGCTGTAGCGTGGCCGGCGCGATCCTGCCGCCCGTCCTTCTCGTACTTTACGCTCTGAAACCCGTGGCGCCGGAGCCGTCCGAGGACCAGGCCGACGGCGAAGCTTAACCTTCAGCGCCCCTGGTCGCTGTTCACATTGAGATAGCGGCTCAAGTGCACGTCGATGGCGTTCCCGCGCCATCCCGTCACCCGGCGCGCCACCAGGTTGCGTGTCGCACCGTAGTAGAGCGGCACGATTGGCTGGTCGGAGAGCATGAGGCCTTCGGCGTCTTTCAGCACCTTCGCCCGCTCGGCCGATGACGAGGTCTGCGCCGCCTGCCGGAGCAGGCTGTCGTAAGCGGGGTTGTTGTAGCGGGCGTAGTTGGAGGCGAGGCTCGAAGACTCGAGCACGGTGAGGAAATTCGCCGCGTCGTTGAAGTCGGCGAGCCAGGCGACGAAGGCCACCTCGAATACGCCCTGGCGCAAGTTGGAAAAATGCACGCGGCCCTCGGTGTTGAGGAGCGAGGTCTCGACGCCCGCGCGCTTCCACATGGCGGCGATCACCACGGCGATCCGGCGCAGTTCCTGGTTCGCCGTATGGGAATAGGCGAGCCGCAAAGGCTTGTCCGGCCCATAGCCCGCCTCGGCGAGAAGGCGCTGGGCTTCCCTTACGCGGACCTCGTAAGGCGCCGCGTCGAGGTCCAGCGCGGGCGGCGCGTAGTTCGCCGCCGCCGGCGGCACGAAGGTGATCGCCGGCAGCGCGCCGCCGCGCACCACCTTCGACACCAAGGTGTCACGGTCGATGGCAATCGACAGCGCTCGGCGCACGCGCCGGTCGGCCAATTTGGGATCTTGCGTGTTGAGCGCGAGGTAGTAGGTGAGCAGCGACGACGTGAGCCGCGCTTCGTTCTTCAGCTCGGCGATGAGCGTGTCGGTTTCGGCGGATGGAAACTCCATCACCATGTCGAAGTCTTTGTTACGAAACCGCGTCACGGCGATCGTGGTATCGGGTGCCGGCTGATAGACCACCCGTGCGATCTTCACAGTGGCGGCGTCGCGGAAGCGTTCGTTGCGAACCAGGGTTATGTGGCTCTGCGGCTCCCATTCCGAAAGCGTGTAGGCGCCGTTGCCGACAAGAACACCCGGCCGCGTCCAGCTATCGGGATTGGCATGCGCCTGCGGCGGCACGACCACGGCGAACGCCGCCGCGAGCAGCGCCGGGAGGTAAGGCACTGGCGCTTCGAGCTCGAGCGCGACGGTTCCCGTCGCCGCACTCACGCCGAGGGCCGACGGCGGCATTGCGCCGGTGTTCACCGCGCGCGCGTTCTTGATGACATACATCTGCGCGGCCCCCGGCGCCGCGGTCTTGGGATCGAGGAGCCGGCGAAAGGACGCGACCACGTGTTCAGGTGTCAGCGGCGAACCATCGGACCAGACGAGACCCGAGCGCAGATTGAAGACGTAGCGCCGGTTGTCGGGGCTCACGGCCCAGGAGTCCGCGATGCCGGGCACAGGCAACCCGTCGGCGTCGAAGGCAAGCAAGCCTTCGAACAGATCGAGCACCAGCGCTTGTTCGTATTGGCTGTTGGCTTTGTGAGGATCGAGCGAGCCCGGCTCGCCGCGTCCCGCGCGGTTCAGCGTCTGCGCGGAAGCGGAAAGGCTTGCGACGATCGCGAGCAGGAAGGCGAGCAGCCGGACGGTCATTCAGGTCGTATAGAGCGTGATGGGCAGGAGCGCCATGCGGTAAAGCAGGAAGATTCCGGCCACGAAGAACGTGAGCACGCAAGCCTGCGCCACGCGCACCGCGCCGCGCGCGGCGCCGTAGGCCGGCCCGATGGCCGCGTACATGTAAACCAGCGTCGCGATGACGAGCAGAATCGACGTCGCATCGTCGACCGGCTGCGACATGGTCCCGGTGCCGCCCAGCATGTGCTCGACGGCCAGCACCGCAATCGGTACGCACAGAAGAAGCAGGAAGAAGGCGTAGAAGTGGAGCGAAAACACCACATGCACCGCCAGCGGCCGTTTGTTCCTCCAGAACAGAAGCGGCAGCGACAGGGCGAGTAACGGCACCATGAGGCCGATCAGCGACTTGGCGTTGACCTCCACCGCCTGATTGAACACCGGCGCGTACTGCTCGTACGTGCGGCCCGTCGCCTCAAGGCGCGCGTTCACAAGAGCCGGGCCGAACGCCCGCTCGAGATCGAGGCCACGCTCAATCCGGACGTCGAGCGAGCTTGTGAAGATTCGCAACTCCGAGAACGTCTGCAGGAAGAAGAACAGCACGTTCGTCAGAATGAAAATCTGGAACGGGCCCAGGAACGGTTGGCGAAGCCCGCGATAAAAGGCGGCCGTCAGATTTCCCGGATGCGCGATCAATTCGCGGAAGCTGCGCACGACCTTGCCGTCGACAGGGCTGAAGGCATGAAACGTCAGCTTGAGGATGCCGTAGAGCGAAAGATCCTTAGGCGCGATCGGCTTCTCACCGCAGGCGGCGCAGTACGCGGTCGAGATCTCGGCGTTGCAGGAAGGGCAGGTCCAAGGCGCGGCCGGGGATTCTTGCGCCACCCTACCCCGCCACTTGTGCGTCGATCACAGCGAGTGCCGCGAGATTGACGAGGCCGCGCGCCGTCACCGAGTTCGTCGCGATATGCGCGGGCTTGCCGATGCCGAGCAGGATCGGGCCGACCTGCAGGCCGTGCCCCAGCGCGCGCACCATGTTGAACCCGCCGTTCGCGGCCTCGAGTGTCGGAAGGATCAGGAGGTTGGCGCGGCCCTTCAAACGCGAGTTCGGGAAGATGCGTGTCCGGTACTCGCCGTTCAGCGCCATATTTGCCTGCATTTCGCCCTCAACTTCGAGGTCGGGCTTCTGGGCAAGGATCAGCTTCAGGGCGCGCCGCATCTTGCGCGAGGCCGCCGTCGACCGTGCGCCGAAATTGCTTGCGGCGATCAGGGCGACTTTGGGCGCGATCCCGAAGTCGCTCACCTTCTGCGCGGCGCGGATGGTGAGATCGGCGATCTCCTCGGCGTCGGGATCCTCGGCGATGTAAGTGTCGGCGATGAAGATCGGCCCATCATCGAGAATGAGGAGGCTTAAGGCCGTCATCTTATGGACGTCCTTGGCGAGGCCGAGGATGTCAGCGAGATAGCGCTGATGCCATTGGTATTCGCCGTAGGTGCCGCAGATCATGGCATCAGCGTCGCCGCGAGCCACCATCAGCGCGGCGATCACGGTCGCGTTGGTGCGCACGATCGTTTTCGCCGTGTCGGGCGCCACGCCCTTGCGCTCCATCAGGCCGTGGTAGTGGCGCCAATACTCGTTGAAGCGCGGATCGTCCTCCTGATTGCAGACCTCGAAGTCCTTGCCGGGAACGAGGCCGAGCGAGAGCTTGCGCGCGCGGTGCGAGATGACGCCGGGGCGGCCGATGAGGATCGGCTTCGCAATGCCGTCGTCGATGAGCTGCTTGGCCGCGAACAGGGTGCGCTCGTCCTCGCCTTCGGCGAAGGCCACGCGCTTCGGGTTGGCGCGCGCCTTGTCGAACACCGGCTTCATGACGAAGGCCGAGCGATAGACGTATTGCTGAAGGCGCTCTTTGTAGGCTTCGAAATTGGCGATCGGCCTTGAGGCGACGCCGGACTCCATGGCGGCCTTGGCAACGGCCGGCGCGATCTCCGACAGCAGGCGCGGATCGAACGGCTTGGGGATCAGGTACTCAGCACCGAAACGCATTTGATCGCCACCGTAAGCGGCCGAGACCACGTCGCTCGAGGCTCCGCGGGCCAATTGCGCGATGGCGTGCACGCAGGCGATCTTCATGGCGTCGTTGATGGTGGAGGCGCCGACGTCGAGCGCGCCCCTGAAGATGTAAGGGAAACAGAGAACATTGTTCACCTGGTTGGGATAGTCGGAGCGCCCCGTGGCGATGATGGCGTCGGGCGCGGCTTCTCTGGCAAGCGCAGGCGTGATCTCCGGCTCCGGATTGGCCAGCGCCAGAATGAAAGGCGCCTTCACCATGGTCTTCACCATCTCGGGCGTCAAAATCCGGGGCGCGGAAAGGCCCAGGAACACATCGGCCCCGACGACGGCTTCGGCGAGCGTGCGCGCCTTGGTGTCGGCGGCATAGAGCGCCTTCTGATCGGTCATATCCTTAGTGCGGCCTTTGTAGACCACGCCGATATGATCGGAGAGGATGACGTTCTCGCGCTTCAATCCGAGATCGACGAGCTGGTTCAGGCAGGCGATGCCCGCGGCGGCGCCGCCGGTGGAAACCAGCTTCACCTCGCTGATGTCCTTGTGAAGCAGCGAAAGCCCATTGATCACCGCGGCCGCGACGACGATGGCAGTGCCATGCTGGTCGTCGTGGAAGACCGGGATCTTCATGCGCTTCCTGAGCTCGCTCTCGACGATGAAGCAGTCGGGCGCCTTGATGTCCTCGAGGTTGATCGCGCCGAAGGTGGGCTCGAGGCTCGCGATGATGTCGACGAGCTTCATCGGATCAAGCTCGGCGATCTCGATGTCGAACACATCGATATTGGCAAACTTCTTGAAGAGGACGGCCTTGCCTTCCATCACCGGCTTCGCGGCCAAGGGGCCGATGTTGCCGAGACCGAGCACCGCGGTGCCGTTGGTGACCACGGCGACAAGGTTGGCGCGGCCGGTGACCGTGTCCACTTCGCGCGGGTCGGCGACGATGACGTTGCAGGCGGCGGCGACGCCGGGCGAATAGGCGAGCGCGAGGTCGCGCTGATTGGCGAGCGGCTTCTTCGCCACCACCGACAATTTCCCGGGCGTCGGCTCGCGGTGATACTGAAGGGCGGCTTCGGTCAGGTCGGTTTTAGGCCCCGGCGGTCCGGTATCGGGCATCTCGTTCCCCCACGGTGATGAGCGAGAGTAACACGCGCATTAGCGCTTGGAAGGCCCGGACCACTAGGACAAAGGCCAGGACGACATCTTATCCTCTCCCGTCACCCTGGGCGAAGCCCAGGGTCCAGGATAGATGGTCACTGCTGTGAGCGAATCCTTCTACGTCTACATCCTCGCCAGCAAACGCAACGGGACGCTCTACATCGGCGTGACCAACGACCTCGTGCGACGAATCTTCGAGCATAAACAGGACGCCGTGCCCGGTTTCACGAAACGATACGGCGTCCACCTTCTCGTCTACTTCGAGCAGTTCGATGATCCGGCGACGGCCATCCAACGTGAGAAGGCGATGAAATTCTGGAAGCGCCAAGGGAAGATCGACAAGATTGAAGGGAACAATCCGACTTGGCGCGATTTGTACGAGGATATCGCAAGGCCATAATTCTTGACCCTGGACCCTGGGCTCCGCCCAGGGTGACGAAAAACCTACGCGTCCTTGCCGATGGAATTCAGGGCGTGGCGCGCAACTTTGCTCATGACGCTGGGAAGTCCCGCGTCGCTTAAGCGTTCCAGGGGCGTCCACAGCGCCGTGTTGCCGAGCTTTTTTGCCTGCGCGTCGGTGAGATCGGCGGTCATGACGGTGAGTTCCAGGTGGAAGTGGGTGAAGGTGTGCGTGACCAGCCCTGGCAGCGTGCGCCAGCCCCGCGCCGGCGGAAGCACGGCGTCCGTATCGGTCTGAGTCCATCGTTTCGTGCGCCAGTCGGTCGAGGGAATCTCGGTCATACCGCCCAGGAGCCCTCTGGCCTCCCGCCGCCGCAGAAACACGGCGCCGTCTTTGCGTTGCATCCAGAAGGCGACACCGTAGCGCGTCGGGTTCTCGGCCTTCTTGAGTTTCGCCGGCAGCGTCTCCGCGATCCCGCGCGCGCGCGCGACGCAAGGCGCGGACCACGGGCAGAGCGCACAGGCCGGCGACTTCGGCGTGCAAATTGTCGCACCGAGGTCCATCACGCCTTGCGCATAGTCGCCCGCGCGCGATGAGGGCGTGAGCGCATCGGCATGGGCGTAGAGCGCTTGTTTGCTTTTCGGCAGCGGGTCGGTGACGGCGAAGAGCCGCGCCATCACGCGCTCGACATTGCCGTCGACCACCACGGCGCGGCGCTCGAAGGCAATCGCGGCAATGGCGGCCGCGGTGTAAGGGCCGACGCCGGGCAGCGTGAGTAACCGCTCCTCCGTGTCGGGGAAAACGCCGCCGTGCTCATCTGCCACGACCTCCGCGCATTTATGGAGATTGCGCGCGCGGGCGTAATAGCCGAGCCCCGCCCAGGCGGTCATGACGTCCTCGACCTTGGCGCGGGCGAGATCCGCGACCGTCGGCCAGCGCGCGAGGAACGCTTCGAAGTAGGGCTTCACGGCGGTGACCGTGGTCTGCTGGAGCATGATCTCGCTCAGCCAGACGGCGTAAGGATCGGCCGTTACACCCGCGGGCGCGCGCCAGGGCAACCGGCGCCGATGACGGTCGTACCAGGCGAGCAGGTCGGCCGCCTTGGGGGATGAGGCCCTTTGCGTCTTTCGGGCAACAGCACGGGAAGAAGGCATGTCCTCACCATGAAATGACCGGCCCTTCCGTTCAAGGCGTCTTGCTGCCGGGGGTCCCGGTAGACCATGCTCGACGGATGAAACCTGCGGCCAAAGATCAGCCCGACGCCCCGCGCCTCGCCCGCGGGCCTGTGAATATCGCGAACCTCGCGGCGCGCGCGGCAAAGCCCGCACTGGGCAAGCGCGGGTTCGCCGCGGCGGAAATCCTCACCCACTGGGACACCATCGTCGGACCGGAACTCGCGGCGTTCGCCTGCCCCATCGAGATCAAGTTTCCGCGCGGCAAGAATGCGGGCGCGACCTTGCACCTTCGCATCGCCAGCGGCGCTGCGGCGACGCTTCTGCATTTGAAGACACCGACGATTCTCGCGCGCGTGAACGGTTTCCTCGGCTACGGCGCCGTCGCCGCAATCCAGGTCGCACAAGGGCCATTGCCGCGCCGGCGCATCAACGCCCCGCCCGTGAGCACGGAAGAGACCCCCAAGACCCTCGACGATGCGCTGGCCAAACTGCGCGCGGCGGTGGAACTGCGGACGCGGACAAGACGTTAACCCGCATTCCCCGGATGAACATTGAGGTTGCAAGGATGCTGCCATCGATTCAGACATAGGTATCAGCAACTTATGTCGTTGGATCGGGGACAATCATGGCGCACCCAGCGGGTGAAGTGGAATCGGACGCACCTCGGCTCGATTT
>CAMDOZ010000036.1 GCA_945903705.1 Fidelibacterota bacterium | reverse complement strand
TGAATTGTTCGACGAGCTTCGGAAAGACGGGGATGATCATGCCGAACGAAAGGACGTCCAGCACGACGAAGGCATAGATGAACGCCAGCGCGCGCTTCGGCGCGGCGCGGCGTGATTGCGCTATTTCAGAGTCCCCTGCCAACATGCGGCGGGAGAATACACGGAGGAGTGTGGCGGTATAGGGGCGAAGTTGGTGGGTTTGACCGGGGCCAAAAACCCAGAGCGTCACCCTGGGCGAATGCCCAGGGTCCAGGGTCGCCAGCACCGGCGTGTGCGGCTCTGGATCCTGGGGACAAGCCCCAGGATGACCAAAAAAGTAAGAAAGGCTAGTTGAGCTTGGCGGCGATCTGCCGGAGTTCGGCCGGAGAATGGGGCCCGCCGAGCGGTTCCCCGGGCAGGAGATGCCGCCCGAAGGCAAGGGATCCCACAACTACCGGTTCGAAGCCGACATCCCGGATGAGGGTCGAGGCAATCTCGAGGGCTTTGGCGTCGTCGCCGGCGATGGGCACGCCGACTTTTTCGCTGCGCTTCGAAAACTCATCGAGAGCGGCAAAATTGAGCGCGTTGAAAGCGCGCACGAGCTTAGCGCCGGGCATGAGGCTTGCGAGGTAGGTGCCGGGCCCTTCCTTCCGGGCCTGCTCACCGGCCGCGCCGTCCCGCGGCAGGATCGGATTGCTGACATCGAGCACCAGGGGCTTCTTCGCCAGCGCGGCCCCGTGTGCCTTCGCGACGTCCGGCATGGAGCTATAGGGCACCAGGAGAAAGACGACCTCGCCGAAGGCGACGGCGTCGGCGACCGTCCCCGCACGCGCCTTCGGACCCAGGGCGGCCACCATGTCCTTGAGTTCGTCCGGATTGCGCGAGGAGAACATCACCTCGTGGCCGGCTTTGACAAACAAAGCTCCCAAGGCACCGCCCATGCGGCCCGCGCCGATGGTCGCGATGCGCATGGGCGCGGCACCTGCGTGGGCAGAGAATGAAAACGCAAAGCCCATGGCGATGGCGGTACGACGTGAGAGTTGGATGGTCATGCCCTCTACTCCGCTGCCGCCGCTCGCAGCCGTGCAGTGGCATTGGCATCGACTTTCCCGCCGGCGTCGACAGCGACGCCATAGAGAGAGCGCGCGGCGCCGATGCTGACGATGCCGTCTTTCACGTCACGCGCCACCAAGGCCGCATCCCGCCGGTGGGGATCGCCCCAGCCGCCGCCGCCCGCGGACTGCACGACGAATTTCGGGTCTGTCAGGGAGCGCTTGCCGAACAGCGGCAGATCGTTCACGAGCTTGCCGTCGCTGGTCGCGGAGAGTTCGCATCCCTTGCCGTCGGTGCCGCCATTCACGCCGTAGGCCGCCGCATAGGTGAGCCCTTCGCTGCGGGAGGTGTGAATCACGTCGCCGTCGACTTCAGCTTCGTAGTGGACTCCTGCCCCGCCGCGGCGCTCGCCGGCCCCGGCGCTGTCGGTACGAAGCTCCTGGCGGGTGATGCGCATGGGGAACAGGCGTTCGTAAGCTTCCACATTGGGAATTGTCAGGCCGCCGAGCGCAGGCAGGAGACCGATCTGGTGGAAGCCATCACGTTGCGCCACGGCCCCGGCGGCGGACAGGCAATTCCAGTGATAGAGCACGTAAGGTTCGCCGGCGGCGTTCTTGCCGGTGGAGATGCCGTGCACGGTCTTGCCCCAGCCGGCGCACGCGCGCGCCGGATCGGCTTTTGCCATGGCCTTCCAGATCGAGTGAATGATCTCATGGCCCATATACATGGTGCTCATAGTCTGGGCCGCGGGCGCTTCCGGATTGACGAGCGAGCCTTTCGGCAGAATCAGCTCGACGGCGCGGAAGGTGCCTTCGTTGATGGGGATCTCGCCGCCCAGGAACGCGGCCAGCCCGACGTAAGTCGCGGAGTGGCTGTTGGCCAGCGGGCTGTTCTTGAAGCCGCGCATCTGCTTGTCGGTGCCGGTGTAGTCGACGGTGAGTTTGTCACCCTTGATGGTGATCGTGACGTGAATGCTGAATTTGCCGTGGCTGAAACAATCGTTGTCGCTGTATTCGGTGCCGACATAGACGCCGTCGGGCAGCGAGGCGACAATCTTGCGGAACAGCACATCCGCGTGGTCGAGCACCGCATCGAAAATCCCTGCGATGGCCTCGGGGCCCAGTTCATCACCGAGGACGACGATGCGCTCAGCCCCGACGCGGGTGGCTCCGATCATCGCCTGCATGTCGCCGTCGAGCAGCTCCGGCGTGCGGCTGTTGAGAAGAATCAGCTGCCAGAGGTCCTTGCGGAGCTCGCCCTTCGCCACCACGCGCACGGGCGGAAGGCGCAGGCCTTCCTGGAAGATCTCGGTGGCGTCGCCGTTGTAGGTGCCGGGCGCGCCGCCGCCGATATCGGATTGATGGGCGCGGTCGCAGCAGAAGGCGAGCAGGTTGCCGCCGACGAAGACCGGCGTCGCTATCACCCAGTCGGGGAGATGGTTGCCGCCGGCGACGTAGGGATCGTTCATCAGAAAGACGTCGCCGTCGTTGATGTCCTCACCGAACGCCTTCAGAAGCGCGCGGATCGCGAAGCCGCCGCCGGCCGCGTGACCAGGCAAACCATCCGCCTGGCTGATGATGTGACCGTCGCGACCGGTGATAAAGCAACTGAAGTCGTGGGCCTGGCTGAAGATGGGGCTGAGGGCCGTCTGCGACATCACCCAGCCCATATGGCGGCAAATGTGATCGAGCCGGTTCTGCGTCAACGCCATCAAGATGGGATCGGGTTTCGTCATGACAATCACTCCGCTGCGGTGGCGCGTAGGCGGGACGTAGTGGCCGTGTCGAGCTTGCCGCTCGCGTCGACCGCGACGCCGTAGAGGTCGCGGGCGGCGGTCACGCTGACAACGCCGTCTTTCACGTCGCGGGCCACCAATGAAGGTTCACGGCGGTGAGGATCGCCCCAACCGCCGCCACCCGATGAGTGCAACACGAATCGCGGGTTCTTGAGGGGACGTATGCCGTACCTCGGCAGGTCGTTCATGAGCTTGCCGTCGCTCTCGATGGAAAACTCCGCCATGCTGCCTTGACCGCCGCCGTTCACGCCGAAGGCCGCATAGGTGATGCTCTCGGTGCGGAAGTTGTGGATCACGTCACCATCCACTTCCGCCTCGTAGTGGACGCCCGCGCCGCCCCGGCGCTCGCCGGCGCCCGCGCTATCGGTGCGGATTTCCTGGCGGAGAATGCGCATCGGGAAAAGCCGCTCGTAGGCTTCGACGTTCGGGATGGTGAGCCCGCCGAGCGCGCCGAGGAGGCCAATCTGATGGAATCCGTCCCGCTCAGCCACCGCGCCGGCGCCGGAAAGGCCGTTCCAGTGATAGAGGACATAGGCTTCGCCCGCGGCGTTCTTGCCGGTGGAAGAGCCGTGGCCGTTCTTTGCCCATCCGGCGCAGGCGCGGCCGGGATCGGCTTTTGCCAAAGCTTTCCAGACCGCGTGGACGATCTCGTGCCCCATATACACGGTGCTCATGGTTTGCGGCGCCGGCGCATCGGGGTTGACCAGCGATCCTTTAGGCAGGATGAGCGTCGCGGACCGGAAGGTTCCTTCGTTGATGGGGAAATCGCCGCCCAGGAAGGAGGCGAGTCCCACATAGGTCAGCGAGTGGGTGTTGGCGACCGGGCTGTTCTTGAAGCCCTTCATCTGCTTGTCGGTGCCGGTGAAATCGACGGTGAGTTTGTCACCGGCGATGGTGATGGTGACGTGGATATTGAACTTTCCGGAATCGAAGCAATCGGTGTCGGTGTGTTCGTCGCCGACGTACACACCGTCGGGCAGGGCCGCAATCACCTGGCGGAAACTTGCATCGGCATGATCGAGCACAGCGTCGAAGACCGCGGCGGTCGTTTCGGGGCCAAGCTCCAGGGCCAGGGCGACGATGCGCTCGCCGCCGACACTGGTCGCACCGATCATGGCCTGGAGATCCCCATCCAGGAGCTCCGGCGTACGGGTATTGAGAAGGACGAGTTGCCAGAGATCCTTATAATATTCGCCGCGCGCAACCACACGCACAGGCGGTAGGCGAAGCCCCTCCTGAAAGATATCCGTCGCCTCGGCGTTATAGGTTCCCGCAGCACCTCCGCCGATGTCGGATTGGTGGGCGCGATCGCAGCAGAAGGCGACCAGCTTGCCCGCGACAAACACAGGGCTTGCCATCACCCAGTCGGGAAGATGATTCCCGCCGGCCACATAGGGATCGTTCATAAGGAAGGCGTCGCCTTCGTGGATGTCGTCGCCGAAGGCCTTCAGAAGCGCGCGAATCGCAAAGCCGCCGCCCGCGGCATGGGCGGGCAGTCCATCGGCCTGGCTGATGATCTGGCCGTCGCGGCTCGTGATGTAGCAACTGAAATCGTGAGCTTGGCTGAAGATGGGCGAGAGGGCGGTCTGGGACATCACCCAGCCCATATGCCGGCAGATGTGATCGAGCCGGTTCTGAGTCAGCGCCATCAGGATCGGATCGGGTTTGGCCATCGTTTACCTCAACTCGATCAGGAAATTTCCCGAGGCGTCGACGCTTACATGATCGTCCGGCCCGGCGTAGAGGGTCATGGTGCGCTCTTCAATAATGAGCGGGCCTTGGAGCGCATGTCCGGCGCCAAGGCCGTCGCCCGCGTACACCGGGATATCTTGCCATCCCCGGCGCCGGTCGAGGAAGACGCGGCGTTTGCTTGTGGGATTGGGCGCCTTTGCCGCCTTGGCGTGTGCGGGCGCCGCCAGCGGCGAGGCCGCGATGGTGGCAATGACCCGTAAGGCCGTGAAGCGAATAGGAGTTATGGGCTTTATGTGCCCGTAGAGCCGGAGGTGGTCGGCTTCGAAGCGGCCCTTGAGCGTGGCCACGGTATCGGCCTTGGGGTCGTAATCCACCTGAACGGAGCGCATCTGGCCCTTGTAGACGAGGTCGACGACCCGGCGCAGGACGGGCGCGGTTCCGGCGGCTTCGCCTTTGAGTTCGTCGAGGGCGGCCGCGGAAAGTTCGGAGAAGATTTTGGGAAGTTGCGCGAGTTCGCCTTCGCCGAGCGGCGCGTCGAACACACGGTAGGCATCGTGGCGGATGTCGCTGTCGAGCATGCCGAGAGCGCAGAAGGCGCCGGCATGACGCGGCACGTAGACCTGCTTGCATCCCAGGGTGCGGCCGACGGTCGCACCGTGCATGGGGCCGGCGCCGCCGGCGGCGATGAGCGTATAGCGCGAGGGATCTAACCCGCGCTTGACGCTGATCTCTTCGACGGCGTGCAGGAGATTCTGCTCGAGGAGCTGGATCATGCCGATGGCGGCTTCCTGCTCGTCGAGTTTCAAGGGCTTTGCGATTTTTTCGCTGCAGGCGGCTTTCGCTTTTTTAGCATCGATGACGACCGAGCCGTCGCCGATGGGACCTTCACGCATGCGCCCCAGCACCACGAGCGCATCGGTGGTGGTGGCGTCGGTACCGCCGCGGCCATAGCTCGCGGGGCCGGGCATGGCCCCTGCCCCTTGCGGCCCACAGTGCAGAAGGCCCGCGTCATCCACGCGGGCGATGGTGCCGCCGCCGGCGCCGACCGTGTGGATGTCGATGGCGGGCATGGCGACGTAGTAGCCGGCGATATCAAAGCCATCGATGATCTGGGAGCGGCCCGACTGGAGCATGGAGACGTCGCAGCTGGTGCCGCCGATCTCCATGCAGATGAGATTGTCGCTGCCGCAGAGCCTGCCGAAATAGCGCATGGCGCCGATGCCGGCGGCGGGGCCGGAGAGGCAGAGGGCGACGGGTGCTTTGCTGACGCGCGAAAGACTGATGGCGCCGCCGTTGCTCTGGACAAGAGTCACCTCGCCTTTGAAGCCAAGCTCCTTGAGGCGCTGGCCGAGGGCTTCGAGATAGGTCACGACTCGTTTACGAATGAACGCATCGATGACGGTGGTGGACCCGCGCTCATACTCGCCCATGATCGGCGCGAGGCGGGACGAAAGCGAGACGGACATTTTCGGGGCGGCGGCGCGAATCACCTCCGCCGCCTGCTCCTCGTGCACGCCGTTCACATAGGCGTTGATGAAACAGACCGCGACGGCCTCGACGCCTTCCTTCTCAAAATCGGCCAACGCGCTCTGAATATCTTCGGCAACGAGAGGCGCGAGTTCCTTGCCGTTCACGTCGATGCGCCCGCGCACGCCTTTGCGCAAGTAGCGCGGCACCAAGGGCTCGGCGAAGGGCGTGCGGTGGTCCCACGGGTTCACGCGGATGCCGCGCCTGATCTCGAGGCTGTCGCGGAAACCAAAGGTCGTGAGCATGCCGACCTTGGCGCCTTTACGTTCAAGGACTGTGTTGGTCGCGATGGTCGAGCCATGCACGAACCAGCGGCAATCGCTGAGCAATTGCGGGACGGTCAGCCCAAGGCCCGCGGCGGCGGCGGCCACCGCATCGAGCACGCCACGGCTGGGATCCGCCGGAACGGAGGGAACCTTGAAGACGGCGATGGCGCCGCCGTCCTGCTCCACGACCAGGTCGGTGAAAGTTCCACCAACGTCGACGCCAATACGATTCATGACGCTAGGACTTGTACGGGAATTTCTTGCTGCCGCCGCGGGTAACGGGGACAGGTTTGCCGTAGTCGCGTTCGAACCCCTGCTGCTTGAAGTAGTCCTTGAAGCGCGGAACATTGGGATTGCGCATGCGCTCTTCGAAGTAGGGCAACAGCGGCTTGAACCAATCGAAGATGCGGCGGAGTTCCTTCACCGGCTCTTCCGAGACATCCACACGCAGGTCGCAACGCGAGGCGCTTTGATGACCGAAGGTGAGGATGGAGGCCGAGGTTTGGCCTTCCGGTTGACCACCGGCGTCGCGGCCGGCTTCGACCGCGCGGATCAGACGCTCCTCGAGGATGTCGTCCTCCTTCTCATGGAAGCCTTCGGCGATGGCTTCGACCACCTGAGGGCCCGCGAGCACATTGCCCATGGCGACGAAATTCTCGCCGATGATGTGGCCGCACCAGGGGATATTGTCGTCACCGGTGAAGGCGGCGGAGCGGCCGTCGACATCGACGATGCCGATCTGGCGCTTGCCGGGCCAGGGATCGTTTTCCGTGACTTCGTTGATGGCGCCTTGCGGATGATAGCCTTGCTCAAGGAGCTTCAAGGTGAGCGCCCCGAGGCGCGGCTCGGCGATGGCCTGGTAGCCGACGGCGCCCGCGTGCGAGGCGAAAGCGCAACGGTTGCCGACGGCCGGCGAACTGGTAGCCATGGCGACCCCGCGCTGGCCCGTGCGCTTGCAGCGCCCGACAATGGTGAACGTCATTTGGAATCCTTTGTTGGTAAGTGGAGTGCGTCTTCGTCTCGCCATCCGAACGCGATCGGATCGCCGGTCGCGATGCTGACCGCGCCGGGTAGGGTTGCGACAAGGGTTGTGCCCTCTGTTTCGATCTCAAGGCGTGTGCTTGCGCCGAGGAAGGATTTTGCGCGGACCATCCCCTTGCCGCGCGCCGCGCCCGAAGGAATGACGTCGCCGATCAAGACGTTCTCGGGGCGGACAGCGAGGTTGCCGGCCAGGAAATTCGTCTCGCCCACAAAGTCCGCCACATAGGCGTTGGCAGGCCGGCGATAGACGTCCTCCGGCGTTCCCACCTGGGCGATGCGGCCCTTCTCCATGACCACGATGACATCGGAGAGGTTCATGGCCTCTTCCTGATCGTGGGTCACATATATAAAGGTGATGCCTACATTGCGCTGGAGGGCCTTGAGCTCGCCCTGCATGCGCTTGCGCATCTTGAGGTCGAGGGCGCCCAAGGGTTCGTCGAGCAAGAGCACGCGGGGCTGGGTCACCAGGGCGCGGGCCAGCGCGACGCGCTGCTGCTGGCCGCCGGAGAGCTGACGCGGATATTTCTCCGCCTGATCCGAAAGACCGAGGTTCGCGAGCATGGCTTCCACGCGCGCGCCGATTTCGCCTTTCGGCACCTTGTCCATGCGCAGGCCGAAGGCGACGTTCTGGCGGACGGTCATGTGGGGGAAAAGAGCGTAGCTTTGAAACACCATGCGGGTGTGCCGCTTGGTGGTTTCGGAGTCCACGGGCACGCCCGCGACGAAGACCTCGCCGGCGTCAGGCTGTTCGAACCCGCCGATGATGCGAAGCGTCGTCGTCTTGCCGCAGCCCGAAGGCCCTAACAGCGTGACGAACTGACCGGGGGCGACATCGAGATCGATGCCGGCCACCGCTTCGAATGCGCCGAAGCGTTTTACGACGCCGCGCAAGCGGACATCAGGCTGTTCCGTGCCCCCCATGAGATTAGCTAAGCCGCCTTCACTTCATTCCAAATGTCGTTCCAGCGAGCCCGATTCTGGAGATTGCCTTTAAAGGTAAGGCGATTGATGGTTTTTGGATCAATGCCGAGATCAGCGACGAGTTTCGGCTCGAGGCGATCCACCGAGACTTTAGACGCCGGCGCATAGTTGTTGTAGCGGGCCATCATCTCGCCGTGCTCGGGACTAAGCGTGAAGTTGGCGAATTCCTCGACAAGGGCGAGCTTCTTCGTCCCCTTCACCGCTGAAACCGCCTCGCTCCAGCCGAGGGCGCCCTCCTTGGGCCATACCCAGCCGGCGTCGATGCCCGCTTTTTTCAAGGGTTCGATCACGTTGAGAAAAGACCAGGCGACGACGACCTCGCCCGAGCCCAGCATGGTCTGGAGGTCGGCCACGTTCTTCCAGTAGGCGCGCAAGAGCGGTTTCTGGGAGATGAGAAGCTTCTTCACTTCCTGCAGCGCCTTCTCGTCCATGTTGGTCGGGTCTTTGATGCCGAGCATGAGGGCGCCCATGCACAATGTATCTTCGGCATCGTCGCGCAGCGCGATGCGGCCTTTCCATTTCTTATCGAACAGGGCGCTCATGGAATCTAGATCGCCGGTGACCCCGCGGTTGAAGGCCATGGCGTTCGCGCCCCACACAAACGGCACGCCGTAGAGCTTGCCGTCGACGGTCCAATTCGGATCGTTCTGGAACTCGGTGAAGAGATCCTTGCGGTAGGTCATCTTGGCCGGATCGAGAGGCTCGAACAGGCCGGCGCGCACGGAGAGCGCCACGAAGTGCTGCGCCGGCACGACCATGTCATAGAGCTTGGTGCCGCCGCCGCGCAGCTTGGCCACCATCTCGTCGGAGCTGGAAAAGAAGGTCGGGCGAAATTCGATATTGACCTTCGCCTTGGCCAGATCGGCGAACGGCTTCTCGCCCCAGCTGGACCAGGTGAAGTAATTGAGCGTGCGGTCGGCCTGCGCCAAAGCAGACCCGGGAAGCGCGCTCGCGCCCAACGTGGCGGCGAGCGCCTTCATGGTCTGGCGGCGCGTCATGCCCGCAGGAAGAAGAACATTGAGATCGAGTCTCTCAGTCATTCACTCACCTTTCTTCGCGCGCGCCATCGGCTACGCCGCCTTCACTTCGTTCCAGATATCGTTCCAGCGGGAACGGTTCGGGGGGTTGTCCTTGAAGGTAAGCCGGTTCACGGCTTTTGGATCGATGCCCAGACTCTTGACGAGTTCAGGTTCGAGCCGGTCGACCGAGGCCTTGGAGGCCGGCGCGTATCCGAGATAGCGGGCCATCA
The DNA here is from genome assembly GCA_945903705.1 of Fidelibacterota bacterium. Lineage (GTDB taxonomy): Bacteria > Pseudomonadota > Alphaproteobacteria > Rhodospirillales > Rhodospirillaceae > SHVO01. The sequence continues at coordinate 16,466 of CAMDOZ010000036.1, read as the reverse complement.
TCTCGCCGTGCTCCGGGCTCAGCGTAAAATTCGCATACTCTTCGACAAGGGCGAGCTTCTTCGTGCCCTTCACCGCCGAGATCGCTTCGCTCCAGCCGATGGCGCCTTCCCTGGGCCACACCCAGCCCGCGTCGATGCCGGCCTTCTTCAAGGGCTCGATCACCGCAAGCATGGTCCAGGCCACCACCACCTCGCCCGAGGCGATCATGTTCTGAACGTCGGCGATATTCTTCCAATAGGCGCGCAAGAGCGGCTTCTGCGAGATGAGAAGCTTCTTCACTTCCTGAAGTGCCTTCTCGTCCATCTTGTAGGGTTCTTTGATGCCGAGCTTGAGCGCGGCGAGGCCAAGGGAGTCCTCCGGCTCGTCGCGGAGCGCGATGCGGCCCTTCCATTTCGGATCGAACAGCGCATCCATGGAATCGATATCGCCGGTCACTTTGCGATTGTAGGCGATGGCGTTCGCGCCCCAGACGAAGGGAACGCCGTAGAGTTTTCCGTCGACCGTCCACTGCGGATAGTTCTGAAATTCCGGGAAGAGGTCTTTGCGGTGGGTCATCTTGGCCGGATCCAAGGGCTCCAGCAGATTGGCACGCACGGCCAACGGCACATAGTTCTGCACCGGTACGATCAGATCGTAGAGCTTGGTGCCGCCGCCCCGGAGCTTGGCCATCATCTCGTCGGAGCTGGAATAGAAGGTCGGTTTGAGATCGAGATTCACTTTTGCTTTGGCCTGGTCGAGGAACGGGCGCTCGCCCCAGCTCGACCAGGTGAAATAGTTGAGGGTGCGGTCGGCTTGCGCGAGTGCGGTACCGGGCAGCGCGGCTGTGCTCATGGTGGCAGCGAGCGCGCGCATGGCTTGGCGGCGGCTCATGCCCGCCGGAAGCAACAGATTGAGGTCGAGCGTCTCGGACATACCGTTACTCACCTTTTTTCGCCGCCGTCAGCCGTGACCGGCGGATGATCACTTCGGCAACGCCCGCCATCGCACAGCTTACCACCACGGTCAGCGTGGCGATGGCGTTGATCTCGGGCGTAATACCGACGCGAAGCATGGACCAGATCACCATCGGCAGCGTGTTGTCCGTGCCGGTGGTGAAGAATGTCACGACCACCTCGTCGAACGAAAGGGTGAAGGAGATAAGGGCCGCGGTCAGGATGGCCGGCGCCAGCAGGGGAAGCGTGATTTCCCAGAAAATCCGCGCGGTTGATGCCCCCAGATCGCGGGCGGCTTCTTCCAGGGAGGGGTCGAAACCAACCAGGCGCGCCGAAACGATGAGGAAAACGTAGGGAAACGCCACAACCGAGTGACCCATGATCACGGTTGTAAGGGAGAGGTCGATGGCGACGAGGTTGTAGAAGCCGAGGAGCGCAATGCCGAGGATAAGGTGCGGCACCATCATGGGAAGACTGGCGCCGGAGCGCAGCGCTGTGCGCAGACGCGGAACGTAGCGATGGACACCGACGCCGGCGGCCATCCCGAGGAGGGTCGCGAACACCACGGTCGCGCCCGCGACGATCAGGCTGTTGGCGAGCGCCGTACGGAACGCCTCATTGGCGGCGAGGCTTTCGTACCAGCGCAAGGTGAACGCCCGGATCGGAAAGACGCTGATCGACGAGTCATTGAAGGAGAAGACCGCGACCAGGAACAGGGGAGCGAACAGGAACAGGAGGACGAATGCGGTCCAAAGACCGAGCAGGATCGTGGAGGAGCTGTGTGCTTTCATGGCGCCGTCCCCGCTGGACGTCCGGCGCGTAAAAAGAGCGTTGCCGCGACCAGGATGATAGCGAGGATGGTAAGCGACATGGCCGATCCCAAGGGGTAGTCGTAGGCGACGCCGAACTGCTGGGCTACTACGCTTCCAATCATGATGCTGCGGGCGCCGCCCAGGAGCTCCGGTGTCACGAAGGCGCCCATGGAGGGGATGAAGACGAACAGACAACCGGTGGCGACGCCGGGAAGGCTTAAGGGCAGTGTCACGTGCAGGAATGTTCGCCAGCGACCACCGCCGAGATCCTTCGCCGCTTCAAGAAGTCGCGGATCGAGTTTCTCGAGCACTGCGTAAAGCGGAAGAATGAAGAACGGCACATAGATGTGCACGAGCGCCAGTGTCACGGCGAAGTCGCTGTAGAGCAGCCATGAGACCGGGGTGTCGGTGAGTCCTAGCCCTTGTAGCGCCTGATTAACGGCGCCGTTGGTGCCGAGGATCAGCATCCAGGCATAGGTCCGCACGAGATAGCTGGTCCAGAGCGGCAAGATCACCAGGACGAGCAGGATGAGCTGGAAGCGTTTGGTCTTGCGCGCGAGGAAATAGGCGACGGGATACCCTACGAGGGCACAGATGACCGTCACCAGAAGCGCGATCTTGATGGTGCGCCAAAAGATGCCGAGATAGAGCGGCCGCGCCAGGCGCTCGTAGTTCGCGAGAGTCCAATCGGCAACGATGTTGTAGTCCACCACCCGCCAGAAGCTGAGGAGGGCCATCGTGGCCATGGGCAAGATAAAGAGCGCACCGATCCATAGGCTCGGCGGCCCGAGAAATGCGGTGGCCGCGGCGATCTGGCGCGTTTTCCTGGCCGCCATGTCTGCGAATTCCCTCGGAACCTGTGACTAAGACCCGCCCGCCGTCTTGATGAAGGCGTCCACTTCCGTCTCCATGAGCGAGAGCGGTAGCGCGCCGGCGGCGAGCACGGCGTTGTGGAAGGCCTTCATCGAGAACTTCGGGCCGAGGGCCTTGCGGGCCTTCTCGCGCAATTCATAGATGCGGAGCTGGCCGATCATGTAGGAGGTGGCCTGCCCGGGCATCACGACATAACGATCAATTTCGCTGGGCCCGATGCCGTAGTCGATGGCCTGCTGACGCGTCCAGCCCTTGGTGTGAAGCCCTGTGTCGACCACCAAGCGCCGCGCGCGGAACAAGGCGGCGTCGAGATAACCGAGGTAGCCTTCCGGATCATCCTTGTACCAACCTTCCTCGGCCGCGACGCGCTCGGCGTAAAGCGCCCAGCCTTCGGTGATCGCCGCCGTGCCGCCGAAGGCGCGGATCTGGCGGAACTTCGGCAGCGTCGTGTCTTCGTTCATCAATGCGATCTGGAAGTGATGGCCGGGCACGGTCTCGTGGTAGACAAGCGTCTTGAGGCCGAAGAGCGTGAGTTCGTCGGGGCGCAGCGGCATCTGGAAGATGCCGGGGCGTGAGCCATCCAGCGGCGGCGCGGTATAACTGGCCGCAGCGCTCGCCCAGCGGAACTCCGGGTACGGCTGCGCAATCACGGCGCCTTTGGGCATCTTGTCGAACACCAACGCCGAGCGCTTCAGCGCATCGGCTATGAAGACATCGATGTCCGCCATGATTTTGGCGCGGCCCTCGGTGGTGACGGGGTAGCCGAGATCCTTCTGCAACTGCGCGATGCGTTCCTTCACCGTGCCTTCGCTGCGGCCGATCTTCTTGAAGATCGTATCCATCTCGCCCTCGATGCGAGCCACTTCGCGCAAGCCGATTTCGTGGATCTGCGCGGCCGTCAGGTTCGTGGAGGTGTGGCGCGCGAGGTGCCAGGCATAGGCCGCTTCGCCGTTCGGAAGCTTGTTGATCCCGGCGTCATCTTTGGCGAGAGGCAATTGCTCCTTTAGAAGGGCTACGGCCGCCTGCCACGCGGGCTGAACCTCCGAGCCGATGATCTTCTGGGCCTGAGCCACCATTTCGGCCCGGCGCGCGTCGGAGACGACTTTTCCCGCGCGGAGCTTTTCATTGAACGTCGCCGAAATCGGATTCTCAGAAGGTTGGCCCGCAGCGAACTGTTCCATCTGGCTGATGGTCGCCTCAATGATGAAGCGCGGCGGGCGGATGTTCTTGGCAAAGCCGGCGCGCGCTTCAGCGGTCGCTTCCTTCATGCGCTGACCGACAAGCGCCAGGCGCGCGAGATAATTGTCGGCGTCCTTTTCGGTACGCAGCACGTGCTGCACCGTGAGCGTATTGGGGAGCCCGATGTTGGCGCCGCCGAACTGCTCGAGCGGGAAACCGAGATCGAGGAAGGCTTCGCCCTTCACAAGGGTGTCGAGCTGCCATTCCATGAGGTTGGCGGAGACGCGCTCCTGCGGCGAGAGCTTCGCCCGATCGTATCGGCGCAGTTCCGCGAGCCCCTTCTTGGCGAGCGCGATGCGCTGAAGCGAATTCTCCCGGGTCTGCGGCGAGAGAAGGCGCTCGACGCGCTCCTGCTCCGCGCCGGTGAAATAGCGCGTGCCCGCCGCCGCATCGGTGTTGAATCTCATCCACTCGTCGGTGAAGGCGTCGAAGAATTCATTGATGGGCCGCACTTGCGCCTGGGCTGGTGCGGCCGCAAGCAAAGCGATAAAAACCAAACGAGCGAAGAGTTTCATGAGAGCCCCCGGCGCGTGGAACGAATCGTCACGGGCGCCAGTATATCCAAGCCGCCCCGGAGAGCCCGGGGCGACTCGGTAACTGACTTAACTTATTGATAAATAATGACTATTTGGCGGCAATCAGGCTCTGGATCTGCTTCACGGCGAAGTCGACCTTCATCTCGTGACGCAGCTTGCCGAGCTCGACGCTCGATTTGCGCGCGTCGCCCGTGATGCCGTTCTTAGGAGTATCGGCGTTCACCTGCGGCTTGCCGTTCACGATCAATGCGCCGACGGCTTTTGGGAGCTCGTCCTTGCGCACCCAATTTCCGGCAGCACCTTCGAGGTACATCATCTCGGACGTGTCCTGAATGCCGCCGTGCTGGCCGATGGGAAGCCCGCGCTCGACCAGGATCTTGTTGAAGGCATCGCGCGCCGCCGTGTACGGATGATCAGCGTAGTGAACGCGTGCGCCCTGCGACGCGTACTTCGCTGTCAGTTTTTTCGCGACCTCGGCATAGACACCGGTCGGGCCCTGCCCGCCGCCGCTGTCGCCCATGAGCACCACGTTCTTGAAGCCGGTGAGGATCGCCTGCTCGGAGACAGTTTCAAGCACCTGCCCCAGGAGTGCGGGCGGGATGCCGATGTCGCCGGGGATTTCAGGATCGGCGTTGCCCGGGCTGAAGGGAAGGACCGGAAAGGCGATGGCATTGCCGAGTTTCTCGGCGATGTGCTTCACCACTTGGCGGCCGATCAGGTTGTGCCCACCGTTGACGTTCTGGGGCCCGCGCTGCTCGGTGCCGCCGATATAGAACAAGGCTGTGGTCTTGCCGGCGGCCAGTGCCGCCTTCAGTTCCACCCAGGTCATCATCTCGACTTCGACCGTCTGCGGCGCGGCCGCGGCGTAGACCGGCGCGGAAGCCAAGGTTGCCAAGGCCAGAAGAACGCCGGCCGCGTGTTGAAATTTCATGGTCAGTCTCCCTATTTCACGATTTTGCAGCCGGGCGCCGGAAAGGTGCCCGGAGTGAATGTCTCGCCGCCTACGGCCTTCGCGTGGGCCTTCCAGGCGGTTGAAATGATCGAGAAGTCTTTTTGAGCGTCGGTCTTCTCGGCGCCGCCTTCGAGTTTCGCGAAGAAGTCGTCGGCCGCCTGCTTGAGGATTTTGAGGTCATTCTCCGGCCATACCGCGAGCGTCATCTTCGCACTGACGGGCTTGCCGTTCACCAATCTGGGCGTTCCATCGTGATTGCGCTGCGCGACCCCTGTATTGATGGCCAGCATATCGGCGAGCTTCTCGCATTGAATGGATTCGGTGGCCTTGAAGGACTCAGGCACGGTTTCCTTCGCGGCACGCAGGATCGCGGCCTGCTGCGCGGGCGTCAGGCCGTTCCAAACCGGCTTGTCGATATGCATCCATGAGACCAGAGACGGTTGATGCCAGGCCGGCGTGTGGGCGTAGCGCGCGCCGAGCTGGCCGATGTTCTGCGAGCACGTGCTTTTCGTACCCGCCGGAAGGGGAAACGCAACAGCGGGCGTGCAATCGAGATCGCCTGCATCGGGATTGCCCAGCGGACGCAATGCGGCAGCGTCCTTGATCGGGAAGGAATCGACGAGATCGTCGCTGGGGTTGATGTATTCGAAGCCCTGGATGGTGCCCGTCTGCATGGGGACCAGCACGGGCTGTCCCCCGACGGCAGGATAGTAGATCAGCGTCTTTTGCTTGATCATGCCGCGTTCGACCAGCATGTCGCAGGCGCGATCGACAATGTCCTGCGACGGCGAGAGATAGCGGATGCGCCAACCGGAAGTACACATGCCCGCAAGGCCAATGCCGTCCTTCTGGGCGAGGCAATCGGCGTCACCGGCTTCGCATGTCGCGCGACCGATGGGCTTCGGGAAAAAGCCCGAATTCTGAGCGGTGCTGCCTACGACGGGGATAACGACTTGCGTGCCGCCGCGGGTGTCGAGAACCGACTGTGCCAGTTGCGTGCCGTTGCGCCCCTGTGCGTCGGTCTTGGCCGTATAGAGGAAGGCCGTCATCTGATCGAAAGTGATGCCGAAGGGCACCGAGTTGTAGATGAATCCCCACGAGGGATCGTTGAAGACCGGTTTCTCGCCCGGGGCGTTCTTGCCGAACTGGATTCCAGCGCGCAGCGCGTTGACGCCGCGATTGACGCTCTGATCGGGTTTGAAGATCACCTGCTGCCCGGCAGGCAGTGCGTCGGGTCCCTTGTCGTCGGTGTAGGCGAGCACCTTCTCGATGAAGATCCGCATGGCGCCGTAGCCGGGATCCTTAGGGTTGATCGAGGTGCCCTCGCCGCGCCCGACGGTCGGCGATTCACTATATTGATTATAGGGGATGGTGACGTCCGCCTGGGCGGAAGCGGCGGCCGCTCCCACAAAAGCAGCTCCAAGAACCAGCGCCCTCACCATGAATTCTCCTCCCAGAGAGAGCCCGCAGCGCCATGCTTGAATCTGGCTGCGCGCTCTAGGTTTTTATTTGGTCGCGGCGTTTTCGCGAAAAACCGGCATCCACTTTTTCGCACGCCGCTCCGTATATGGCGAAAGTATCCCCGGGAACGACAGGGCCGGACAAGCATTCATCCGGCCCCATATCCCCAGTTCGCCTAAAGTTTACCGGGCGAGCCGCGTCGGCTGAACGGTGGCGCCGTTGGCGGCCACATCCCAGGCGGCGAATCGAACCCACTTCTTGCCACGGGCGTCGAAAGGAATCTCGAAGCGGTGGGTTCCGAACGGAGCGAGCTCGGTGGCTGGGATAATCTGCCGGGTGGTGGTCTTGCCATCGCCCGACATGACTTCGACGAATTCCAGCGGGAAGGTCCAGCTTACGTCCGCCACTACCTTTGCCTGCCGTCCGCTGCCCTGCACTTCGAACGAAGGAATCAACACCTCGCCCGATGACCAAAATGTGTAACCCGCCTTCAGCACCTCGATGAGCGGCGTGACATCGTCCGGCGACGGGAGCTTCGCGAGAGGGACATAAGTGACGGGTGAGCTGCCATAGACGTCATCACCCGGCGCCTGGTCGTAGACTTCGGAGATGGAGAGGACGCGCTTCAGCGGGACGGGTTTGTCCGCCAGCCAGTTGGACATCTCGTCCAGGAGCGGCCAGCAGCGATAATCGCAGAGGCGTCGCTCGGATCCATCGATGCCCATGCCCCAGCGCCCGCCGAAGCCGTTGTAGTGCGGATCGCTGAAGTAAGGCCGATCTTTCACGGCGTCGGGGAAGCCCGTGGAACCCTTGGTCCGCGGATGCGGCATGGAGATGATCGCGTTCTCCTTGCGCACCATCTGCATAAGGTCTTCCGCTCCCCCGATATGATAGACCTTCCCGTACTCCGGATGACTTTCTTCCGCCGGCTGGCCCGGCAGGCGCTCGTCCCAAAACACAGGTTTGCTGAATATCAGATCCGTATGGCCGCCGAGGGGCCCGCGGAAAAGCTCCTGCGCCGGAAGGATCAGGAACGTATCGTCAGAATGCGCTTTCGATCCGGCGATGGCCCATTTGGTGATGGCGAGCCGGCGCGCGTTGGTCGTCTCGCGGCGCTTCAGAGCTTCGGGTGAGGTCGCATTGGGAAGAGGATCGCCGGATTCATTCCATAACGACATCTGCACGGCATCGACGGGCGCGATGATGTTGATGCCGGCGGACTTCAAGGCCATGAAATCAGGCAACTTCACATCGGCACTGCCCGCGCGCTCAAGGCGCTGAGACATGTCCATGTGATAGTGGTGGCTCATGACCTGATAGCCCGGCAGGGGGCGATAGACATCGCCATTGGTGAAGGCGAGCGATTTCCCGATCGCCTCCTCCGCCTTGCCGAGGTTCGGGTACAAAAACACCGTCATAAGCTGTTCGGTGCCGGGGCGCGCACTGAAGAGCGACCAGTTCTCCTGGAAGGTTTCGTGCTCGTGGTCCTCGTATTCGTTCTGGCGGACACCAAACGCATAGGAGCCGGCGGCGTCCTTGCGATAGTAGTTGTAGCCGACGTTGACCGCGATCTCGCGCGACCAGAAGAAGCGGTGCGGCGGCGGAAAGGCGGCGATGGCGCCGCCGCCTTGTTCAACCGCGACCAAGCGGTTCGCGGCGCGTAAGGGCACGGAGGCCCCGTTCACGGCACCGCGGAGCTTGTAGTCCTGCCAGTTATTTGCGGTGTCGCGCCAGGCGACGCGGGATGTGTCGGCGATGGCGAGGCCCTTAAGCCCCGCATCATATTTATAGGCGACCCATTCCTTGGTCGTCTTTCCGACGACTTCCTGACGGATCATGTTGGTGCCGCGGAACACGGTGAAGCGCAGGAGGCCGTTGAAGACCCCGAGCTCGACGCCCGGATAGTCGACGACAAGACGCGCGCCTTCGGAGCGCACGACGCATCCGGCCACCTTGTAGACGATGCTCGCGCGCTGGATTTCGGAAGCATCCCGCGGCAGGCCCGGCTGACCGGCTTCGGGGATGCCTTCCGGCGGCGGAATGGAATTTCCGGGGAACGCGCCCGGCGCCGGCGGTTTCGCCCGCAGAAGCGGCGCATCCCAGAACGGATCGAAACGGTACTTGTCGACGTTCTCTTTGTTGATAGGAATCTTGAGATCCCGCAGAGGCGCCAGCTGCTGATTGCTGATACGGCGCAAACCGCTCACGACGGCGTAATCCGGCGTCACGTTGGTGACGATGGGCGTCCACGCGCCATCTCCGCGGCGCAAGGAGAGATCCTGGATGACCGGGGCGCCGTTCTGGACGGCGATCTGCAGACGGGCCGATTGGCCGGCGTCCGCGGCCCACATGATGCGCAGGCCGTTCGCGTCGGATTCCGCCGTAAGGCCGTCGGCGGGCTTGTAACCCGCCATGTTGCAGGCCGCCGACTGGGCGGCCGCAGGAAGCGCGAACGCGCTCATGCTTAGAAAGAGGAAAGCGGCTCTCGTCGCGGAAACCCGGATCATGAGATATGCCTCCTGTTTAGAAAAAAAGAGGGCGCCCTTGCATCACTGCGCCGGCACCCCTTTCGAAAGGAAACGCGGCCGCCCCGAACGGAGCGGCCGCGAAAAGGTCTAGTACTTGAAGCGCAGGCCGATGTTGAAGTAACGGCCGAGGAAGTCGTAGGTCGTACGGTTGCCAGGCTGGATGAACGACGACGGCGGGCCGACGTCCTTCGGCGGTTCCTGGTTGGTAAGGTTGTTTATGCTGAAGTACGCCTCGCTCTCCGAACCGAAGGCTTCGAACGAATAGGTAACCGTCATGTCGGTGTAGAAGGCGGGATCGACGGTATTGTCGTCGACGAAGACGCCTTCGACGCGGCGGGCGTCGACGAACTTCTTGCCGATGAAACGTTCCTGCACGAAGAAGCGGAGGTCGTTCCACTCGTAGCTCGCCGACAGGTTGACGCGCAGCTTCGGATCGTTGTTGCCGCCCAAGGTGCGGTCGATGGCGCCGAACCTCAGCTGGGTATAGGCCTCCGTCAGGTAGGTGGAGAGCATGCTCAACTGCAGCGGATTGCCGAAGAGTTCGGTGTTATACCGCGCTTCGACGTCCCAGCCGGAGTTCTTCACCGTCGCGAGGTTCAAGAACGGCGTGCTCACGCGCACCGTACCCCCGATCAACTGCACAAGCGGGCAGAAACCCGGGACGTTCTGGAAGCACGCATCGATCGTCTGCTGCGAGCCAACAACCTGGATCGCGTCCGTGATCTTGATGTTGTAGTAGTCGACGGACAGCTGGAAGCCTTCAAAGAACGTCGGTGACAGCACCACGCCGTAAGTTTTCGTCAAAGCGCGTTCCGGGATCAGGGTCGCATTGCCCGATGTGATCTGAACGGTGAGCGTGGAGACGCCGGTGGTGGTCGACGGATAGAAGTTGTTCTGGCTGTTGAACGTCGCGCTGTTGTAGAGTTCGAGCAGGTTCGGCGCACGGATGTCCCGCGAGATGGTTCCGCGAAGGCGGAGGTCGGGAACGATCTGATAGTCGACGCCACCCTTCCATGTCGTCACGCCGCCCGACGTCGAGTAGTCGGTGTAGCGGATGGCGCCGTCGACGGAGAGGCTTTCCGCCGCCGGTGCACCCTCGAGGAGTGGCACGCCGACTTCGACGAAGCCTTCCTTCACGTTGTACTTTCCGGCGAAGGGCTGGAAGTTCGCGAAGCGGAACGGACCTAAGCGGCCGCTGAGCGCCGCGGGGCCGCCGCGGACACCGGTGAAGTCGATGGTCTGGCTCGAGATGGGATCGTTGATCTGACGGGCGCTTTCCGAGCGGTATTCGGCGCCGGTTGCGAACGACAGATTACCGGCTTCGAACCCGAAGCCGAGATCGCCCGAGATCGTGCCGGAGAAGACGTGCTGGTTGAGGGTAAGGCGCTTCCAGGAATCGCCGATGGTATATTCGATCGTCGACGGGTCGATGGAGGTCGCTCCGAACAGGTTTTGCGGCTTACAACCGCGATCCAGACCGGTGCCGGCCGCAATGAAGGTCGTGCCGCTGTAGTATTGCGAACGGCAGACGATTTGCCCGGTGGCCGGGTTGACCACGGCGTCGGCAGCCGCGTAGGTTTCGCGCGCCTTGTTCAGATTGTCCTGCGCGAGCAACTGATTCGTACGGCCGTGCGAGTAGGAAACGTCGTAGTTCCAGCCGTCGAAGGCTTCGCCCTTCAGGCCCACGGCCTGACGGAACACCTTCGTTTTGGTACGGATGGTGACGTCCGGATACTCGAGCATGTAGCGGCCGAACTGGAATGAGGTAACGCCAGCAGCGTCCATGCGTGCGGCAACGGCGGGGTGCAGGAACGCGTTGTCGCGGAAGATGGTGTAGGCGTTGCCGGCGCTGGTGTTGATCGGCTTTTGGTTCGGGTCCGAGGCGTTGGACAAGGAGAAGCCCATTTCAAAGTAGGCCTGGGCGTTGTCCGTCACGTCGTACGTGGCATGGGCGAAGTTCGCCGAACGCTCTTGGTCGCCGGTCAGGTTGAACGGAATCCATGCGCCGTCGCCACCGCTGGCCCAGATCGAGCCGGCGCTGTAACCGTAGTCCATGGGCGCCGGGATGCCACCGACGAGGAACTGCGTACCCTTGAGGGGGCCCGCGGAAATCAAACCGCCGTAGGTGCTGAGGATGTTTTTGATATTCGGCAGAACGAGGTTCGTCGGGCCGGAGCCGGTCGTGTTCTGAATGAGGCCCCAGGGTTTATCCCACCAATCACGGCCGCTCATTTCGTTGACGCGCGTGCCGTCCTGACGGCCGTATTGCGTCGAAGCGATGATGTGCAGACGATCGCCCGCGAAGCTATCGCCCCAGGCGAAGGAAGCTTTGTAGTTCGGAACGTCGCCGAAGGTCGAAATCCCCGCGCCGACATCACCCTTGAAGCCGGTGAAATCCGTATCGAGGATGAGGTTCACCACGCCGGCGACGGCGTCCGAACCGTAGGCCGCCGAGGCGCCGCCGGTCACCACGTCGACGCGGCTGACGAGGTTCTGCGGCAGGATGTTGAAGTCGACCGAGTTGTTCTGGTTCGAGGCGATCGTACGGCGGCCGTTCAGCAGGACGAGGTTACGGTTGGTGCCGAGGTTGCGCAGGTTGACCAGGTTCTGGCTGTTCGAACCCGAAGCGCCGGTGCCCGATCCCGTCTGGTTCGCGCTGGCGGATGCGGCAAGGGCCGGCAACTGCTTCAGCGAGTCGAGAAGGTTCACAGGCGATGCTTGGGTCAGCGCCTCCATGGTGATCGCCGTCACGGGCGTCGCCGTTTCGAAACCGGTGGTCAGGCGCGATCCGGTGACCACCACTTCTTCGAGGTCCCCCGCACCTTCGACGGCTGCGGCTTGCTGTGCATGCGCGGCCGAAAGGGCCAAAGCAAATAAACTCGTCCCGGAGGCCAGGGCGATACTGAAACGATTTCCAAATCTCATGGTTTTTCTCCCCATTTCATCGAAGTGAACTCCGGAGGCTCGAGGCCACCCTCCCTGCCAGGGAAGTTCGCGTGACCGACCTCAGGAGTGATTGCGGAAGCGAGCAGCGCAGGATGCGACCGCTCGCGGATTAGTGTCGGGTATTAGGCCTCCTTCGTTGTTTTGTCTACCGGTTGCGCGCCTGAGGCGAGCGCCGGTCTATTTCTTCGGCGGGATCAGACTGTTGATCTGTTTGACCGCGTAATCGATTTTCATGTTGAAACGGATGTTGCCGATCTCGACGTTCGAGCGGCGCGCGTCGCCCATGATCCCATTCTTGGGATCGTTCGGACTGTTCGGCACGGCCTTCCCGTCGACCATCGGCGTGCCGACGGCGGTCGTCACGAGGTTCTTGCGCACCCAGGTGCCGTCCTCTTTCGCCATCAGCTCAGAGGTATCGGGCAAACCGGCATGTCCGCTGTCGGGATAGCCATTGTCCTTGAGATACTTCGTGAAGGCCACGCGGGCGGCCGTATAGGGATGATCGGCGTAGTATACGTGCACGCCCTGGGCCGCGTATTTCGCGTCGAGTTTCTTGGCCACAGCGGCGTAGACGCCGCCGTTAGGGTTGGTGCCGCCGCCGTGATCGGCCATCAGCACCACGTTCTTGAAGCCGGTCGTGATCGCTTGCTCGGAAACGCGCTCGAGCACCGCGAAAAGAATGTCATTGGTAAGGCCGATGGTGCCGGGCAGTTCGGCGGTCGCTTCGTTCGGCGTGAACGGGAGGACGGGCATCGCGATTGCGTTGCCCAGCTTCAGCGCGATTTCCTTGACGATCATAGGGCCCAGAAGATTGTGCCCGCCGTTGACGACGTGAGGCCCACGTTGCTCGGTGCCGCCCGTATAGAAGAGTGCGGTCGTCTTGCCGGCGGCGAGCGCCGCTTTGACTTCCGGCCACGTCATCTTGTCGAACTCGACGAGCTCCGCCGGCTGCGCTGCGTACGACGGCGCGCAAACGCCGAACGTCAGCGACAGCGCCACGCCCGCAGCAGCAAGAGTACGTGAATTTGGTGTGATAGCGTTGGGAACGGACTGGACAAAACCCCGTGCTTTGGCGATAAGAACGCCGCGCGTTAGCTTGATGAAAGCAGCGGTTTTTTCAGAAACCGTACACGATCGCATCCAATCCCCCGATACCACGCAAAAGATTCCCACCCGCCACGGCCGGACTGACGCCGGCGGGGCGCAAACATTTCGATTTCAGCTGGTCAAGATGGCGTCCGCCGCACACCGCGTGTCGGGGACGCTTCCAGATCGACGCGTTCGTCTTCTCCCTTCCCACGCGCGCTGGCCATGCGGCCCTCGCGCCCCTCAGAAACCCTACATCACCCGCGGTTCCCTATCTTACGGGCGACGGTGTCGCCGGGTTTACTCCCGGCTGGCCGATGCCGTCGCAGGCGCACCGCTTACGTTCGCGGCGACTTCCGACGACGGGTGCTCCACGAACACCTGCGTCAAGCCGACCTTGAAAGCCGTCGAGATGGCAATCATTTCACCGGTCTTCGGGTCCGCATAGTCCGCATTACGGTGCAATGCGCGATAGATGGAAGGTGTTGCAGCCTGGCCATAGGCCTGGTGGTGGGTCGAGCGGCCCTGGTTCGCCGCCGAGTTCCAGTCCTCGATGTTCATATAGCCGCCCATGATGCCGTTTGCGCGATCAGGGGTGAGGTTGAGACGCCAGCGCGTGCCGTAGTAACGCACGTCCGCGACGCTCGAGCCGTTGCCGGCGGACGGCATGACATAGTCGGCACCATCGGTGGTCAGCACGCCGTCGACGATCTTGCCTTTGAACTTCTGCACGAATTGCCGGCCGAAGCGCATATCGACCCGTTGCGTGCCGCCGGGGAGATAGGTGGCGCCGGTCGCGTCCGTCATCGGACGGTCCATGCCGCGGTAGGTGGTCAGCACGATCTCCGGATCGTTGATCAGGTCGTCGACCTCGGTGAGCTCGATGACGATGATGTTGTAGGAGTATTTGCGCCAGTTATTGAAGGCGCCGAGATTGTAGGAGGTCGAACGGTAGTTGGCCGTGCAGCCCCAGGCGCGCTGAGTCTGGTTGTCGATGCCTTTGTTGCCGTCCGGATCGGTGTAGTCGTTCGCGTCGACTTTGTCGTTGAGGTCGACGCCGAAGGCGGTCTTGGCGACAGAGTCGTAATAGGGAAGCTTTTCCTGCGGCGTAAGCTTCGGGAACCAGACTTCGCTTTCGCGCGCCAGCTGGCTTTCGAGGATCGTGAACTTCTTGTCGTCCGGAAAGAGGATCTTGAATTCCTCGCGCGGGCCATTGTTGATGCCTTGCGGACACTCAAGCTTGCCATCCGGGCTATCCCAGATCGCCTTGTACTCGGACGTCATCACATAACCGATGCGGCGGTCCGGCACGGGGCTCGTCCCGCCGCTTGCAGCAAGAACCGGCGCACTAAGGCAGGTGCCCGCGAGTGCGAGACCGATGAGTCGTTTTGCTTGAAGTGTCATGTCTGTCTCCCAAACCGAATTCGTGGCGTTGTTAGCGGTTGTTCTAGCGACCCTGGAACTCTTCGCGCAGGAAGAAGGCCTTGTAGCCGTTCCGCTGCCCGTAGAATTCGCCCCAATTCTGCGCCTTGATCATGCCCGGACGTTCGTCGCGCACGAAAGTGAACACCGGACGGTCGCGGTACGCCCAAACCTGCAGCGCGTCCGCCTGACCGGGCGCAGCACTCTTGCCGGTGGCCGGATCGATGGCCTTCACCGTCCAGGCTTCGTTGCTCTTGGCGCCGGCCTGCGCAAGCACGTACGGGAACGTCGTGAGGCACTTGGCTTGACTGCCGCCGCCGCAGACGGCGTAGCGGTATTCCTGCGGCGTGTCGGGATGGTCGCAGGCGAGTTGATCTGCGGCATCGTCACCGCAGTTGTAGATGTAGAGCGTCTTGCCCTTGGAATCGGCGAGCACAATCCCAGCCGCACTGACTTGCTGCGTAAATTCGGCCGGCGCGGAAGGCGCCAACTGGGTGAAGACGAGGTTCCAACCGGGGACGTCGACGCCGTGCTGATAGCCCGGGCTCGGGTCGCCGACATAGGTATAAAGCGGACGGCCGCGATAGGCCCACTGCTTCACCCCCGGCGAGCGTTCGATCACCGACCACTCCTCGCGGGTGGCTGCGCCGATTTGCGGCGCGAGAACCGGCTGCCACGACTTGAGGCAGGCCTCGTCGCAATTGGATTTGTTGGGACGATCACCGTCCCAGGTATAGACACTGAACAGAGTGGAGAGAATGAGTTGGCGCCCGACAAGGGTCTGCTCGACAACGAACTGTCCGGGGACGTCCGGGGACGGGCCGATCGGCACGCGCGCCACCGGCGCATCGCCGCCGGGCGAACCCGGGGGGCTGTTGCTGCTGCGGCCCAAGTTGTTTCCGCCAATGGTGTCGCCCGGCTTCTTGTCCATGCTCGAGGTGTAGAGAACGAAGCCGTCATAGGCCCATTGATTGCGGCCATCCTTGCGCTTGAGGACGGTCCACTTTCCGACCGGCTTCGCGTCGGCGGCGGCCACGGCCGGCGGCCACATCTGCTCGCAGCTTTGGCGCGTCGCAACATCCGGGAGCGCAAGACCCGGCGGATACGGGCTCATCAGCCCGATGTTCTCGGTGGCCTTGGTGTTGTCGCAGATCGAGGCGGCGCCCTTCATGTCGCCGGTGCCGCCGTTGCGCAGTTCCTTGCGCGGCCACTGGTAGAGCGTACGGCCGCTCTCATCGGTATAAACCGGACCGTCGAGCTTCGACGGGAAGACCTTCACGCCCGGCGGCGTAGGTTCACGCACATATCGTTCGACGCCCGCCTCTTGTTTGGCCTGCGCCAGAACCGCGCCCGACGTGAAAACACACGCCGCTGCCGTAAGAACACCGATGAGCCGCAAGTGTCGCATAGAAGACCTTTGAATGACCGGTTACCTCTCCCGCGCCCGGGCCTCGCGGCCCGGGGCGAACCTCTCTCGGCGCCTAAACGAGGATTTCGCCGAACTCTTTGTTGGTGTTGTTGCTGCGCGAGCCCCAGGTGTTGATGTCGAGGCCCATGACGCGCTGGGCGGTGTAGCCCAGACGGCCGATGGTCGCACCTTCGGTCTTGATGTGAAGGCCCGTCTTGATCTTTCCGCCGGCGCGGCCCGCGGTCATCGCCGCCATGTTGTCCAGCGTAT
>CAMDOZ010000035.1 GCA_945903705.1 Fidelibacterota bacterium | reverse complement strand
GCAACGGTACCGAGTAGCTTTTGAAGATGAGGTATGGCCCACGCCCCGTGGCTCCCGAGCAATTTACCCACTGTAGGGAAGCCTGTTACCGCCTCGCCAGCAGCCCTTTTAGCTATCGTGGCCGCAACCGCTGCCTTGCGCTGTTCTGCTTCCAAGTCGCCGCGCGTTTTCGCGGCATGAAAGATGACCAATTCAGCTTCAGCCTGAGTGAGCTTCATGTGAGTGCTCCTGCCAACGCTAATGCAAGGTCTTGGCGGTTGCCTGATTTCGCGGGCCAGACTTCATAGATCGTTGTCGCCATTGCCAAGAGCATTACGCTGCGTTCGAGGAGGTCTCGATCTACGACCGTAGGAAGTCCCGCCCGTCCGGCGGCGAACTGTACAGTGCCGCCCTTGGGATGGACCGAAGGCGGGGCCATCGTAAGGTGTCCGTCACCTCGAATTTCTACGATGACGCCAGGATTGGGACCGTCAGAAATCGAGTATTTCTTTGACTTCATCGGCTCACTAACCCTGTAGAGATAATGCGAAGTGTGCGGCGACAACCGGCCAAAAACACAATTTGTATGCGGAAGGAAATGCGGTGCGAGAAGTCGCGCCGATGGACTGTCCACGTCAATGTCAACTAAGCCACCGGACGGCGCGCCCGTCAGTATTGAGATATTGCATTTTCCACAGAAGAATTTGGGGATCGTCGCGAAGGTGCATTGGAAATGGGGCCAGCCCTTTATCTGAGGCCCTATGTGCCCCAGCGGAACAGGCACGGGCATGAGCCCCTGGCTGAGGTACGTTACCGCTGCTTCCGAAACGGCTTTTAACTGGGAAACGGTCCCGAAGACTTGATCGGTTGTTGATTTTTGCTTCGCTGCTTGAGCGACCAGTTGGATCAGATTGATTGACATCCTGCCCTCCTTGGCGATGAAGGGCGTAATGACATCCATTTTTCCAGCGCGCGATTTAATTAAATGGCGATTCGATTTAATTAAATCCGTTCATGTCAATTGTCACCAAGACCTGCTTTGTATCGGTGATGCAGGCGCGCCATCTTATATCCCTCTACACCGTTAAGGCGTCGCTTAGCTCTTTCACGAATCCGTGGCCCTCTTAGACGCTCGTACAGGTCCACGTTCTGCTCGCCCCATTTTTCCAAATAATCCGCCTCCTGTTCTAGAGTGGGCAAGGCTTCACAAGATTCCAGCCGGCGCTGGAGTTCATCTCCATATGGTTTCCAAGGTCTTCTTGGCGCACCTTTGGTTTTCTTTTCTTCAATCATGAATGTGACTCAAATCGAGGCCGGGATAATTCACAGCAGCGATGGCTTCTGCCTTTAGCTTCGTCGGCGTCCCTGCTGAGCCGTACATGCCAGAAGTCTTTCCTCGACGATGACCGGTAAGAGCTTCCATTACATATTCTGGGATCGCTGCCGCTCGCATCGCATCGGTGAATGTGTGACGAAAACTGTGAAAGGTCGTCTTGTCCTTCTTAACACCTATGAGGCGTGTATATCGCCCATAGTATTTTGAGTAAGCGTGCGAAGGGTCGCCTTGCTTACCCAATACGATGTCCGAAAAAAGCCGAGCGCTGCTCGGCTGGCTACCTCGCAACCCATCAACAAATGCCAGAAACCCAACGTCAACAAGCGTGGGGTGAATAGGGATTTGTCGAATGCTGTTCAAATTCTTGAGCGACTTATCGTCGGTCTTGTTAACGTCGAACACCCAGCATTCCTCAATCTTTCGAACATCTTGAAGCTGAAGCTGAATGATTTCCCCGGAACGCATTCCTGAGAACAGCGCGATGAGCGGCATCCAGAACTTTCCGTCTCGCGTATGAACGTCGCCTGGCAGTTGCCTGCTGGAAGGTGATTTATGTCCAGTGTAGAGCGGCGAGGCAAACAGCTTGTTGAGCTGGTCTAACTCATATGAGCGCCCGTCTTCCGCTGTCTTCGACCGCTTGAACGGCACGGATATGCGACCTACCGGGTTCACGGTGAGGTAGCTGTTGTCGCACGCCCACTGAAAGAACGAGTTTAGCATTCCTAGATACTTGTCTGCCGTGCGTAGGCTTAACTTGGGCATCCCCAACTTTTCGGCAGCTTTGATCGCATCGCGGAGCGGTAGACCATCAAGCGCCTTTTTCTTCACGAGGTTGGCTGGGAGCTTCAGCAGCAGCGATTTGAATTCACGAATCATGTCTGGGGTGATGTCCGTGACCGGGGTCTTTGCTCCCGCCACTTCTAAGAACCATCGGTGGACCCGCGCCTTGTCGATTACCGTCTTCGCAGCCCAGGACTTCCTGTGCTCTTCCACATAAGTTTCGGTGAGATGCTCGAGCAAATGAGTCCGCTCAGACCAACTCGTGTTGATGGTCCGGCTTACTGGCGCGCCTTGCATGAATAGCGGATCGCGAGGGTGCGCCTCATCATGCCGTCCCTGAAGGAGAGCGACAAAAATTCGGATCGCCTCCGCGCGCGCCCGAAGCGTCTTGTTACAGACTTCGTCAAAGACATCCGACCCGGCGGGCGGTACGTCGAGTGCGGATTTTACGAGAAGGCCCGTCGCCGTATCCTTATCGAGCGGTGTATACTGGCGGGAACCAATGCGAGCACGAATCTCGGCAAGGAATTGTGTCGCGTCGCTAAGCTCGCGATCCGTCTCAAACGCGACGTTGCGAGGCCCTTCTTCTGCATGGAGAACAAAATTGTTCACCTGCTCTGAGAAGTATTCGCGGACTACTTGGTCAATACGGACAGGTGACAGCGTGGCCATAGCGGTAAGCGCCTGAATGACATCTTCCCAAAGGTAGCTGAGCCATCGCTGGCGCAACGTCGCTTGCTCGCGATCAGTTGTCCTCAATGAGACTTTGAATTCAAGACGCGCGAACGCCTTTCGAATGCGGCTCGGGATCGCCGTTCGAAAATAAAACACGTCGCCACGTCGAACGAGGTTCGTGGGCTTACGCGCCACCACAGCCTCCTTGCTGTACCAGTGTTCTGTACCAGCGAGGAAACTCGACAGATTCGGCGCTAAAATCGTGTAGTCAGATCAGATACTTAGGAGAGAAATGGCGGAGAGGGTGGGATTCGAACCCACGGTACCCTTGCGGGCACACCGGTTTTCGAGACCGGCCCGATCGACCACTCTGGCACCTCTCCGCGAGGACGCGCTCTTATATATGTGAGGGCGGTGTTTTCGGCGGGCCGGAACCTAACCGATGGAGGCGCGCGCCGCAACAGCGCGGCTTCGGGCGATGCGATTGGGGATATTCACCTGAATTTCCGCAGCTTTTGCGGGCGCTTCAAACGCCCGCGGCGGGCCCGGCCTTTGGCGGGCCGTTCGCCTGCCCGGTCACAGGCGGTGCGCAACGGGCCAAGAGGTCCCGGTAATGGTCGCGCACCCGGTCGAGGTTCATCCGGTTGAGGAACGCCGAATAGGCGATATAGGAGACGAGGAAGCGCAGGTCCCGCGCCCACGGCGGCAGGAACTGCGGGAATACGCAGAGGCCGTGCGCGGCGAGCGTCGTGATGGCCGGCATGTCCTCGATGTCCATTTTCCCGGCGAACAGGAGCCGGATGGTGTCGACGCGGGTTTCCTGCACGGCGATGCGCAGGAAGTTGTGCACGCGCACCAAGCCTTCGAGATAGACCGAGTCTTTCGTGAAAGGTCCACCGCCTTCCACCAGGCCGCCGCGCACGATGCGTCGTGCGTTCTCGAACGCGCTGAATTCATCGTGGGTCCGATCGCCGAAGAACCGGTAGAGCTCGAGGAAGTCGGCGCCGTCCATGGACATTTGAATCGCAAGCACGCGGTCGGCGAGCCTGAGCATGCGCGAGGGATCCATGGCGCCGGAGATGAGTTCGGCGAAGACGGCCAAGCCTTCCTGGGTGCGCGTCGTGCCCGGATGACCGGCGGCGAGAAACGGAAAATGAGTTTGCGCGGCACCGTTCAACGACGTCGCGATATGCACAAAAGCCTCGTGTTGCACGAGCTGAGAGAGATCGCGGTCGGAGAACACGGCGTCCTTGCGGATGCGGATATAACGCGCGCCCGCCAGCGCATTCGACGAAAGATGATCGACGATCTCGATCTTCGGCGCGCTTTCGCCGAAGTGGCGCCCGAGGACCGAGCCCATCCGCGTCGCAAGTTCCTGCGCCGTGGAGGTGCGTGTATCCTTGGCATCGAGATTGATGTCGAGATTGGGATTGAGGAACGATCCCAGCACGTAATCGAGCATACGTGCGAGATCGAGCGGGCGCACGTCACACTGCAGAAGATCGGCCTGCGGCGAGCCGTAGAGGTTCACAGACTGAATGTGGAACTGTTTGGTGCCGATGCCCGCGAGCATGTCGGCGGCGACGCCGATCACATTGGTGCATCTGTGCAGCCACGCCTGTACGGGACCGTCACCGTCGATCAGCGCGCGTGCGGCGCCCAGCGCCTCATGCACGGGGGCGGCGTCGAGCGGCGTATAGCTGACCTGGGGAAGTTCCTTGGCTTTGGCGGCGAAGAAGCGCTGGGCGACATCGGGGCCCCAG
This sequence comes from Fidelibacterota bacterium, assembly GCA_945903705.1. GTDB lineage: Bacteria > Pseudomonadota > Alphaproteobacteria > Rhodospirillales > Rhodospirillaceae > SHVO01. The sequence goes on along the minus strand of CAMDOZ010000035.1, from coordinate 21,947 downwards.
GCGACGGCGCGCAAGACGCGCACCGGTTTTTCGGCCTTGCGCAGGATCGCAGCGGCGGCGGTCAGGCGTTCGATGACGGCGGGCGAGAGCCGGTCCGGCGGCGGACCGGCCGGGACTTGATCGGGGGACTCGGGGCCTGTTGAGCCTTCCATTAATTCGCTCGTTCAAGGCCGGCGGGCGCATCGGGCCACAAACGGCCAGAAGCCCCGGCGACGGCTTCCCGGCCAGGATGAGGCCTACCCCCTAACTCATTGTTAACAGGTAACAAATGAGCTCCATAAAAACCGCGGAGCCGCCCCGATCGGACGGCCTATCGCCATTGACTTGGCTGTCCTTGCGGTATATTCACCCCAGCTTCCGGGCGCGGCCCACGAGCGGTGGCCGCCCTTTTCGTTTGGCTTAAGGTCTATCATGTTCGCAGTAATCAAGACGGGCGGCAAACAGTATCGCGTCACCAAAGACGACGTGATTGCCGTGGAAAAGCTGGAAGCCGATGCCGGCGCCACCGTGGTGTTCGACAACGTGCTCGCCCTCGGCGACAAGATCGGCACGCCCGCGATCGCCGACGCCAAAGTCGCCGCCGTCGTGGTGAAGCAGTTCCGCGACGAGAAGAAAATCATCTTCAAGAAGCGCCGCCGCAAGCACTATCGCCGCCGCACCGGCCATCGTCAGAATCTGACGCTCGTGAAGATCACCGACATGGGTCTCGGCCTTGCCGTGACGGCGACGCCGCAAGCCGCGAAGGAAAAGAAGGCCGCGGCTCCGAAGGCCGCGAAGAAGGCGGCTCCAAAAGCGGACGGCGACGCAAAGCCGGCCAAGAAGACCGCCGCGAAAAAGACAGCAAAGAAGGCTGAAGCCTAAGGGCTTCGCCAGTTAAGGGAATTAAGTCATGGCACATAAGAAATCCGGCGGCTCGTCCTCGAACGGTCGCGACACGATTGGCAAACGCCTTGGCGTGAAGAAGTTCGGCGGCGAGAACGTGCTGGCCGGCAACATTCTCGTCCGTCAGCGCGGCACCAAGTGGCATCCCGGCAAGAACGTCGGGCTCGGCAAGGACTTCACGATTTTCGCGCTCACGGACGGCAACGTGTCGTTCAAGACCTCGTCCAAGGGCCGCGTCTACGTGTCGGTTATGCCGAAGCCGGCCGCCAAAGCGAGCTAACGCGAGAGCAGATGTGCCCCGTCGGCATCTGCCGGCGGTGTTGCGAGACAAGAAGGAGACGGGAAACCGTCTCCTTTTTTATTGGCGAAAAATCATGATCAATCTTTCCATCAAGACAGAACGCCTCACCTTGAGACCCTATGCGCCCGCCGACGCGCCGCGCCTGCGCGAGCTGATCGGCGCCTGGGCGGTGGCCCGCATGCTGGCGAGAATTCCGTTCCCGTATCCGAACGGCCTTGCCGAAGAGTGGATCGCCACACACGACCAAGAGCGCGCCCGCGGCGGAAACTTTCCCTTTGCGGTCACGCTGCACAACCGCCTGATCGGCGGCATCGGACTGCATGAATCGCCGGAACGCGGCCAAATCACGCTCGGCTATTGGATCGGCGTGTCCTATTGGGGCTTCGGCTACGCCACCGAGGCGGCACGCGCGATTCTCGGTTTCGGGTTCGGCTGGCTCGGCCTCGCCGGAATTGGGTCGCAACACTACGTAGAAAACGAGGCCTCCGGCCGCGTGCTGGCCAAGCTTGGGTTCGTGGAAACCGGCCGCGGACTGCATCCCTGCCTTGCCAGAAACGCAGAGATTCCGGGCGTGGAACTTGAGCTAACCCGCGACTCGTGGACGGCGAAACAGGTATAAGAACGCCATGAAATTCCTGGACCAAGCAAAGATCTATCTAAAGGCGGGCGACGGCGGGAACGGCTGCGTCGGATTCCGGCGCGAGAAGTTCATCGAGTTCGGCGGCCCCGACGGCGGCGACGGCGGCGACGGCGGCGACATCGTTTTCGAAGCGGCACGCAACCTGAACACGCTGATCGACTTCCGCTATCATCAGCACTTCAAGGCCGAGCGCGGTGAGAACGGCAAAGGTTCGAACTGCACCGGCAAAGACGGCGCCGACCTTGTCGTCAAAGTGCCCGTGGGAACGGAAATCCTGTCGGAGGACCGCGAGGAAGTTCTCGCCGATCTTTCGAGGGACGGCGACCGCATCACGCTTTTGCGCGGCGGCAACGGCGGTTTCGGCAACACGCACTTCCAGGGTCCGTCGAACCAGGCGCCCGACTATGCCAACCCCGGACAGATCGCGCCGGAAGCCTGGGTGTGGCTGCGCCTCAAGCTCATCGCCGACGTGGGCCTCGTCGGTTTGCCCAACGCCGGAAAGTCGACGTTCCTTGCGACCGTGACGCGCGCGCGGCCGAAAATCGCGGACTACCCGTTCACGACGCTGCACCCCAATCTTGGCGTCGCCAAAGTGGGCGAGCTTGAATTCGTCATTGCCGATATTCCCGGATTGATCGAAGGCGCCCATGAAGGTGCCGGCCTCGGCGATCGATTCTTAGGTCACATCGAGCGCTGTGCGGTTCTTCTCCATCTGGTTGACGGCACCGAAGAGGACGTGGCGGCGGCCTACAGGACCGTGCGCGGCGAGCTGAAAGCCTATGGTGGCGGTCTCACGCGCAAAAAAGAAATCGTCGCACTCAACAAGATCGACGCGCTTACGACCGAACTCCGCGAGGAGAAATACGCCGCCCTGGCGAAAGCGAGCCGCAAGAAACCGCTCCTGCTTTCAGGCGTGTCGGGCGAAGGCCGCGAGGAGATGCTGCGCGCGCTCGCGAAAATCGTCGAGAAGGCGCGAGATCCCGGGACCGATCCCCGCGACCTGGAAGACGACGACGATATCGAAACCGAAGCGAACCAAGGCGATGGGAGCTGGCGCCCGTGACCAACGTCGGCGCTCACATTCACGCGAATGGAGCGACGTCGCCGGTCGCGACCGCCAAGCGTCTGGTGGTCAAGATCGGATCGGCCCTGCTTGTGAACGAAGAGACCGGCACGCTGCATCAAGCCTGGCTCGATGCCCTGTGCGACGACATCGCCCGCGCTCATGCCCGCGGCCAGGAAGTGGTGATTGTGACTTCGGGCGCGATCGGCATCGGCCGCGGTCCGCTCGGCATGCGCGGCCGGAAACTGCGCCTCGAAGAGAAGCAGGCGGCGGCCGCGACCGGTCAGATGCGCCTGACCCACGCCTATCAAAGCTCGCTCGATCGCCACCGTATCACCGTGGGCCAGGTGCTGATCACCCTGGACGACACCGAGAACCGCCGCCGCTACCTCAACGCCCGCAACACACTCGATACCCTGCTCACGCTGCGCGCCATTCCGGTCATCAATGAAAACGATTCCGTCGCGACGGCCGAAATCCGGTTCGGCGACAATGACCGCCTCGCCGCCCGCGTCGCTCAAATGATCAGCGCGGACACGCTGGTGCTTCTGTCCGACATCGACGGCCTCTACACCGCCGATCCGCGCCTCAACGCAAATGCCCAACTGGTTCCCGAAGTGCGCGAAATCACGCCGCAGGTGGAAGCCATGGCCGGCGTGACTACCACCGGCGTCGGCTCGGGCGGCATGGTGACCAAGATCATGGCCGCGAAGATCTGCATGGCGGCCGGCTGCCGCATGGCCATCGCGCCCGGAAAACCGATGCATCCCTTGAGCGCGCTGGAAGACGGCGGCCGCTGCAGCTGGTTCCTTCCGGCGGCCGAGCCGCGCAGCGCACGCAAAAGCTGGATCGCGGGCAACGTACAAACCCGCGGCATTGTCGTCGTCGATGACGGCGCCATCGCGGCGCTGAAAAGCGGAAAGAGCTTGCTGCCCGCCGGCGTCGCGGAAGTCTCCGGCGACTTCGAGCGCGGCGATGCGGTCGAAGTACGCACCAAGGACGGGCAGATCGTCGGGAAGGGCCTTACCGCGTATTCCGCCGCCGACATGCGCCTGATCAAGGGACATAAGTCCGACGAAATCGAGAACCTTCTGGGCTACCGCGGCCGCAGTGAAGTGATTCACCGTGACGACTTGGTGTTCGGGTTCTGACGATGGACGGGCAAGCTCAAGACAATATCACGGCGCTGATGAGTGAGATCGGCAGAGCCGCGCGCGCGGCCGGCCGGGCCCTGGCGAAGACCGACACCGACACGAAAAACACAGCGCTGCGCGCCGCGGCGGCGTCCATTCGCGCGAACGCCGAAAAAATCAAAGCCGAGAACGCCAAGGACATGGCGGCGGCACGGGCAAAGAACCTGACGCCCGCACTCATGGACCGTCTGGAATTGAACGAATCGCGCATCGCGGCAATGGCCAAAGGTTTGGAAGAGATCGCAACCCTCAAGGATCCCGTCGGCCATGTGATGGAAGAATGGACGAGGCCCAATGGATTGGTGATCCAACGCGTGCGGACTCCATTAGGCGTGATCGGCATCATCTATGAATCGCGCCCCAATGTGACAGCCGACGCCGGCGGTCTCTGTTTGAAAGCCGGCAACGCCTGCATCCTGCGGGGAGGCTCCGAGAGCTTTCACTCCTCGCAGGCGATTCTCGCGTGCCTCCAAGACGGGTTGAAGGCGGCGGGCATCCCGCTCGCCGCGATTCAGATGGTGCCGACAACGGACCGCGCCGCCGTGGGCGAGATGCTGACCATGACCAAATACATCGATGTGATCGTACCGCGCGGCGGCCAGTCGCTGGTGGACCGCGTCATGCGCGAGAGCCGCGTGCCGACGTTCCAGCACCTTATCGGCCTGTGTCACACTTACATACACAGCAAGGCGGACCCGGCGAAGGCGCGGAGGATCGTGCTCAACGCCAAGATGCGGCGCACGGGGATTTGCGGCGCAACGGAGACGCTGCTGGTGGACGAAGCGGTTGCAGCAATGATCCTGCCGCCGATCCTTGACGATCTGGCCAAGGCCGGCTGCGAGCTGCGCGGCGATGCCGCCGTCGCGAAACTCGACGCACGCGTAAAACCCGCGAGCGACGCCGACTGGGATACGGAGTATCTCGACGCCATCCTTGCCGTGAAGACGGTGAAGGACCTGGACGATGCGGTGAGTCACATCGTCACCCATGGCTCGGAGCATACGGAAGCGATCATCACCGAGGACGTTGCTGCCGCGGAACGGTTCATGGATGCGCTCGACAGCGCCATCGTCATGCACAATGCCTCGACTCAGTTCGCCGACGGCGGCGAGTTCGGCATGGGCGCCGAGATCGGCATCGCCACCGGCAAGATGCATGCGCGCGGACCCGTCGGCGTCGAGCAACTCACGACCTTCAAATATAAGGTGCGCGGTGACGGCCAGATTAGGTCGTGACCTCCCGCCCTTGGGGGACCGGCGAAGGCTGCGCATCGGCTTGCTCGGCGGCTCGTTCAATCCCGCGCACGAGGGCCATCTGCATGTGAGCCGCGAGGCCTTGAAACGCCTACGCCTCGATCAGGTGTGGTGGCTGGTGAGCCCGCAGAATCCTTTGAAAAGTGCGGGCGGGATGGCCTCCTTAGACAAACGCCTGGCCGGCGCCCGCACCATGGCCGCGCATCCGAAAATCGTGGTGACGGACGTGGAACGGCGCCTCGGGACGACACGCACTGCGCGTACCCTTGCCCTTCTCGCCAAACGCTATCCCAACCTCTCGTTCGTTTGGCTCGTGGGCGCCGACAATCTTGCACAAATGCCACAGTGGTGGCGCTGGACGCACATATTTAAGGCCGTGCGCGTTGCGGTCTTCGACCGTAGTCCTTATTCTTACAAAGCGTTGGCCGGTGCGGCAGCCAAGCGTTTCGGCCAGGCGCGGACAGCCTCGCTCTGGCGCAATACGGCGCCTGCCTGGACCTATATCGCCATGCGACGCCACCCGGCCTCGGCCACAGCACTTCGCGCGAAACACTAAGGAGACGACCATCCCCAAGACCCAAGACTTGCCCGATCTGGACACCATGGTCGGCGCCATTCTCGCCTCGCTCGACGACGACAAAGCGCAGGACATCCTCACCATCGATCTCGTTGGAAAGACCAGCATCGCCGACCGCATGATCATTGCCTCGGGCACATCGGCGCGTCAGGTGTCGGCCATGGCCGAGCATCTGGTCAGCAAGCTGAAAGAGCTGGGCGTGAAAGCGCTGACCGAAGGCGAGAAATACGGCGACTGGGTGCTGATCGACGCCGGTGACGTCGTGGTGCATCTCTTCCGGCCCGAAGTGCGCACCTTCTATCAGATCGAGCGCATCTGGACTTCGCCCGCGCCGACAAAGAAGCCGGCGAAGCGCGCCTGAACACGGGCGCGCTCCATATCGTCATCGCCGCCGTCGGAAAGGCCAAGGCCGGAGCCGAGCGCGATCTTTATGAGAGTTACCTCGCGCGTCTCCCGTGGCGCGTGGATCTGAAGGAAATCGAAATCAAGAAAGACCTGGCGGTCGATGTGCGCCGGGCTCGCGAGGGCGAGGCCCTGGTGGCTGCCGTGCCGCAAGGCGCGCGCATCGTCGCCCTGGACGAGCGCGGCCGGTCGGAGGCCAGCGAGGCCTTTGCCGCCCGCCTGGGCCGCTGGCGCGACGACGGCGTGCGCACGGTCGGGTTCATCATCGGCGGTGCGGACGGCCTCGACGAAAGCGTGCGCAAGAAAGCCGATCTGGTGATGTCCTTCGGCGCCCTCACCTGGCCGCACATGCTGGTGCGCGCGATGCTGGCCGAGCAGATCTACCGCGCCCAGAGTATACTGGCAGGACACCCTTACCACCGGGCGTAACACACTTATCGCAGGCGTAGCCTTGGCGCTGACCTACACCGACTCCCCCATCGATCGCGCCGAACACCTGCGCGGCAAAGACGCGGACATGCGCCGGCTGGCGGACAGCACGGCCGCACAATTCCTTCCGGTGTGGAAGGAGACGCATCCCGTGGATGCGAACATGCGTCCGCACGTCTTCGGTCCGGAAATCCTGACCAAGCTCGATGGCGGCGCGCCGACGGTGATTTTCCTTGGCCTTGCGAAGGAGACGCCGTGGTTCGCCCTCGCGCTAGCGCCCAGTGAAACGCCGCCCGATCTCGGCGGCACGTTCGCAGGTTTGCGCGAGTTCGCGACGATCCTGCCCGGACACGAAGCCTCGCTTCTGGTCTATGCGCGCGCCATGGCCATCTGGCACCAGAACCATCCTCACTGTAGCCGGTGCGGCGCGCGCACGCGCCCGACGGAATCCGGCCACAGCCGCACCTGCACCGATGAAGCCTGCGCGCACCGGACTTTCCCGCGCAGCGACCCGGCGGTGATCATGCTGATCACGAAGGGTGAGCAATGCCTTCTGGGGCGTAAAGCGGAGTGGCGGCCCGGACAATTCTCGACCATCGCCGGATTTGTGGAACCCGGCGAAGATCTCGAGAACGCCGTGCGGCGCGAGGTGGCGGAGGAGACCGGCGTGAAGGTGGGCGCCGTGCGCTATCTCGCCTCACAGCCGTGGCCATTCCCGTCGTCGCTGATGCTGGGTTTTCGCGGCGAGGCGCTGACGACCGAGATCACGCGCGATACGCACGAGCTGGAAGACTGCCGGTGGTTCAGCCGCGCCGAAGTACGCGCGGCAGAGAGCGGCGCCGGGTCGTTACTTCTTCCGCACCGCTCGTCCATCTCCCGCTGGCTGATCGAAGGCTGGCGGGACGAAAGTTAGTTATTGAGAGCGGAACGGATGCGCGGGGTAGGTCCCCAGCACTTTCACTTCCTTTGAGTAGAACGCCAAGTCCTCCATCGCAAGCGTCAGCGAGCGGTCTTTCGGGTGGCCGTCGACGTCGGCGTAGAACTGGGTTGCGGCGAAATGTCCGCCCACCATATAGCTCTCGAGCTTAGTCAGGTTGACACCGTTGGTGGCGAAGCCGGCAAGCGCCTTGTAGAGCGCGGCGGGGACGTTGCGCACGCGGAACACCAGCGTGGTCACGTACTTCACGCCCTTTTTCGGCCGCACGTGGGCGGGTTCGCGCGACATGATGAGAAAGCGCGTGGTGTTGTGATCGGCGTCCTCGATGTTCGAGGCCAGCGATTTGAGGCCGTAGATCTTGGCCGCGAGCTTCGACGCGATCGCGCCGACACTCGGATCGTCGAGCTCGGCGATGTCGCGCGCGGCGCCGGCGGTATCGGCGGCAACGACCGCGGTCAGCTTTTTCTTGCGCATATACTCGCGGCATTGGCCCAGCGCATGCACATGGCTGAACACGGTCTTGACCGTTTTCAGGCTGGCGCCGGGGATCGCGAGCAGGTGGTGGTTCACCCGCTCAAAATGTTCGCCGACGATGTGGAGGCCCGAATGCGGCAGCAGGCGGTGAATGTCGGCGACTCTGCCGGCGAGTGAATTGTCGACGGGAATCATCGCGAGCCGCGCGCGGCCTTTCTGCACGGCGAGGAAGGCGTCTTCGAATTGCGCGCAGGGCAGCACGTCCATGCGCGGGAACTGCGCCTGACAGGCAAGGTGCGAGTAGGCCCCCGGCATGCCCTGAAACGCGATCAGGTTGTTCGCTTTTTTTGTCGGCGCGCGGCCGGACGAAAAACCGGGTTCCACTTTTTCTGGCCGCGCGCGCGGTTTCGCAGCGGGCATTTTTCAGAATCCGAGGAGGCGGCGCGCGCGCTCAAGATCGGCGGGCGTATCGACGCCGAGCGGGATGGTGTCCACGAGGGCCGCGGCCATGCGCATGCCATTCTCGATGGCGCGCAATTGCTCGAGCCGTTCGCGCAACTCCAACGCCGTCGGCTTTAGCGTGACAAAGCGGCGAAGGGCCGCGCGCCGGAACGCATAGATGCCGATATGGTGATAGTGATCGCCGGGGCCCGACGGAATGAGGTTGCGGCTGAAGTAGAGCGCTGGGCCCACCGTTGCACCCGGCTCCAGCGACAGCGCCGCTTTCACCACGGCGTTGTCATTGAGCTCTTCCGGGATCGTGATGCGCGCGACGACGGTGGCGATGTCGATGACCGGATTGGCCAGCGGCGTGACGGAGGCCGCGACCAGTTTCGGCTCGAGGGTCGGCAGGTCGCCCTGCACGTTGACCACCACGTCGAACTTCCCTTGGGGATCGTAGATCTCGGCCGCCGCATGGACCCGGTCACTCCCGGACGGAAGAGCGGGGTCGGTGAGAACGGCTTCGCCGCCGGCCGCTTTGATGGCGTCTGCGATTTCCCGGTCGCCCGCGGCGACGATCACCGGGCCGGCATTGGCTTGGACGGCCCGGCGCCAGACATGAACGATCATGGGCGCGTCGCCGATCATGGCGAGGGGCTTGTTGGGTAGGCGGGTGGCGGCAAGACGGGCCGGAATGACGACCAGGGCGGGCATATGGGGGTCTATTCGAGATTAAATCCGAGGGCTGAAGGGCTTAGGGCATACCCGAGTAAGGCCTATGTTCCAAGAGGTTATGGGCCGCCGCGACGGGGACCGAAACCTGGCCTGGGACTTTGATTCATATTGAGATTTTGCCCCAGACCGACTATTCAGATCGCAAATTCTGACGCGGGGACCTTTTAAATGAGCTTTCTGGACAACCGGACCTTTCAAGCCGTCGTAAGCGCCTTTTGGCTGGCCTTCCTGGCTGTCCTGGGCGTGAACATCATCGGCGGCCTGATCATGCCGGAGCATCAGACGGTGGAGACTTTTGGATATCCGGTGGAAGTGCCGGAAGTGGCCGCGGTGGCGACCGCCGATGCCGGCGCCGAAGCTCAGCGCCCGAACATCATTCCCATGATCGCCCTCGCCAGCACCGAAGCCGGCGCCGCGGGCTTCCGCAAGTGCACCTCCTGCCACACGGTGGCGGACGTCGCGAAGCCGATGACCGGCCCGAGCCTGCATGGCATCGCCGGCCGCACCGTGGCCTCGGAAGCCAGCTTTGCAAAATACAGCGACTCCCTGAAGGCCATCGGCGGCAACTGGACCTATGAGAAGCTCGACGACTATCTCGAGAACCCGAAGCGCCTGGCGCCGAAGGGCACCATGAATTTCGCCGGCCTCAAGAAGGCCGATGAACGCGCCGCGGTGATCAAGTTCCTGATGGACAATACGCCGAACGCCCCGGCGCTGCCGGCGGTGGAAGCTGCCGCTGAAGCCGCTCCGGCGGAAGCCGCACCCGCCGACGCCGCACCCGCCGCAAAGTAAATCGTCCCTTCACATATGGGCGACGAAGGTTTCGCAAAAACCTGCGTCGCCCTTTTTCATCGCCTCGCTGACGCCAGCGGGGCGATTGCGCTTTCGCACTTCCGCAAGACCATCGCGATCGACGCAAAGCCCGACGCGACCCCGGTGACCGCCGCGGACCGGGACGCGGAAGCCTCCATGCGCGAGTTGATCCGAAAGGCCTTCCCGGATCACGGCATCATCGGCGAAGAGCATGGCGTCGAACGCTTCGAAGCCGAATGGCTGTGGATCCTCGATCCCATCGACGGCACCAAGTCCTTCATCAACGGCGTGCCGCTGTTCGGTACATTGATCGGTCTGTGGCGGCGCAATGTTACAAACGCCGTGCCGTATCTCGGCTGCATCAATCATCCCGCCCTCAAAGAGCGTTGGCTGGGCGGTGCCGGGGTTCCGACGACACTCAATGGAGCGCCGGCGCGGGTGCGCGCTTGCGCGCGTTTGGGCGATGCGGCGCTTTACGCCACCTCGCTCAATGGATTTGCCGGCGCGCACAAAGCCCCGTTCGAACGGCTCAAAAGCGCTGTCCGGCAAGCGAGATTCGGCGGCACGGACTGCTATCATTACGGGATGGTGGCCTCGGGCTGGACCGACATGGCCTGCGAAGCCGGCCTAAAGTTACATGATTACGCAGCCGTAGCGCCCGTCCTGGAAGGGGCCGGCGCACGCATCACCGATTGGAATGGGGACCCGTTGGCCCTAGAGTCGGAGACGACCGTCCATGGCCGGGTGCTGGCCTGCGGCGACGCCCGGGTCCACGCGGCGGCGCTTGCAGCACTTCGAGGCGAGCCAGCCGTTTAGAGAATTTCTCGAGGAGGAGCGGAAGATGAACCGTGTGCTTGCAGTGATTGGTGCGGCGGTGGCCGTTCTTGCGTCCGCGCCCGCAGACGCGGTTGTGCGCGGAAAGCCGGTTCATGCGATGGCGCTGCACGGGGAAGCGAAATACGGCCCCACGCAAGTGTTCGATTATGTGAACGCGAACGCGCCCAAGGGTGGCCGCTTGCGCATGCCGGGACTTTCGACCTTCGACACCTTCAATCCCTTCTCGATGAAGGGCACGCCGGCGGGGGGCTTCCTCTATCTCGGCTCCAACGGATTTCTCAACGAAGGGCTGACGGTCCAGGGCGCGAACGAGCCGTTCACACAGTATTGCCTGCTCTGCGAGACCATGGAGCTCGCGCCGGACAGCTCCTGGCTTGAATACACCCTGCGCGCCGAGGCGAAGTTCCACGACGGGAAGCCCGTCACGCCCGAGGATGTGATCTTCAGCTTCGAAACGCTGATGGGCAAAGGCCTTCCTCTTTACAAGCTCTACTGGGGTGACGTGGCGAAGGTCGAGAAGACCGGGCCGCGCAAAGTGCGCTTCACATTCAAAAGCACGGACAACGCCGAGCTGCCGCTGATCATGGGTCAGCTTCCGGTCATCAGCAAAGCCTATTGGGAGAAGCGCGGGATCGAGGCGACCACCCTCGACATTCCGGTTGGCTCCGGTCCCTACAAGATCGCGAGCTTCGAGCAGGGCCGGTTCATCGTCTGGCGCCGCGATCCGAATTACTGGGGCAAGGATCTCGTCGTCACCAAGGGCACACACAACTTCGACGAAATCCGCCTCGACTATTACCGCGACGATGAGGTCGCCTTCGAGGCCTTCAAGGCCTATCAGTACGACCACATCACGGAGAACACGGCGCTGCGCTGGGCGACGGGCTACGACCAGAAGGTGATCGACTCCGGCCTGATGATGAAAGAGGAGTTCCGAGACGAGCTGCCGGACAACGGACAAGGCTTCGTGATGAACCTGCGGCGCGCGAAAGTCCAGGACGTGCGCGTGCGTCAGGCGCTGGCACTCGCCTTCGACTTCGACTCTCTCAACAAGACCATCGCCTTTGGCCAATACGCTCCGATGACAAGCTATTTCCAGGGCTCTGAGCTGGCAGCGACGGGCCTGCCGCAGGGCGAGGAGCTTGCGATCCTCACCAAATACAAAGGCAAGATCCCCGACGAGGTCTTCACCAAACCGTTCCAGCCGCCGCGTACGACAGGCTCGGGCAACCTGCGCGACAATCTCCTGAAGGCCCGCGACCTCATGACCGCGGCCGGCTGGGAAGTAAAGAACGGCGTAGCGGTCAATAAAGCCGGCGAGCCATTCACCTTCGAATTCATTATCTGGCAACCGGGCCTTGAGCGTTGGATCAATCCCTATCTCCAAAACCTCGAACGTCTTGGGATCAAGGGGACACTGCGGGTGATCGACACGACCCAGCTCCTCAACCGCCTGAACGAGTTCGACTTCGACATGATCGTCGGCGTGCCGGCGCAGAGCGTCTCGCCGGGCAACGAGCAGCGCGAATTCTGGGGCTCGGCGGCGGCGGACCGGCCGGGCAGCCGCAACTGGGGCGGCATCAAGAATCCGGTGATCGATGAGATCATCGAAGCTCTGATTCTCGCGCCGACGCGCGAGAGCCTGGTGACGCACGTCCGCGCCTTGGATCGCGTGCTGCTGTGGAACTGGTACGCGGTGCCGGAACTGACGGCGGGTCAGATCCGCCACGCCTATTGGAATAAATTCGGCCATCCCGCGACGGTGCCGTTGCAAGGCCCGGATATCACGACGTGGTGGGTCGATCCTGCGAAAGCCGCCAAGGTCGACGCCGCCCGAAGCGCCGGCAAATAGCGGAGATCCCCATGCGCGCATCCGTCGCCACATTGGCTGCCCTCCTGGCGCTGGGCGGAGCACCCGCACACGCCCTCGTCACCGGCAAGCCGGTGCATGGAATCTCGATCTACGGCGAGCCACAGTATCCAGCGGACACACCCTTCAGCTATCACAACGCCGATGCCCCAAAGGGCGGCATGCTGACCCGAGCGGCCATTGGCACCTTCGACAGCTTCAACGCCTTCGCGTTCAAGGGAAACAAGCCATACCCGGGCATCATCCATTACATCGGCGCCGCCAACTATATGTACTTCAACGAAGCGCTGACGGTGCGATCGGCCAACGAGTCGGGCACCTGGTACTGCCTGATCTGCGAAACGATCGAGGTCGCGCCCGACCGCATGTCGATCGAATACAGCATTCGGCCCCGAGCGCACTTCAGTGACGGCAGTCCGATCACCGTCGACGACGTCATCTTCTCTTTCGAGACTCTCATGGCGAAGGGCCACCCGCGGTACAAGCTCTATTGGGGCGAGGTCACGCGCGTCGAAAAATCCGGCGAACGCACAGTCAAATTCCATTTCAAGGATGACAAGAACATCGAGCTCCCCCTCATCATGGGCGAGCTTCCGGTGCTGAGTAAGAAATTCTGGGAAGGCCGCGACTTCGAGGCAGTCACCCTCGACGTTCCGGTGGCGAGCGGGCCTTACAAGATCGACCGCTTCGAGGCCGGCCGCTACTACGTGCTCAAGCGCGACCCCAACTACTGGGGCAAGGACCTGCCGCTTCTCAAAGGCGTGTTCAACTTCGATGAACTGCGCTTCGACTACTATCGTGACGACGACGTCGCTTTTCAAGCGTTCACCAACAGTTCGCTCGATATGCGCGGCGAGTCCGATTCCACTCGGTGGGCCACAGGTTATGATGCAAGCCTTGTAGAAGCCGGCGCCCTCGTAAAAGAAGGCTTCAGCGACGGCCAGCCCGACGAGAAACATCCTTTCGTCCTGAACATCCGTCGCCCGATTTTCTCGGACATCAAGGTCCGCAAAGCGCTGTCCCTCGCCTTCGACTTCGACGGCACGAACCGCACGGTCGCTTACGGCCTGATGGCTCCGTTCTCAAGCTACTGGCAGGGCTCTGACATCGCCGCGACCGGCATACCGAAAGGCGAAGAACTCGCATTTCTCGAACGCTTCCGCGGTCAAATCCCGGACGAAGTGTTTACCACGGAATTCAAGCCACCGCGTACCGAAAGCGGAGGTGCGCTCCGAGACAACTTGCTCGTGGCGCAGAAACTGCTCGCAGAGGCGGGCTGGGAATTGAAGAGCGGCGCGCTCATCAATACGAAGACGGGAACTCCCTTCGAGTTCGAGTTCCTCATCCACCTACCTCTCTATGAGAAGTGGATCGGTCCCTACCTCCTCAACCTCGAGCGTCTCGGCATCAAAGGCCGCATCCGGATTGTCGATCCGACGCAGTACCTGAACCGGATGAACGAATTCGACTTCGACATGGTGATGGGTGAGCTGCCCTATTGGGGCGGCCAGAGCGATTCACCGGGGAACGAACAACGCGAGATGTGGGGGTCGGCGGCGGCCGACAATCAGGGCAGCGAAAACTGGATCGGGATCAAGAACCCGGCAATCGATGCCATCATCGAAGAGCTCACCAAGGCGCAGTCGCGGGCGACCCAGCTCGCCCATGCCCATGCGATCGACCGCATCCTTCTATGGAATCACTATGTCATTCCGGCGTATGTGGAACCCGAGATCTGGTGGGCTTACTGGAACAAGCTCGGCCGGCCGGAAGTGACCCCAAATGACGGGCCGAATCCCGCCACTTGGTGGTACGACGCCGACAAAGCCGCGAAATTCGCCGAAATCATGAAAAGCCGCGCCGTCCCGCAAGATACAGGCGGCGGCCCATCCACGATGATGCTGGCCCTCGCGGCGCTCGTGGTCCTTGTCGTGGGCTTCCTCGCGGCGCGCCGATTCCGACGCACGTAATCTCGGGAGCGGTACCACGGGTGAGGTTCTCTTGGCTCTTGGCATGAGGGCAATCGTTTTCGCGGCAGCAGCCGCCTTGGCGTGGACATCGGCCGCCGAAGGCGTCACGTGCGGGAAGCCTGCAACCCCTTCACACCCGGAAAGTGACGGCGGCTCCCGAGACAAAGGACCGGTTCCGTGGGTTATGATAGCCGTAGCCCTGTGCCTAGCCGGCGTGGTCATCTTCCAGATCGCCCGCCGCTGGGCCTGACGTTCAGACGGGAACTCCGCCAACCGTGTTCTCCTACATCCTCCGACGCCTCGCGCTGATCCCGCTGACCCTGTTCGGCATCATCACGCTCAATTTTATGATCGTTCAGGTCGCCCCCGGCGGCCCGGTGGAACGAGTGCTCGCCCAGATCCGCGGCATCGAGCCAGGGGGAATGACCGGCATATCGGGGGGCGGCGCCGACACAGTCCGCGTGGCCACCAGCAGTTCGAACAGCGCCTATCGCGGCGCGCAAGGGCTCGACCCCGAGTTCATCAAGTCGATCGAGCGGCAGTTCGGGTTCGATAAGCCGGCCCACGAACGCTATTTCCTGATGATGAAAAACTACGTGGTGTTCGATTTGGGCGAGAGCTTCTATCGCACCATCGACGTGGGCGACCTTATCCTTGAAAAGATGCCGGTCTCGATCTCCCTAGGCCTCTGGTCGACGCTGATCATTTACGTTGTGTCGATTCCGTTGGGTATCGCCAAGGCCGTCCGCGACGGCACCCGGTTCGACATTTCGACGTCCTATGTCATCGTCGTCGGTTACGCCGTGCCGAGCTTCATGTTCGCGATTCTCCTGATCGTGCTGTTCGCCGGAGGAAGCTATTTCAACTGGTTCCCCTTGCGGAGTCTCACGTCGGAGAACTGGGATCAGCTTTCGCTCGGCGGCAAGATCTTGGACTACTTCTGGCATCTCACGCTTCCCGTGCTCGCAATGGTGATCGGCGGCTTCGCTTCGCTCACCATGCTCACCAAGAATTCCTTCTTGGAGGAAATCAACAAGCAATACGTCCTGACGGCGAAGGCCAAGGGCCTCACGGAGAACCGCGTGCTCTATGGGCATGTTTTCCGCAACGCGATGCTGATCGTGATCGCGGCCTTTCCCGCAACCCTGGTTGGCATGCTGTTCACGGGCTCGCTGCTGATCGAAGTGATCTTCTCGCTGGATGGCTTAGGCCTCCTCGGATATCAGGCGATCCTCGACCGCGACTATCCGGTGATCTTCGGCACGCTCTACGTCTTTTCCATCATCGGTCTTCTGCTCAATCTCGTCAGCGACCTGGCTTACCACGTAGTCGATCCTCGCATTGACTTCGAGGCGCGCGCTACATGAGCAACCTCACGGATCGCCTTTCCGCCCTCAACCGCCGCCGTTGGATCAATTTCCGCGCAAACGGCCGCGGCTTTTGGTCGTTCATCATCATCACGGCGCTGTTCGTGCTGTGCCTATTGGCCGAGTTCATCGCCAACGACCGCCCGCTATTGGTCAGCTTCAAGGGCAACCTCTACGTCCCCGTGGTTCGCAACTACCCGGAGACGGCGTTCGGCGGCATCTTTGAAACGCCGGCGGACTACACCGACCCCTACTTGCGCGACTTAATCACCGCCGACGGATGGATCATCGAACCGCTCATCCCCTACGACTACCGCACCGTCGATTTCAATCTGGGCCAGCCCGCACCGTCGCCGCCGTCGGCACGTCACTTTCTCGGCACCGACAACCAGGGCCGCGACGTGCTGGCGCGACTGATTTACGGGTTCCGCCTGTCGATGCTGTTTGCCATCGCGCTAACGGTGGTCTCGACGGTGATCGGCGTCGCCGCCGGCGCCGTGCAAGGCTATTTCGGCGGTTGGCTCGATCTCGTGTTCCAAAGGTTCATCGAGATCTGGGGCGGCCTCCCGCAACTTTTCATTCTCATCATCGTCTCATCGATCGTGATCCCCGGCTTCTGGACGCTGCTCCTGGTGTTGCTGCTGTTCAGTTGGACGGCGTTGGTTCCGGTCGTGCGCGCCGAATTTCTAAGAGCGCGCAATCTCGACTATGTGCGCGCGGCCAAGGCGCTCGGCATGGACGACACGGCGGTGATGGCCAAGCACATCCTACCCAATGCGGTGGTTGCGACCGTCACCTTCCTGCCGTTCATCATCTCGGGCGCGGTCGTAGCCCTCACGTCGCTCGATTTCCTCGGCCTCGGCATGCCGCCGGGCTCCGCCTCCCTCGGCGAGCTGTTGCGCCAAGGCAAGGAGAACCTGCAGGCGCCCTGGCTGGGTCTGACGGGCTTCTTCGTCATCGCTGGGATGCTCACGCTTCTGATTTTCGTCGGCGAAGCGATTCGCGACGCCCTCGATCCGCGCAAGACGTTTACATGACCGACACGCCGCTACTTGAAGTCAACGACCTCGCCGTCAGCTTCGGCCAAGGCGAGGGAGAAGTCGCCGCGGTCAAGAGCGCCTCTTTCGTTCTGCGTAAGGGCGAAACCCTGTCCCTAGTCGGCGAAAGCGGCAGCGGCAAGACCGTCACCGTGCTTTCCATCCTACGTCTTCTGCCCTATCCGAGGGCTCGCCACCCGAAAGGCAGCATCAAGTTCAAGGGCGTAGAGGTCGTCGGCGCGCCCGAAAACGTCATGCGTGAAATTCGCGGCAATCGCGTCGGCATGGTGTTCCAGGAACCCATGACCTCGCTCAACCCGCTGCACAATATCGAGAAGCAGGTCGGCGAAGTGCTGGAGGTGCACGCGGGCCTCGATGGTGACGCGCGGCGCACGCGCGTGCTCGAACTCTTGAGCCTCGTGGGCCTCCCGGAAGCCGAGAACCGGCTTTCCGCTCTGCCGCACGAGCTTTCAGGCGGGCAGCGCCAGCGCGTGATGATCGCCATGGCGCTCGCGCTGGGTCCGGACCTTCTCATCGCCGACGAACCGACCACGGCGCTCGATGTCACCATCCAGGCGCAAATCCTCGAGCTCTTGAAAGACCTCCAGCGCCGCCTCGGCATGGCGCTGCTGTTCATCACTCATGATCTTGCCATCGTGCGCAAACTCGGCGGCCGGGTGTGCGTGATGAAAGACGGCCTGGTCGTGGAGCAGGGCGACGTGGAGACCGTGTTCAACAGCCCGCAGCACGCCTACACCAAACACCTCGTGGCGGCGGAGCCGAGGGGTGAACCTCCGGCGCCCGTCGTGGACGCGCCGGAAGTCGTGGGAGCGGACAATCTCAAGGTCTGGTTCCCCATCAAACGCGGCCTTATCCGCCGCACCGTCGACCACATCAAAGCTGTAGACGGTGTGACGCTGTCGGTGAAAGCCGGCGACACCGTGGGCGTTGTGGGTGAAAGCGGTTCGGGCAAGACCACTTTGGGACTTGCGCTGTTGCGCCTCATCGCGAGCGACGGAGAGATCCGGTTCCGGGGGGCGCGCACGGACGGACTGAAGCGCAACGAGCTGCGACCCCTGCGCCGCGACATGCAGGTCGTATTCCAGGATCCGTTCGGATCGTTGAGCCCGCGCATGACCATCGGTGAAATCGTCGGCGAGGGCCTTGTTATCCACGGTATCGGAACGCCCGCCGAGCGGCGCGACCAAGTGGCCGAGGGGCTCCGGGACGTGGGCCTCGATCCGGCCATGCTGGACCGGTATCCGCACGAATTCTCCGGCGGCCAGCGCCAGAGAATCGCCATCGCGAGAGCCATGGTGCTGCGACCCAAGTTCCTGATGCTGGACGAACCCACCAGTGCGCTCGACGTGTCGGTCCAGGCGCAGATCGTCGATCTGTTGCGGATGCTCCAGGCCAAATATGGCCTCGCCTATCTTTTCATTAGCCACGACCTAAGGGTGGTCCGCGCCCTAGCCAACGAAGTAATCGTCATGAAGGACGGGAAAGTGCGCGAAAGCGGGCCGTCGCAGCAGATTTTCTCAAGCCCTCAAGACCCTTACACCAAGCAGCTCATGGCCGCGGCGCTCGAGCTTCGTACGGCCTGACGGCCGTATCTTGAATTGTGCGCGGCCTTGCCCGCCGCGCGCGAAGGCGCGCTTTTTTTTGAATGCCGGCGTTCGCCGGCAGCGGGTTCCACTTTTCGGGGCCGCGCACCTAAAGAGCTTCTTAACCATTAGAACTTTAAGGTGAAATCGGCCTCTTATGCGCGAGGCGCGGCTCTTGCTGGTATGTGGGTCGCGGCGCATAGTGGCCCGAGCAGGTGGAACGTATGGCCGACAGAGACCAAGAAGACTCGCACCAGGCGATTTACAACGTCGACGTCGACATTTCCGTCGTCCTTGGCCAGGCGAACTTGCGCGTCAACCAGCTCCTGAAACTCGGCCGCGGCGCCGTGGTGGAACTGGAACAGAAAACCTCGGACCCCGTGACAATCTTTGCCAATGACGTCCTGATCGCCAAAGGCGAAGTGGTCATCACCTCGGGCGACAAGATCGGCGTGACCCTCACGGAACTGGTCAAGTCCATCTACAACACGGCCGGCAAGTAATCAGGTCAAGCAATCGGGCCTGGATCGCCGCCTCTCAATCTTCTAAATAGCTCGCATCGATTCTGAACCGACGATGCGCACCCTCTATCATCACACCCTCCTTCCGACGGCCCGCAAGGTGCGCCTGGCCCTTCATGAGAAGCGCCTTGAGTTCACCGAAGTGGAGCTCGATCCGTGGACGCCGAGCGAGGAGCTTCTGGCCCTCAATCCCTCGGGCGAGGTCCCTGTGCTTGTGGATGAGAACGAACAGATCGTCTGCGACACCCAGGCGATCTGCGAGTATCTGGAGGAGACATATCCTCAGACAAACCTTCTCGGCCGCACGCCCAAGGACCGCGCCGAAGCGCGCCGCCTCGCGGCCTGGTTCGATCAGAAATTCTTCCGGGACGTGACCCAGCATCTGGCCGGCGAAAAACTTTCCAAGCGCGTGGCCACAAATGCCGCGCCGGACTCACGGGCCCTTCGGGCCGGGCGCGAGAACATTCATACGCACATGCAGTACATCGCCTGGCTGACGGAACGCCGGAGCTGGCTGGCCGGGGACGACATCAGCTACGCCGACCTTTCGGCGGCCGCGCATCTCTCGCTGATCGATTATTCTGGCGATGTGCCGTGGGGCAACCATCCCCTGACCAAGGAATGGTATGTGCGCATCAAGTCGCGCTTCAGCTTCCGGTGCCTCTTGTCGGACACGGTGCAGGGCATTGCGCCCGCGCCGGCGTATGCGGATTTGGATTTTTAGCCGCAGCGTCGCGTTCGCCTGAAGCAACCCCTCACCCTCCCGCTACGCGGGGCCCTCCCTCTCCCCTTTAGGGCGCGGACGGGGACACAGTTTGAGGTGGCGCCCATGACTCTCAGCCCCAACTGCGCTTGCAACCGCGGGGTTGGGGTGAGGGGTAGGCCTAATTATTCATCTTCGCTTCGGTTTCGACCAGCACGTCCATGCGTTCGATATTCGTGCGCGCGGCCTTGCCCGCTTCCGAATCCGGCGCGATCTGGATGATGCGCAACCAGTCCTGCCGGGCATCGTTGTTGCGCTTCTTCAGCTTGTAGATGATGCCGCGCTCAAGGAGACCGATGATGTTGTGCGGATCGAGCGCGATCGCCTGCTCGGCGTCCACCAGCGCCACTTCGACGTCGTTCAGGTGACGCCGCGCGCTGGCGCGGAAGGCCAGAGCGTCAGGATTCTTGGGCTCGATCGCAAGCGAAGCGTCGAGATCCAGGACAGCCTCGGCATACTTTCCGGCGTCGGCAAACGTCGCGGCACGGTCGACAAGGATATTGGCGTGCTGGCGGTTCTTCACCGGCATGGCGTCCAGCGCCTGCGTCTGTGCGTCGAGGGCGCGGGTGAGATCGCCTTCCAGGAGCCATGCCTGACCGGCTTGCGAAAGAACGCCGGCCTTCACGGATTCCTCTTCGTTCAATTTCGCGAGCGCTTCGAGACGGGTCGCGGCTTCGCTGTATTCCTTCATGCCGATGAGCGCGATCGCTTCGCAGTGCTTCACCGGCGGGCCGCCGCCCAGGGTCAGCCACTTGCCGGCCATCTCGAATCCCTTTTCGGGCTCGTTCTTGGCGGTCATCAGACACACTTCGTAGGTATGCGAGGGATTCGCGGTATCAGGAGTCGGCGAAAGCGACTGCGTCGATTTCGAGGCCGCATTCCCGGTCGCCGCCATGGCCGGCGCCGCTAGAGCCGAGAGCACACCCACCATCGCCAACACACGCATCACAAACGCCCTTTCATGACCAACTCGTCCACAAAGCCGCACAGACGCTCCAAGTCCTGCGGCCGGGACAAACGGTGATCGCCATCCTTCACGAGATGGGTCTCGACATTGCCCCCTTTGATCCGCGCCGCGAGTTTGAGCGACGTCTCCCACGGCACCGCCGTATCCTGCTGCCCGTGGATCAAGCGCACCGGGCAGGCGATGGGAATCTCATTTCGCAAGACCAAGTTCTTGCGGCCGTCTTCAATCAGGTGGCGGGAGATCCTGTAGGGACCATCCTCGTATTCGCTGGGAAGCTCGACCACGCCCGCCATCGCCAGCGCATCGCGCTGGCTGGCGTCGAAGCCGGCCCACATGAGGTCCTCGGTAAAATCCGGGGCCACAGCGATTCCCACCAGCCCACTCACTCTCTCAGGGCGCGCCATGGCCGTCTTCACCATGACCCACCCGCCCATACTCGAGCCGATCAGGACTTGAGGTCCCGTCGTCAGTTCGTCGAGTACGGCGACGGCATCTTCCACCCAGCGCGAAATGCCGCCGTCTTCAAATCGTCCGCTGGACGCGCCATGGCCGAACATATCAAAGCGAAGGAAGCCGTAGCCTCGAACGCCCGCGTGCCGGGCCAGCGCCTCGGCCTTGGTGCCGCCCCTGTCGGACTTCAGTCCGTGCAGGAAAACGATGCCGGGATTTCTCTCGTCCCGCGCGCCCTCTCGCTCGTAAGCGATCACCGCTCCGTCGGAGCGGCGGAATTTCAGGCCCGCAGCCATCTCACGCGCAAAAGAAATCCCCAAAACCAGCCCGCTTTTGTCCTATCACGCGCATAGGATTTTTCCTATTCAGTTTCGAATGGACTACACTCCTTTCTACCTATGAGCGTGAGTCCGGGTGATGC
>CAMDOZ010000034.1 GCA_945903705.1 Fidelibacterota bacterium | reverse complement strand
GCGCCCAGGGCGTAGATCGCCGCCATCACTGGGCTGAAACCAGACGCGAGCGCTCAGCAGCCGGAGACCTCTGAACTCATCGACGCTGAGGCGCAATCGTTCCCTCTGATTCTTTGGAACGATCACCGGAGCGATATCGAAAGTTACATCATCGCTCATGCGGCCCCCTGAGTTCGCCTAGGTCCTTGAACTCGTCTGGGTGCTGGCGTATCTTTTAACTCGCTGTGGCCGATTAAAGTCTTTCCGCGAAGGGCGCCTTGCCGGGCGCCCTTTTGCATGTCTGGAGGGCCGCGCATCACGCCGCCTCCGATACTGGCGGTCTGGACGCTCGCCAGGTCAGAATTTCCGACAGCAGCCACCCGACGGCGTTGTCGCTGAGCTGTCGTCGCTTTGGAAATTTCCCCTTCCGCTCCAAGCGCCATCGAGTGGTCCGGGAAAGCCCGGAGAGGTGCTCGCATTCTTGGTCGCGGATGTATCGATCTTTAACTTCATCGAGCGGGATAGTTGGGGTCGGAGCCGCGGGCCTGGGGACAGCGATGGCAGGCACCAGCGGAGACCGTGGCGCAGTGGAACTCATCAGGATTTGGCGGGACATTGGTTCCTCGTGAACAACAGCGGGACGCGAGACGCGCCCTGCACAGGCACGAGGATATTTGAATGGGGATTGTTCGCATTACCGCATTCACCGCATTCACCGAAAGCCGCCGGCATTCGGTTAGTTCGGTGACTCTTCTCCACGGGCGTCGAGGAGCCGACGGATGAGTGGCTCTATAGTGTCGGGACCGTAACCACGGGTCCCAGGCACCACCTTCAGCTCAGAAAGCAGCTCCCGATGGAACTTGGACCAGCTACCGCAATTGGCGGGAGTCCGATTTCTGGCAAACAATTTTAGCGCTGCCTCTTTGATGAGGGCCTTGCGTTTCCTCGCCGCCTCACTATTCCGGATGGTGCCTGAACCGTGGCGCGCGGCCAGCGCGGTGGACTGAACATTGATTGGCTTCCAGACACCAACAATTTGTTGCCTGCGAAAGTACAGAGCAACGAGAGGCAACGCTCCCGGGAATATGGCAATTACTCCGCGCTTAGCATCACACGCAAGGTCTCGGCGGGCGATCTCCGCCGTCGTACCCTTTACGTTGCGGGCTGAATGTCTCCATCTCACCCGACCTGCCCGCATCTCGTCTTGGAGTTCGTTCAATGCGCTGACGAGCGGTGTTTTCTGACGATATGCGGGCAGCAATTTTTCTTTGTTGTCACGTATTGTTTCAAGGAGAGTACGTGACGGGGAATGATTGCCGTAGAGACTTTGAACGAGTGCCGAAACTAATTCGGGGTCGCGAAAAAGAATCCAGGCTAGCGCTTGTTCACCGCTCCACCATACAGCGTCGAAAGGTTTTGCCATCGCGCCCTCCGCTTGGGCTCCGCATTAGGGCCGCGGCGGAAAGCCGGTGCGGTACCGGCTTTGTCGGGAGCTACCCTATCCGCCGCAGTTCGTTTAGCCCGCTGCGCGCGTGATCGGGACCACGTTCGTAGCCGGCGCTTTATTCTCAAGAATCTCGATCAGGCGCTTTGTCCACGCTTCGAGAGCGAGTCTCTTTTCGGCGTCGTAGCTATGGCGGTCATAGACCGCCGTCACGCCTGGCTCGACGTGATTGAGGATCTTCGAAATTGTGAGCCGAGGAATACCCATGCTGGCCATAATGCTCGCGGCCGTTCGCCGTAGGTCGTGAGGCACGAAATCAACGCCCGAAGCAGTTCGGACCCGATCACCCGGTTCCCATATTGCGGCCCCAGCGCGTCGATGTTCCTTGCCCGGGAAAACCCAGGTCTTGTCGCCGTGCGACTCTCTGACGCCCTTCAGTAACGTAACAGCATCCATTGTGATCGGGACGCGATGAGCGCGCCCGTTCTTCGAGGACTCACCTGGGATGGTCCACCAAGCCGAAGTCGTCGCCTTCTCTATCGCCGGGTCGATATCCACCCAACGCATGGAGCGCACCTCGCCGCCTCGCTGGGCTGTGAGCAGCCGTAATTTGAGGATGGCCCGATCCTGAAGCGACTCCTTCTCGAAAGCCGGCCACACCTTCCGGATCTCATCCTCGGTAAGCACCCTCTCCCGCTGCTTTTCTTCGCCCGGGCTCTTAATCCCGACACAAGGATGGGCGTCGATGATGTCTCGCTCGATTGCAAAGCTAAACATCCGCCGGATTACCTCGTAGGTCCGGTTAGCACTAACGGGCGCGCCGCGCGCAACGATAGCGTCGAGCAACTCAATGACGTCGCGGCGGCGGATCGACTTGGCCTTACGGGTGCCCCATGCCGGCAGGACGTCATGGTCCAACATGCGCTTGTCGTTCTGCCAGGACTTCTTGTTGGGCTTGGCGTGTTTTTCGATATAAAGCGCCGCCAGCCCTTCAAGCGTGTCCGCCTTGCGGTTGGCGTCGCGCTCGTCGGCCGGGTCTTTGCCGTGCTCCACTTGACGCAAGGCTTCCCGGGCCTTGCTGTGAGCATCGGCTAAATCCAGCCCGGTGGCGTCCGCTGACCTGCCGTACAGCCCAATTTTCAGGCGCCGCTGGCGGCCGTCCTTGGTCCGATACATGAGGACCCAGGTTCGGCTGCCACTCTCAGAGATTCGAAGCCCAAAGCCGGGGAAGCCCTTATCCCAGTAATCTACCCGGCCCGCGGCCGGCGGCTTCAAGCTTTCAAGCTTTCGGACGGTGAAGGGAATGGTCGGCATGGGTCAGACCCAGTATCAGTTTTTGGGTAACGCATGGGTAACATGCGGCGGGAAACAGTGCGAAACTGTACGTAATGGGATGACAATGAACAAGTGCTTATTTTACTGGGGTAAACTACGCGTCTCGCGTCTCACGCCGTTTCACCAGTTTGCACCTCGTTTCCGTCCGATACAGGTTCAATCCCTGCACCGCCCACCATCCTTCGCGCCCTTCGGGCGCTTCGGCTTGGCAAGCCAGCCTAGCACGCTACTTATTTCAGTAGCGCTCGCGAAGCGGGCCGGATGGCTTTCGCCAATCGAAATCCCACGTACAATATCGCCGGCCCAACGTGCACAGGAGATCCCATGTCATCCAACATCGAAGGTGGGACCGGTAAGGCCATTCGCCTCACCAAAGGCCAGGCCATCAAGCTTACGAACACCTACGGGACGCAGACGGTCGACATGTGGGCTCTGCGCGCCCACGACTGTTCCGAGTATCTCAGCGTCGAGCATACACGACGGATGCACTTCAATCTTTTTCCGACCACCGGAGATCTTCTCTACTCCAACCGGCGCACACCGCTTCTTACGTTCGAGGAAGATACCGCGCCGGGCAAACACGACATGCTTTTTGCCTGCTGCGACAAGTGGCTCTATCAGCATTATGGCTGCGCTCCGGGTCATCCGAATTGCCGTGACAATTTTACGGCCGCTCTTTTCGAGATCGGCACCGACGCCGTGCATGTGCCCAACCCCGTTAACCTCTGGATGAATGTTCCGGTAACGGAAAACGCGAAGCTGTCGCTCGAACCGCCCAAGAGCCGCGCCGGCGATTATGTTGTCCTGCGAGCGCTCGAAGACTGCATCGTTGTCTTTTCCGCGTGCCCCATGGACATCACACCAGTGAACGGCGGCAACACGCCCAGGGCCGTCGCCTACGAACTCCTTCCGGTTTGATCCTTCGGGGCCGACGCCAGCCTTCGCTCGCTTCGCGAGCTACGGCTCGGCAAGCCAAAAAATCCGGGCGACAGGGGCGACGGGCGACACCAATCCGATTTTCCTGCGCCGCGCCAGAGGCTTCGCGGAAAATTTTCTGAGGGCGACACTAGGCGACACTGGGCGACACTTTTTCCGCATTGGCAGACGCGGGCACGCACCACTCATGGACGATGCCCGAGCGGCGGACCGCAGGTGAAGGTCCGACGTCATCGTTCGCGACATTGACCAGGCCTTGGCGTTCGAGACGGCGCATCAAACGGTAGGCATCGTCACTGTGCCGCATGGATTTCGGACCGACGCGGCAGACATCTCGCACGCAGACGCGTTGCCCCGCGCGATGGCGCTGCAGCCAGTCGAGGAGGATCTCGGCCTGGGCGCCTTCGGCGGGCGCATGAAGTTCTGAAATACGCAGCGCTTCCCAGGCATAGAACCGCGCGAGCGCGATACCGCGGCCGAGCGCCTCGGCGCCAAGCTCCGACGTGTCCGCGTCCTCGACGAGCGCGATCACGCCCGCGAGCCGCGCGGCATGTTCCGGCAAGCGACTCGCGAGGCCGACGATGGGCGCAAGCGGCTTGCCCGGCGCCATCGCGGCTTCCACTTCAGCGGCGAAACTGATCCACGCCGCGTCCGCTTCGTTCGAGAATGACAGGACGCGGTGATGGGCGGTGACCTCCGCTGCGTAACGTGCGAGCAAGGCGTCGCAGAGATCTTCGTAAGCGGCCGTTGCGGCCGGCGTCCCGCAGCGGCGGCCGCCGACCAACGACGCGGGCGCGGCGGCGAGGACCCGGCCAAGGACGCCGGCGTCGCCGAGGTCGAGATCGCTGAGCAAACGCCCGGCGTCGCGCGGCGTTGCGACGAGATGGAACGAGAAGCGGGGCACGTAAACATCGGCGTAACAGCCCTTCTCGCTGCGCCCGTCCCACAGCGCGCACAGACTCGCCGCTTCGGCCAGGCGGCGCGGACCATCGGCAATCACCTCCGCGGACTGCTGCGCGAACAGGCCATACTGGGCGCGGCAGAGCGCATACCGGTTGCCGGCGCGCGACGGCGGCGTCCAAAACAAACTCGGATCGTAGGCCGGACCGGCCTCATCGCGATCGAGCCGCTCCTGCTCCCATAGACGCACCGGATCGACCACCGCATCTTCGGCCGCGCTCTTGCGCTCGCCGGTGCCGGCAACGGTGAGAAAGTAGCAAGACAGGGGACGCCCCTGCCCGGTCGGAAGCCGCAAGGTCGCCACGCGCTGCGCAGACATGGCGGCGAGCGCGAGGAGATGGTGGGCAACGAGTTCCACGGGCGCCTGAGTTTCCTCCGCGACCGCGGATGCCGCAACGGACATACGGAGGCCCAGGGCGGGCACAGGAAATTCGAAGGTTTGCGACGCCAGAGGAGCGGCGGACAACGGAACCTGAAGAAGCGAGAGTGCGGGCTGTTTCGGGGCGGCCATCTGTTTCTCCTCTTGACGCCATTTCGGGGACAATGTACCTATTTAAGGTACTTGTCAATATGCAGGGGACGTTTGACGAGCTCCACTGCGGGCTTCGGCAAGTTCGCCGAGCGCCGTCGGCAGGCGCCTTGATTCTCTATCCCGGGGCCATAAGCCTCGCTAATCTACAATCCCTCAGACCCCACCGATAAATTGGAGTGAGCTCGATGAACGACGCCTTCTATGAGCGTATCCACGCCGAGCTTCGCGATATCGACGCGAAAGGTCTCACCAAGCCCGAGCGGGTCTTGATGTCCGCGCAAGGTCCCCTTGTCGAGATCGCGGGGAGTCCGCGCCCGGTCATCAATCTCTGCGCCAACAACTACCTTGGCCTCGCGAACGATCCCCGTGTGGTCGAAGCGTCCATCGAGGCGACGCGGAAATGGGGCGCGGGCCTAGCTTCAGTCCGGTTCATTTGCGGCACCCAAGACATCCACAAGCAGTTGGAAGCGTCCATCGCGGCCTATCTGGGCTTCGAAGACGCCATCCTGTTTGCCGCAGCGTTCGATGCAAACGGCGGAATATTCGAGCCGCTGTTGGGCGAGCAGGATGCAATCATCTCGGATTCGCTGAACCATGCGTCGATCATCGACGGCGTCAGACTGTGCAAGGCCAAGCGGTATCGTTTTGCAAACAACGATATGAACGAGCTCGAGAGCCTGCTCAAGCAGGCCCGCAGCGACGGCGCCCGCACGATCATGATCGCGACCGACGGTGTGTTCTCGATGGACGGTACGATTGCCAACCTTGGCGCGATCACCGCCTTGGCTCAACGCTATGACGCCCTGACCCTGATTGACGACTGTCACGCCACCGGTTTTCTGGGGCCTGGCGGACGAGGCTCCGCCGCCTTCCGCGGCGTTGAAGGCAAGATCGACATCATTACCGGCACCTTCGGCAAGGCCCTCGGCGGCGCCATGGGCGGGTTCATTGTCGCGCGCAAGGCGGTGGTCGATCTCTTGCGCCAGCGTGCGCGCCCTTATCTCTTTTCGAATGCCCTCACCCCGGCGGTTTGCGGCGCAAGCCTGGCGGCCATCGACATTGCAAAAAGCGAGGACGGCGAGCAACGCCGCGCGCGCATCGTCGGCAACGCAAAGCGCTTCCGCGCGACCATGACGGCGGCGGGTTTCGACCTGCTCCCCGGCGAGCATCCGATCATCCCGGTTATGCTGGGCGACGCGCCGAAGGCGCAGCGCATGGCCGCGGCGCTCCTGAAGGCGGGAGTGCTGGCGTCGGGCTTTTCGTTCCCCGTGGTGCCCGTGGGCAAAGCCAGGATCCGCACACAAATGTCGGCGGCGCTCACGCCCGATCAAGTCGACGAGGCCGCTCGCATTTTCACGGATGTCGGCCGAGAGATCGGCGTCATCTCCTGAACGAGGCTTTATTTCCGCCCACGTCGGGGCGGCGGCGTCACCAGGCGAGCGTGACTTTTCCCGACTGGCCGGAGCACATCACCGTGAATCCCTCCTGGAACCGGTCGATCGGCAGGCGGTGGGTGATCAAGGGCTCAAGATCCAGGCCGGAATGAAGGAGACCGAGCATCTTCTGCCAGGTTCCGAACATTTCGCGTCCATAGACGCCGCGGACGGTGAGCGCCTTCAAGATGATATCCGACCAGTTGACGGCCATTTTGCCTGAAGAAATGCCGAGCATGGACATCTTGCCGCCCATGGCGAGCACGTCGAAGCCCTGCTGGATCGCCGATTGCACGCCGGACATTTCGAGGGCGACGCCAAAACCATTCTTGATGCCTTCGCGCGCCATGACGTCACGCAAATCTTCGCGCGCGACGTTCACGGGCGTGATGTCGGCAATCGTCGTGGCAAGTTTGAGCCGGTAGTCGTTGACGTCCGTGAGCACCACCGACCGCGCGCCGGCGCGGCGCGCGACCGCGGCCGCCATGATTCCAATGGGACCGGCGCCGGTCACAAGGACATCCTCGCCGAGCAAGGGGAACTGTTCAGCCGTATGCACGGCGTTGCCGAAAGGATCGAGAATTGAGCCGACGTCGTCGCTGACGTCATCGGGCAGCTCGATCACGTTGAACGCCGGTATCACCAGATATTCAGCGAAGGCGCCTTGGCGGTTCACGCCGACCCCGCGCGTTCCAGGATCGAGGTGGAACTTGCCGGCGCGGGATGCCGCCGAATTGAGATCGATGATGTGCCCCTCGCCGGACACGCGCTGACCGACCTTCAGCG
Source organism: Fidelibacterota bacterium (assembly GCA_945903705.1). Classification (GTDB taxonomy): domain Bacteria; phylum Pseudomonadota; class Alphaproteobacteria; order Rhodospirillales; family Rhodospirillaceae; genus SHVO01. The sequence goes on along the minus strand of CAMDOZ010000034.1, from coordinate 19,139 downwards.
GGCGCGTCACGTTCGCGCCAAGCTCGACGATTTCTCCGGAAAATTCATGACCGACGATCATGGGCACGGGGATCGTGCGCGCGGCCCATTCGTCCCACTTGTAGATATGCACGTCGGTTCCGCAAATCGCCGTGCGCTTGATGCGAATCAGCACATCGTCTTTCCCCGGACGCGGGATCTCGACGCGGGTGCCCCATATGCCTTCCTTCGCCTCCAGTTTGGCGAGGCCGAACATCGATTGCGCGGTCTGTGGGGAGCGCTCGGTTCCGGCGCGATTTTGGACGGCTGTGTTCATGGAGGTGCCCTTTCGAGGGTTGCCACCGTGCCATAATACTGGAAATGAGTCTAGTATACTGGAAGATCAGTATTGCACGACCAGAAACGCGCGCGCGGGTTTTTTCGAAGGATTTTCAATTCGGTGCGCGGTGTCGACGGGGTAGCGGGCGGTGGCGCCCTTCACGATCGTCTCGCGAATTCCGTCGATCTGCACCGTCAAGACGCCGTCGATGACGGTGAGATGCTCGCCGCTCCCCTTCGCATGCGCTTCCGATGCGAGCACGCCGCCCGGCGCGAATTGCAGTTCATACCATTCCAGTTTGCCGACACTGTCTCCGGGACTGAGGAGGCGGATGGTGCACTTTCCGTCTTCGCTACGCATTTCCGGTGTCTTCGTGGCGGGGAGCATCGCCACGGTGCGGTTGTGGTCCGCGTGAACGATGAGATCGGAGATGTGCAGTTTGAAGGCGTCCGCGAGGGCCCAGACGGTGGCCAAGGTCGGATTGGCCTGACCGCGCTCGATTTGCGAGAGCATCGAGCGGGAGACGCCCGAGGCGCGCGCAAGGTCATCGAGCGTCCAGCCATTGGATTTCCGCAAGCCCTGAATATGCGGACCTATCTCGCGCTTCTTTTGCGTCGCAGTCATGGAAAATATCTATCCGGCCGCGATCTTCCCACCTCAGCTCGACGGTGCAACACCCTTCACCGCCACGCGCATAATGCGGTTGGTGCTGCTTTGGTGAACGAGGAGATCGCCGTTTCGGGCCGGGCGCATGTGCCGGATGATGCCGGCGTGAACGCCGCCCGATGAGATTGACCAGCTCTGGAATTTCTCGCTCTTCGGGTCAAAGCGCACGAGCATATCCGGCCGCACGCCGGATTCATTGTACCAGACGATGCCGTCGACCACAGCGAGAGCATAGGGATGAGAAGCGGGACCGCTAGGCGAATCCCATTCTTTGATCTCACCGGTCTTGGGTGAGTAGCGCCCTATCTTTCCTTTCGCGGAATTGACGAACCAGATCGACCCGTCGGCGGCGATATCCAGGCGGCGCACGGTTGTTCCCGGCGTGGGCAGCTTGATCTCGGTCTGCTCCATGGTTTTCGCGTCGACTTTGACGAGGCAGTTCGAGCCGTTGCAGGCATACCAGGGAGTCCCATCGGCGTCGATTTTGACGCCGTATGGCAGTGATCGCGGCGTCTTCGCCGTGACCAGCTTGATGTCGCCGGTTTTCGGGTCGAGGCGGCCGAACATGTTACTCTGCTGCAGGGTGAACCAGAGGATGCCGTTACGGTCGAACTCGGCCGTGTGCGGATCGCGCGCGGCCGGATCGGGCATCTTGTAGACCTTGAGGACCTCGCCGGTTTTGGCGTCGAGCTTTCCGATCGTGCCGTTGGCGTTGCCGGTGTACCAGGGGTTGCCGTCGGCATCGATGGTGACGGAGTGCGGCTTCGCGTTCTCCGGCAGCTGGAATTCCTTCATCGACCCGGTCTTGGGATCGAGACGGCCCATGATGTTGCCGAACTGCCCCACCCACCAGATCGAGCCGTCGGGCGCCTCGACCGGATCGCGCGAACGCTGGCCGAGCGTGGGGACAGTCCATTGCTGAAAGCGGATCTGGTGCGTACCCGCGACCGGCAACGAGACGCGCTTGGTGTTCGGCGGGAAGTGAGACGTGAGATAACCGACGACTTCGTCGCGCGTCTCACGACTGTCGGAGAGATCGATCATGGTGCCGATCAGTTCGGCCCAGTGCTCACGGCTGTAGCCCGAACTGTTCAGGATCTGAGTGACCGGATGGCAGCCGGTGCAGACCGCTTCCACCACGTCCTTGCCTTTGCCGTTGGGGAGTTGCGGCTGCTCGCCGGCCAGGACGCCGCCGGCACCCAAGGTGCAGAGAGATACGGTCAGAGCAAGACCACTGCGCGTTATCATTGCTACACTCCTTGCTGGGAAGGACTTCTACTCATTTATACCCCTTCGCCGCGCCGACGGTAAGGGCGTGACGAGACTCGCGGCCGACCCGGCCTAACTCCAATAGAACTTGACCGTGCGCCGGCTGAAGTTCAGGCCGATCTGATCGAACTGCCGCAGCGCATCCATGCCCAAGAGGAGCGCGGGTTCGCGGTTCAGGCCCAGCTGGCGGAGGGGATGTACATCGGCGAAGGCGACGGGGAGGTTGCGGATCACCATTCCCCCTACCCTTAACTGCCGCACGACAATGTAGTCGGCAACGGTGGTGGTTCCGGTGACGCTGTAGAGATCCATCTTCTGGACATCGCCGAGTCCGCCCGCCCGGAGAATGAAACGCCGCAGCGCGTCGTTGCCGACGCTGAACTGCGCCCCGGTGTCGATGATGACCGAGATGCTATCGTCGTTGAGGCCAAGGCCGGCGTTCGTCAGGATCAGTTGGCCCAATCTGCTTCGCGCGGTGACGAGAATGGTGTCGCCTTCCCAGTCGGGGGCGACGACCGGTTCCGCATTGATCGCCATGCTGGCGTCGCGAAGATTCAAGACGACCCGTTGAGACCTGAGCGCGTCGAGCCCGAGCATACCCATGGCGCCGATATGGCGCTGGGCGAACTTGGGTGCGGCCTTCGGCGCAAGCCCGCGCCCCTCTATTTCGAACTTGGGCAGGATCGCCGTTCCGACATCGACCGCGCCGCTCAGGGTATGGACCGTGACGGTCGGTCCTTCCGCGAGCCCAAGCTGGCCGGCCAACTCGGCGGCAATGACGGTGCGCTGGGACGCCGTATCGACAAGGAATGTGAACGGCCCCTGCCCGGCGATGGAAATAGGGACCGTCACCCGGGACGCGTCGTCAATTCCAACGCCGAGATTGAGCGCCGAAGGATCGGCCGGGGCTAGCTCCAGGGCGAAGCCCCCGCGCGGCAGAAACGAAGCCGGCGCCGCCACGGCGGCGCCCGTCAGGAGCGCCAGCGCCTCGCGTCTCCTCACCGCGCGCGAAAGAGGCATGCTTTCCATTTGGCCGATCTGCAGTAAATTAGCCCGGCGACAGCATATAATGTCTCGAGCCTTGAGGGTACGGCGCCTGTCGCAAAAATGGGGAAAATGATGACCAAGATTCTTGTCATCCACGGCGCCGGCATGAACATGCGCGGCAAGGTCCAGCTGGAGCTCTTCGGAACCCTGACGCTCGCCGACTACGACAAGCAAATCCACGCCTATGCGGCCGCCCTAAAGATCGAGGTGGAGACCTTCCATTCCAATATCGAGGGCGAGGTCGTCAATCGTATCTATGACGCCAACGACCGCGGCTTTCACGGCGCGATCATCAACCCCAGCGGATATATCGCGGGCTATCCGGTCCTGTACCAGGCGATTTCCTTGGTTCCGTTCCCGACCATCGAGGTGCATATCTCGAATCCCGCCCGGCGCGGCGTGACGTCCGAGGTTGCGAAAGTTTGCATCGGGACCGTTGCCGGATTCGGAATCGCCGGCTACGACCTGGCGCTCCGCGGCTTGCTCGGCCTGATCGCAAAGAAGTGAGGCGCGGAGATTAGGATCCGCGCCGGCTCCGCGTGTCCTGATACTGCTTGCGGAACTCCTCGCGCACGAAAAACGCGTGATAGCCGTTCATCCAGCCGTTGTTCTCGCCCCATGAATCGCCATAGGTGTCGCCGGGGGCGCGGTCGCGGAAGAAGGTGTAGACGGGACGCTCACGGTAGGTCCACACGCGCAATGCGCCGGGCTGACCCTGTTCGGCGAAGCGCCCGGTCTGGGGATCGACGTACTTGATCGACCAGATTTGCGAGGTGCTGACCGCCTTTTCGTCGGCAAGCACATAGGGGAACGTCTGGAGACAGCGCGCGACATCGCCGCCGCCGCACATGGCGAGCCGGTACACTTGCGTGTCTTTCGAGTGGTCGCAGGTCAGCTGATCGAGCGAATCATCCGTGCAATTGTATTGATAGATGGTTCGGCCTTGTGAATCGGCGAGGACGATTCCCCCGGGCGCATCCTGGAGCACGAAGCCCTTCGGGAATTCCGGCGCGGGTGTCGTGAAGACGTTGCGCCAGCCGGGAATATCCGCGCCATGGTAGGACGCCTGCTGTTCTTCGCCCACCAGCGTGTAGAGCGGCTTCCGGGCGTAGGTCCACTGGAAGACACCAGGCGAGCGCTCGATCACACCCCATTCGCCGCGCGCCTTCGGCGCCGATGCATGGGCAAGCACAGGCGCGAAGGTCTGCTGGCAGACCTGGTCGTAGTTGGATTTGTTGGTGGCGTCGCGGTCCCACGTATAGACGGAGAAACCTTCGACGGTGGTTAGCAAGCGGCCGAGCGGAACGGTGACCACGGTGAACTGGGCGGGCACGTCGGCGCGCGGGCCGATGGGCTTACGAAGCGCACCCGCGGAGCCGCCGGCGCGCAGGAGGCCTATGCCGATAGGCTGGCCGGCGTCGTGATCGAGGACGGACCGATAGACGGCGTAACCCTCGTAGGCCCACTGCTTCTTGCCGTCCTTGCGTTCGACGATCGTCCACTTGCCCGCGGGCTTCGCGTTTTCTTCGGCGAGCACCGGCGGCCACATGGCGGCGCAGGAGGGGCGGTTTTCGACGTCGGGAAGGATCAAACCTGCCGGATAAGGTTCGTGAAAGCCGGCGGTGGTCCGCTGGACCGTGTCGCCGCAGGTGGGTTTACCTTCCTGCTCGCCGCGATAGCCGAGGTTGTTCTGCCCGCGGCCCTGCCAGATATAAAGCGGGCGCCCATTGGCATCGGCGAAGACCGGGCCGTCGACGTCGGTCCTGACGACTTTAAACGCCGGAGGAAGCGGTTCTTCGATATAGGCTTCGATCTGCCCTCTTTGGTTGGAAGCGGGTGCGGCGCTGCGACTCTGGGCATTGGCGGTCGCCACGGCGCTCAACGCCAGGATCGCCGCCACGCCAAGGACGTTCATTGGACGACGAAGCTTCAAGGGTATCCTCCCGAAAATGAGCGTACTCCCGGGAGAGACTATAGCCTCTCCCGGGAAGGCCGGACACTTAACTAGTATCTAACGACGTCGGTCTTCAGCGCCGGCGTGAGCTTGGGCAAGCGGATCGCGTGCGTCGCTTGCTCGAAGGCGTAAGCCAGACTGATGAGTTGAGCGTCGCTCCAGGCCCGTCCCAGGAACGACACCGTGATGGGCACACCGTCTTCCGACATGGCCGCGGGGATCACGATCTCCGGAAGGCCGGACTGGCTTGCGATGCTCGTCGCGCTAGCGGAGGTCGGCGGAGGTCTGTTCGGATCATCGGGTTCACGAGGTCCGAGCTTCGGCGTCGGGTTGTTGCTCGTCGGGAAGAACATGGCCGTCAGTCCGTGCTTCTCGAACACACTTTCGACGCCGACCGTAAAGGCCGGCATCATGACCTTCGTAAGCGCCAGATACTCGGGATCGTCGAGTTCCATGGCGCGCTCGGAGAGACTCTTGAAGAGCGCGGCCTTCTCCGGGCTTCTGTAATTCGTGGCCGGATCGTTTGCCTTCGCCGTGAGTTCGTCGAAATTCTTCGGATATCCCGGCTTCAAGGTTTGAAGGTAGTCGGTGACATCCTTCCGAAACTCCGCCGCCTCCAGGAACGGCCAGATCGGTCCGCGGACACCCAAGAGGTGGTCGGGGAATGTGACCGGGTCGACAATGACGGCGCCCTGTTGCTTCAGGATTGCAATCGACGCTTCGGTAACCTTGTCGATTTCGGCGTTGGCGCCCATGAACTTCCGGACGATGCCGATGCGCGCGCCCTTCAGCGCGTCGGTTCGCAAATAGCGCGTGTAATCGGTTTCATATCGCCCCACGCTTTTTTGAGTGTCCTTGTCGCGGGGATCGACACCCACCATCGCGCTCATCGCAACAGCCACGTCCGTCACGTTACGCGCCATGGGACCGACGGTATCGAGGCTGAGGGTGAGTGGAATGACACCGGCCTTGCTGACAAGGCCATGTGTGGTCTTGAGACCGACAAGGCCGTTCGACGCGGACGGACCGCGCACCGATCCTTGTGAGTCGGTGCCAAGGCCGAACTGCGCGAAGGCCGCGGCGACCGACGATCCAGTTCCGCCGCTCGAGCTGCCCGGCGACCGGTCGAGCGCGTGAGGGTTGTGTGTCTGCAGCCCGCCTGAGCTGAAGCCGAGCGGCACCTTGCCGCCGCTGTTGGCGAATTCGGCCATATTGACCTTGGCGACGATGACGACACCCGCCTCCCGCAGCTTCTGAGTCACGAACGCATCTGTCGAAGGGATCGAGCCCGCGAGCAATTGTGAGCCGGCCGTCGTCGGCAGGTCAAAGGTATCGAAGTTGTCCTTAAGGACGATGGGAATGCCATGCAACGGCCCGCGGACCTTGCCCGCCTTCCGCTCGGCGTCCAGCGCCTTGGCCTGTTCCAAGGCATTCGGGTTCATGTGGATGATGGCATTGATGGCGGGGCCGGCCTCTTCATAGGCGGCAACGCGTGCAAGATAGGCCGCCGTTACGCGCTCGGAGCTGAGGCGTCCCGTCGCATAGGCCTTCTGGATTTCGGGGATGGTGGCGCGCGTGATGTCCAAGGTCGCGGCCTGGGCGACGGCACTAAATCCGAGGGTCAGTGCGAGTGCACAGGTCGCAACGGAATTGCGAAGTTTCGGCGTCATAATTCTGGTGATCGCGCTCATTTTCTACTCCCCCAATCGTTTCGCTGTACTACGTAAGCACCCGCAATTTACCGACACTCACGGATAGAGACCCGCTAGGTGATCGAGCGCCTTTTTGTCGATTCCCCGGGACTTCAGATCAAAGCGCTCTTCCAGATTTTCGCAGCCGATGAAGGCGTCTATGGCCTTGCCGAGTTCAGGGCTCCAGCCGGGCCCGAAATTGTCCGTGTGACCGGCCTTCCGAAGAAGCGCCCTGACGGTGTCGAGCACGGGGCCTTCCAAGGTCAGGCGCTCGCAGTCGCCGGTGAAGAAATAGAGCTGGTGCAGGTCCATCAGGCGGCGCAGCTCGCCAAATGGGTCGGCGGCGTCATCGACCCGAAGATCCATCACGATATCGCAGAGGCCCTGATAGCCGGCCCCTTTGCGTAAGACCTTGATCGCTACGGACTGTCGCCCCCGTTTATCTCCGCCGGCGACATCTCCCGCCGCAAGGCCTGCGAACATGCGTCGGTACAGCGGTCCCGTAGAGCTTTCGAACGCACGCGCCATAGCCACGACGACCGCCGCACCCGCGAGACAGTTTCCTTGGGCCGCATATCCGGCGCCGGTGCGATGACCAGCCCAGCCCTGACAGCCGCTGCCGGTGTGACTGGCCGCATTGCCCTTCGCATCGACGATACCCACTTGCCGCCGCTCGCGCCCGGAATCCGCGGCAAGGAGTTTGTCCAACACCTGTTTCGCATCGGTGTTGCCGAGGAGTTTCAAGCCCTCGGATCCGAAGCGGCCGTTCGCGAGGGCCTGCGTGGCAATTGCGCCGACGCCGGCTTCGACCCACGGCACGATATTGCCCACGGCCAGAAACTTCGACGCGACGGCGACGCCGGTGTCTCCAGTCTTCGGGTCTACCGCCGCGATGGAGAACGTCACGCGCCCTCCGTTGACCAGGCGATCAGCTGTTTCGCGAGCGACGCCCCTGAAACGATGGCGGTATGGAGCTGCGCCGCCTTTGCGGTGAGAAGGATCGTCACGCCGACGCCATGGCCCGGCGCGTGACCGGGCCCGTGACTGACCAAACCGATCGAAACCATGCCGGGCTGATAATAGCGGGTGACCGTGCTGTCGATGTCCGTGAACGCGACGAGATCGCCGAAACGCAATCCTTCGGCGGCCTTGTCGTCTGTTATTTCAAGATCACCCACCCAGCTGTCCTGACCCAATCCGGAACCGGCAAATTCGGACGGAACAATCGCGCAAACATTGCAGGTCAGCACGCCGGCTTTTTCCGCCAGCGGTAAAGCGTCCAGCACACGTGGCGAGACATTGGACAAGGTGACCCCGGGATGATCGGCGAGGGTCAACCCGCGTCCCAGGGTCTCAACGACGATCCTGTCCTCGCAGTTCAACGTAGCTGCGATTGAGGCTGAAACTTCAACGCCGACCAGTTGAGGGGCCCAGAAGCCGGGCGCGAGACCACCGCGCTTGCCCGCGATCACGCCAATCGTCCGGCCTGCGGCGTCACGCACGCGATTGCCGATGCAGCTGAGAAGGTGAAGCGATCCCGGCTGCGCGGGTGTTGCGACGGCATCTTCGATGCTGGCGCCCGGCATCAGGTGATCGGCGATCCACTTCGTGGCCAGGTCCCCCGCGTGAACGCCGAGCGCGATCCCGCCCGTGCCCGGCAAAGGACGCGGCCGGCCCTCGGCGTCGATATTCATCGCTTCGGGATGGAATCGCGGCGGCGCAATCCGTCCGGCGACGTTGGCCGCGACCAGGTCCGCCCGGTTTGTTTTCAAGAGGGGCATTAGGCTTTCCCCCACGGCATGGGCAGGAGGTTTGCCAATTGCGCCTTGTCGCTGATGATGAATTTCAGACGGTCCATGGGGGCGGTCAGCAATGTCATCAGCCCGAGGCCGTGACCTCCGCCCGTCGCGGTCCCGTGAGACACGATTCCCACCATCGCCCAGCCCTTCCGGTGCTGACGGCCGAAGCGGTGATCCTGATCCATGACCGCGACAAGGTCGCCGAACCTCAAGCCCTTCGCCATCTCGGCGATGGGCGGGCTGGACGTGTGCAGATCCATATTGAACATCGCTGCCGGCATCCCGATACCGGCGGCCGCCGCATGTGACGGCAGCACAGCGGCGACGTTGATGCGCAAAAGGTTGTGGTCCGATTTTTCGGCCATCGCCGCATAGAGGGCCGGGCTACAGGAATGGAAGGTCACTTCGGGGAAGTCCGCGTCCGCGAGTCCGATGCCCTGGGCGTCGATACTGATCGAGTCACCAGGTGCCAATTGCGACACGACCTCGGGTGCGAACATGGCAAGCACGGCGCCATGCTTGCCGAATACGATGCCGCGCGCGCCGCCGGCCGATCCGCCAAGAACTTCCACGGAATTGCCGACGCAGGAAAGGAAACGGATCGCGTGATAGGCGGCAGGGTCCGCGTGGCCGAGTGAGACGCCGGGTTCAACGTGATCGCCCGCCCAACGTCCGGCGATGTCGCCGAGCTTGATTCCCGTCACAACGCCGCCTTGGCCGGGCAAGGTGACGAACACACCGTCCGGACGCACAACCGTATTGGCCGAGGCTGGCTGGATCTGCGCCTTCAGCCGCGTGGTGACGAGGCGTGCGGTGTTAATAGCCACGTTAATAACCTCGGGCAGGTTCGAATTTGTTGCGCATGGGACGGCCGCTCAAGAAGCGGTCGAGGTTGTCGAGGAATATATCGACGATGCGCCCGTTCTCGGCGGCGACGGTGCTGGCGGAGTGCGGCGAGACAATCACGTTGGGCAACTCCCAGAGCGGGCTTTCCTTCGGCAGCGGTTCGACCGTGAAAGGATCGAGCGCCGCCCCACTGATATGGCCCGACTGCAGCGCTTCGGCCAAAGCTTTTTCGTCGATGACCGCTCCCCGGGCCACGTTGACCAAAACGGCGCCGGGTTTCAAGGCCGCGATCTCGGTCCGGCCGATCATCCCTTCGGTTTCCGCCGTGAGCGGACAGGCCAGGATCAGGGCGTCGATCTGAGAAAGCGCCTCGCGGAGCTCGCTTTTGACGATGACCCGGCTGACTCCCTCCGGCGCCGGTCCTGGCGTGCGGCTCAGGCCCCAGACATCCATACCAAAGAGGGCCGCATCGCGCGCGCACGCGCGACCCACCGCGCCCAATCCGATCACCAGCACACGCGACCCGGCGAGTCCGCGCACGGTGTAGCGTTCCCAATGTTTCTCCTGCTTCCGCCGGTTGAGAAACGGCACGTCGCGGAAGAAATAGAGCAGGCCCAGCATGGAAAACTCCGCGAGGGCCCGCGAATGCACACCGGCCGCGGTGGTGAAGGTGATGGCGCTCTTATCGAGGCCGGTCTTCTTGAGGAATTCGCCGATGCCGGAGCTGGTGGCCTGAACCCACCGCAGCTTCGGCGCATTGCGCGGCATGTTGGCGGGGTCGATGAGGTCGAAGTCGAACAGGATGTCGGCCTTGGCGAGAAGCGCCGACCAGCGGTTCAGTATTTCCGGCGTCAAGGTGCGGGGCGCGCCCTTGTGGTCGGCGATATAGCGCGGCTTGGGGAGGAGGTCGGGTTCGTGCACGACCTGGACACGATCTCCGGCCGCCGCCCGGATGCGCGCGACGTGCTCCTCTTCCAAAGGCGACGAGATGAGGACAATGGGTTTTTCAGTCATGTGATCAGCCAGCCAAGGTTTCAAGTTTGGAAACAGCCTGCATCAGGGCACGGGTGTATTCGTGACGCGCGTCTGCGATGGAACGGTCCGCCGGTATGGTTTCGACGATCTCGCCGGCCAGCATGACCAGCACGCGCGGCGCGATGAAGTCGATCAGTTGCAGATCATGCCCGATGAAAATCACCGAGAGTCCGAGGCGGTCCTTGAGATCGAGAATCAGGTTGACGACTTGGGCTTGAACGGAGACGTCGAGCGAACTGACCGGTTCGTCGGCGATCAAGATTTCAGGCTGCGCCGCAAGCGCGCGGGCAATGCAGATGCGCTGCCGCTGGCCGCCCGAGAATGACTTGGGATAGGCGTCCGCCGCCGTTGTGGGCAAGCCAACCTGATCGAGCAACTCAGCAACGTGTTTCTTGATCTCCTTGCGGACCGCCAAACCATGCACCAGCATGACCTCGCCGAGCGCGTCGCCGATGGTCTTTGTTGGGTTCAGTGACGCATAGGGATCTTGGAAGACGGTTTGAATCCCACGCCGGCGCTTACGCAGCTGCCCCTCGCGGAGAGCCGCAAGGTCCTCGCCCTTGAAGATGACGCGGCCGGCGTCCGGGCGCTCGAGGAGCGCCACACATCGCGCGAGCGTGGTCTTGCCCGAACCGCTTTCACCGACAACGCCGAGGATTTCTCCCTTCGCGAGCTCGAAACTCGCGCCGGCAAGCGCGGGCCGAGGGCCGCCGTAAGTCTTGGAAATGCCTTCGACGCGCAGGATCGGATCAGACATGCGCCATCTCCTGCGTCCGAATGCAGCGCGCGCCGTGGCGCGGCCCGACCTCAATCAATTCCACCGGAGCGGAGCGGCAGGGGTCAATCGCCAGCCGGCACCTCGGGGCAAACCGGCAGGATGCCGCACGGTCGCCGAGGGCCGGAGGCGATCCGGGGATCGACGTTAGGCGTTTGACGGACTTGTCGCGCCGGGTGCTCGCCAGCAGCCCGGCCGTATAGGGCATACGCGGACGAACCAGAATTTCCTTGGTCGGCCCTTCCTCGACGATCTGGCCAGCGTACATGACCGCGATGCGGCTGCAGAGCGACGCGACGACCGCCAGGTCGTGGGAGACGAGCAGGAGTCCCATTCCCTCTTCCCGGCGCAATTGGTCGAGAAGGTTCAGGATGTTCTTTTGGACGATCACGTCGAGCGCCGTTGTCGGCTCGTCGGCCACCAGGATGCGGGGTTTCGCCGCGAGCGCCATGGCGATCATGATGCGCTGGCGCATGCCGCCGGAAAATTCATGGGGGAAGCTGCCGGCTCGGGCCTTGGCGTCGCGGATGCCGACCCGGTCCATCAATGTCACCGCGCGCGATTCCGCGTCATCCGCCGACACAGCTTCGTGTGAAAGGATCACTTGCGCGATCGACTGGCCGACCCGCGCCACCGGATTGAGCGACGACATCGGGTCTTGAAAGATCATCGCAATTCCGGCGCCGCGCACGCTGCGCAGCTGCGCGGGCGACATATCGAGGATAGACAGGTCGCCAAGGCGGATACGCCCGCTGGCCTTGGCAGTTTTCGGGAGAAGGCCGAGCGCCGCGCGGGAGGTCAGGCTCTTCCCGGACCCGCTCTCCCCCACCAAGCCGACGGCCTCACCGGTAGGAACGCTCAAGGACACGCCGCTGACCGCCACCTTGCGACCGTCGTCGAAGGCGATGGAGAGGTTTTCGATGGAGAGGCCCGGAGACTCAACCATCGAGGCGTCTCACTTTATCCGCGAGGCCGTCGCCGATCAGGCTCACGACGAGGCTGACGACAACAATGGCAAGGCCTGGCCCCACAACGACCCAAGGCGCCGTCAGCATCATCGAGCGGGTCTCGGCGATCATCAGGCCCCACTCCGGCGTCGGGGGCTGAGCGCCGAGGCCGAAAAAGCTGAGAGTCGCGCCCACCTGGACATCGAGCGCAAAATCGCTCATGGCAAAGACGAGCGCCGGTGCGATGGCGTTGGGAAGGATATGCCCGAACATGATGCGCAGATGCCCGAAGCCGAGATTGCGGGCGGCGAGCACGTATTCGCGTTTCTTCAGCGCGATGGTTTCGGCGCGGATGATGCGGGTATAGAGAACCCAGCTGACGACGGTCAGCGCGATGTAGAGATTGATCAAGCCCGGTCCGAGCATTGCAACGATCGCAATGACCAGGACCAGGAACGGGAACGCGATGATGACGTCGACAATCCGCCCGATCACCGCGTCGACCCATCCGCCGTAATAGCCGGCGATGAGGCCCACGATCGTCCCGATGATCAGAGGCAAGGCCACGCCGATGGCGCCGATCTGCAGATCGACCCGCGCGGCGAACACGACTCGCGTGAAAACATCGCGGCCGAGATGATCCGTGCCCATCCAGTGCACCAGGGACGGCGGCTGCAGGGCTTTCGCGAGATCGATCGCGATGGGATCATAAGACGTGACCAGCGGCGCAAAAATCGCCGCCAGCAGAATAATAAGGAAACTGACGAGTCCGATGCGCAGGGACCAGTTGCCTTCGTACAGCCAGGCGGGGCCGCGGTTCCGAAGCGGGGGAAGCGTGACGTCGCTCACTTGTTCAGCGCCATTCGGGGATCGAGCAAGCTGTAGAGCAGATCGCCGACAAGGTTGGTCACGAGGACCAGCAACGCAAAAATCAGCGTCGAGAGCTGAATGACAGCGTAATCGCGGGTGGCAATCGAACCGATCAGCAGCGAGCCCACGCCGGCAATCGAGAAGATCCGTTCAACGATGACCGTGCCGCCAATCAGATAACCGAGATTGATGGTCACGACCGTGACGACGGGCCGCAGGCTGTTTCGCAAGATATAGCTGAGGTTCAAGTAGCGGGAGCGAAGGCCCATCGCCCGGCCGGTTGTGACATAGTCCGACGCCAGAACCTCGATGATGCTGCTGCGCAGCGTGCGCACGAGGATCGGCGATATGGAAATCGCGAGCGTTATCGCCGGGAGGGTCAGATGCGCGAGGGTATCGAGGCCGCCCGCACCCTGCCCCGTGATCGGCAGCAGCTGAAATTTCACGCCCAGGATATAGGCGAGAATAATTCCGGACCAGAACACCGGCATGCCGAGGCCGATGGTGAACAGAACCCGCAGCGCGTGATCCGTCACTTGGCCTTGCCGCACCGCCGAGAGAAAGGCGAACGGCACGGCGATCAGGACCGCGAGTGCGATCGAATAGCCCATCAGCAGAAGCGTGATGGGAAGACGTTCGACCGTCACCAACCACACATCCTGCTGGTAAAAGAAGGAAATGCCGAAATCACCCCTTAGCGCGTGAGACAAGAAGTTGAGGTATTGCTCCCAAATTGGCAGGTCCAGCCCAAGTTGATCGCGGACCCGCGCGATCAGTTCGGGTGTTGCCCGGCTGCCCAGCGCTGCGACGGCCGGATCGCCCGGAATCAGCCTGACCAGGAAGAACACGACAATGCTGATGCCGAAGAGAACGGGCACCGCTTGAGCCAGGCGAAGGAGCGTGTATCGGATCATGCCGCGCCGACGCCGCCGTCGATTGTCAGCGCGCTTCCGGTCACGAAACGCGACTCATCGGCGGCGAGGTAGGCAATCGCCGCGGCGACGTCTTCGGGATTGCCGATGTAGTGCACCGGTGGGCGCTGCGAGGTCCGGCGATAGGCCTCGGCGCGGTCCGGCTCGAGAGCGAAGCGCCGTTCCAGCATCGAGGTGTGGATGATTCCCGGGCAAACGCAATTGACGCGCAGGTTCTTGGTCGCAAAATCCAGCGCCATGCTGCGGGTCAGAGAAATTACCCCCGCCTTGGAGGCGCAATAGGCCGCCAGCCGCGGAGATGAGACCTGCCCCATCAAGGAGGCATTGTGAACGACGGCCGCGCCGCCGGTCGCCTCTGTCCGCGCGAGCAGTTGCGGCAGGAAGATCCGCGAGCAGAGATAAGGGCCCCGCAGATTGACGGCCATGATCTCATCCCAGATCTCGGGCCCCGTCTCTTCGATCGTTCCCTGGATTTCAATGCCGGCGTTGTTGACGAGCACGTCGACGCCGCCGAAGGCTTTGGCCACCTGCCCGGCCGCCGCGGCGATGCTGGTTTCCGAGCGGACATCCATGACGGCCGCGAAGCCTTTGTGGTCCGCGCCGCACATGTCCAGCGTTTCGCGAGCGCTGTCAGCATTGATATCCAACACGGCGACGCGCCCGCCCTCCGCCGCGAGACGCAAGGCCACCGCGCGCCCAATGCCTGATCCGGCCCCTGTGACAACGCAGTCCTTTCCGATGAACCGGCGGGCGGTGGTCATTTCAGGAGCGCTCCGAGATCGACGGGCAGCGCAATGCCTGTGATGGCCCGCGCTTCGTCCGACGCCAGGAAGAGCACCGCATTCGCGATATCAACCGGCTCGCACCATGGAATCGGAAGCGTGTTCCATTTGAGGTAATGCGCGCGCGCCTCGTCCATGGTCGTGCCCGGGTGGCCGCCGAGCCGGTCGAGATACTGCGGATTAAAGACCATGTCGGTCTTCACCACGGTCGGATCGACGGAGTTCGCCCGGATGCCGTAAGGCGCAAGCTCGAGCGCGAAGGCGCGCATGACGCCCAGTACGCCGTGTTTGGCCGCGGTGTAGTGGGCGAATTGCTTGTTGGCGCGATGGCTGAGCACGGAGCCGATGAAGACCATGGCCCCGGACTTCTGTTCGATCATCGCCGGGGAGACGGCGCGTGCGATCTTCCAGACGCCCGTCAGGTTGACGTCCATCATGGTTTGCCACTGTTCGTCCGTCAGCTCCCAGGCGTTGGCCCAGGAATCGATGCCCGCAGCCGCGACCATGAGGTCGATCCGGCCCCACGTGGCGATCACACTGGCAACCGCCGCGTTGACCTGATCGGTCTTCGTGACGTCCGCCGTGAGGGCCAGAGCTTTGCGGCCCAAGGCCTCCACTTCGGCCTTCACTTCGTCGAGCTGGCTACTCTTAGCGCCCGCATAGGGGATGCCCGGAACATCGCGGCCGATGTCGAGGAGCGCTACGTCAGCACCTTCCTCGGCAAAACGCAGAGCGGTCGCCCGGCCGATGCCGCGTGCGGCCCCGGTGATGACGGCGATTTTGTTTGAGAGACGACCGGTCATTTGCGCGCCGGTCATTTACGTGGAGGAACCGGCCGGAGATCGTAGGGTTCCACGATCTCGGACGTGTGCTTGTGATAGATCTTGCCCTGGTCGTTGACCCAGTACACGTCGACGCCCCACTCCTTATAGCGCTTGCCCTCTTTCTTGATGATGTAGCTGGCTTCCGTTTCGCTGACGATGATATCGCCCGTCGCGGCACGGAACTTACGCGTGATCTGGTAGTCCTCCAGGGAGTCGAACCACTCCTTCGGATGGGCGTGGACCAGATCCGGCGTCAGCACGCGGCTGCCCGCGATCGTGATCGCGTCGTCGGTATAGAGGGCGCTCACGCCCTCGGCGTCATAGGCGCGATATAGTCTCTGGACATTCGCTACCCAGGCTATGGGGTCGGCAACGGCCATCACTCTTCCTCCTCTAGAATCTAATTGGCGAGAGTTACGTTTTCGAAACTGTATTTTCCTTGCGAGTTCGGCGTGAAGTTTTTCACGCGCGGTGACGTCGCGAAGATGCGGTCCTCTTCGACCGTGTAGATGAACGGGCAGTCCTGGTTCGCGATCTTCTGGAGCTCGGTATAGATCACCTGGCGCTTCGCGGGATCGCGCTCGCTGCGGCCGGCGAAGACCAGAGCGCGGGCCTTGTCGTTGCGATAGCTGGAATGCAGACCGTTTTGCGGACCCGGGTCCATGGCGACGCCCATGAGCTGGTCGGGGTCCGGCGTGTCGTTGGTCCAGGCCGAGATCCGCATGGTGAACTTCTCGGTGTTGTACATTTCCTGGGCGGTCGTCGCTTCGACCTGCTCGATATTCATGGTGATGCCGATCTGCGCGAGTGAGGCCGCCCAGATCTGGGCTAACGAGAGTTTCACATTGTCGCCACTCGGTACCGTTGCGGTGAAGGAGAAGCCCTTGGGGACCGTGCTGGTCGCGAGGAGCTCCCGCGCCTTCTGCAGGTCAAATCCGGTGGGCGAGGTGTTGGGGTCGTAGAAGAGAGTGCCGCTGGGGAGGATCGATTTGGCGGCCTGAGCGCGCCCAAAGTAGATCGACTTCGCAATGGCCTCGCGGTCGAGGGCCCAAGCCATGGCGCAGCGGACCGGGGCTTCATCCAACGGCTTCACCTTCTGATTGATGGTGACGAATCCAACGGAGGTCCCGGGAACGGAGACGATGCTGCCGCCCGCGGCGACAATTTGATCGATCTGATTGGCCGGAACATCCGTCGCAACCTGAATCCCGCCCGACCCCAGCTGCAGTGTGCGCGCGTTTTCATCACCGACGACGCGGAAGATGACGCTATCGACGGCCGGCTTGCCCGGCTGCCAATAGTGCGGGCTTCTGGTCAGAACGACATTCTGGCCACGCTCCCAGCTTTGAAGCATGAAGGCGCCCGTCCCCATGGGCCGTTCACCGGCGGCCGTGCCCTGCGCGACAAAATTGGCCTCCTCGAAAATGCTGGCGGCGAAGGTCGACAGCGCCGGCAGAAGGGGCGCGAAAGGTTCGGACATCACGATCCTGACGGTGTGATCATCCACCGCTTCCGCCGCCTTGACGGGCGAAAACAGAAAGCCCCAAGAGCCTTTCTGATCGATGGCGCGGGTCAGCGAAAAGACCACATCCTTTGCGGTCAGAGGATTGCCGTTCCAGAACTTGACGTCGGTCCGGAGCTTGAACGTGGCGCTCAGGCCGTCTTCGGCGACCGACCATTCGGTTGCGAGTTCGGGTTCGACACTCTTACCGTCGGGCGTAAGTTTCACCAGCCGCTCGAACACGGTCAGCTGGGTGAACATGGAGCGATCGTCCTGGGTGTTGAAGGCGTCGAAAGTGAAGATGTCGGCGGGACGAGCAACGACGATGGTGTTGCCGTTCTGCGTGGACGACGTCGTCGACACAGGCGCCGGTGATCGGAAGTAGAGCACGCCGCCAATCACCAAAAGGGCGATACCAGCTAACCCAGCTTTTTGCATTTCCGTCATTTCTGCCTTCCAACCTGTTGCCATTGTTTTTCGGCGATCAATGCCGCCGCGAGCACGTCCTGAACGTGAGCCGCCTGGCTCAAGGTCGGGAGCGTTGAATCTGCCGCGCCTTTTTTGCGGACGCTCGCGAGGAAGGCCGCGATATGTCGCGTCGCCGCGTCGCTGCGCCGCTCCGCCATGGGCTCGACGGCGCGCGCGGCTCCGATGGGCCCGCATGCGGAGGCGAAGTTGTAGCTCTGACCTTCGGGCACGCGATCGTCGAGCAGCACCTCTCCCACGGCGTCGGATCCGTGCAGCTTGACCCGCGTGCCCGGGAAGCCGCCGCTCAAGACCCAACTGGTGATGAGCATCCCTTGCGCGCCGGATGCAAAATCCATTTGCAAGGTCGCGATATCGTCAAGGCGCGCGCCTGCAAGCACGCGCTTGAAACTCGATGAGACCCGGGTAATCGGCCCCAGCAGCCAAGCTCCCATGTCAATCACATGCGAGCCGTATTCAAACAGAGCGCCGCCGGCCGCCTGCTTCGGGTCACCCTTCCAGTTCATCGGTTTGCCGCTGTGAGGATGAAATTGCGGATTGTGTTCGGCGAGCTCGACCAGCCAGATGTCGCCGAATTTTCCGGCAGTCAGATCGGCCCGCATCGCCTGGATGGCCGGATTGAACCGGAACGAGTATCCGACGGTGACCGGGATATTCTTTGTCCGTTGCAGGCCTGCGAGCTCGTGGGCCGTCGGTGCGTCGTTGGAGATCGGCTTTTCGCAATAGACAGCGACGCCTGCGTTAATCAACGCCTTCACCGCTTCGGCGTGCAAGTGATCTGGTGTCGCGACTACGGCGACGTCGAGAGACTCACCGGCCAGCATTTCCTCGAGAGTGCGGTAGGCTTTCTGCAGCCCATGATCTTTCGCGAACTTCTGTCCTTCGTCCAGCGTGCCGCCGACACAGGCTACGACCTCGACGCCGGTTTGCGCGCGCAACGCCGGCAACAGGGCGGAGGCCGCCCAGTTCCCAGTGCCGACAAGGGCGCTTTTCAGGGTCATGTCGCGTCTTTCGCTTGCGTGAAGCGCCTGCTAGTTCGCGATGCGGTCAGTGACCTCGATCACGGCCCCGGGAAGGGCGGGCGTATTCACAGGCCGGCGGATGACCTTGGTTGCCTGCTCGAAACTGTAGCCCAGCGCGAGAAGCTTGGGTTCGCTGAAGGCCGTTCCGAAGAACGAGATCATCACCGGCAAGTCATCGGTCGTGAAGCCGGCGGGCACGATCAAGTCGGGAAAGCCCGAGATGTTCGCGATCCCGGTGGGCGACGGGCGTGAATCCCCGCCCGCGAATTTGATCAAGCGGCGGCTCGCCGGATAAAGGCTTGTCATGGTGCGGTCCCCCTCGGTTTGGACCGCAAGCCTACCGCACAGGGCGGGCCAAAACGCATCTAAAATTGAGGGGCTTAGACCAAATTTCC
>CAMDOZ010000033.1 GCA_945903705.1 Fidelibacterota bacterium | reverse complement strand
TCCCGTGGTCAACCCAGCGACCCAGCAACCGCCGCCGACGGCCGAGGAGATCTTCGCCGCGGCGCGCGCGACCGCGGACGCGGCGGAGTCCTACCTGAATTCGACTTACGCCGCCGAACCCTTGCGAACGGCGGCAGCGCAAGTCCGCGATGCCCTTCGCCGCCTGCTCGAACGCAATGACGCTGCACTTGGAGACCAACTGTCCTCGTCACTTCTGGCCGGCTTCGACGACGCTCTTGAGCCGCTGCGCTCAATGCTCAGCGCCGCGCCGGTTCGGGTTGAAGACTTGCCCGCACATTTTCGGGAAAGTTACGTAGCGCGGGACGGCCGCTACCGCCTGCAGATCTTCCCGCGCGACAACACCCGCGATATCGACGCCATGGCCCGTTTCACGAACGCCGTGCGCGCGGTGGCGCCGGACGCCTATGGACCGCCTGTGGTGATCTACGAAAGCGGCCGCATCGTCACCCAAGCCTTCGCAACCGCCGGCGGTCTTGCGCTTATCGCCATTACCATCGTGCTGCTCGCGATGTTCCGGCGCGTGGCCGACGTGCTGCGCGTCCTGGCGCCACTCCTCCTTGCGGTGACCTTGACCCTCGGCGCCTGCGCCGTTCTGGAATTTCCGCTGAACTTCGCCAACATCATCGCGTTGCCGTTGCTCCTGGCGGTCGGCGTCGCTTATCCGATCCATTTCGTCTCGGCCTGGCGCGAGGGCGAAGCCCTGCTCCTCTCCTCACCGGCGGGACGCGGGATGTTGTTCAGCGCACTGACCGACACGGCGGCTTTCGGCAGCATGTCGCTCGCCACGCACGAAGGCACATCGAGCATGGGCCTTCTCTTGACCATGGCTCTTGCCTTCAACTTGCTGGCGACGCTGATTGTGCTGCCGGCGATTCTGGGGTCGCCTCAGAAGCTAGCTCACTAGCCGGCGGTTTCGAGCTTGTCGGTCATCGCCTGGAGATGCGCGATCAAGGCGGGCGCCCCGCCTTTGGTGAATACGGCCGCGAAGTCCGCGCGGCGCAGAGCCAGCTGACTGACGGCGCCTGCGAACAGAATATCGACCACCTGCCACGGGCCGTCGTTCTTCTCCGTCGGCTTCTGGCGCAGGCGATAGTTGAGGGCCGTGGTCTTCCCGGACTTCGGTTTTATCTCGCTGTTGACCATCACGTCGGGTTTTTCCGGATCGCTGAAGGCGGTGACGGTGAATTGCTCGCCGTTCCAACTTTTGAACTGCGAGGCGTATGTCGCGATCGTCCAACCGGCGAAAGCTTCGGTAAGTTTCTTCCGCTCGTCTTCGCTCAACTTCTGCCAGCCGCTGCCCACGGATACACGCATCATGGTCTCCAGGTCGAAGACTTCATGCACGACGGGGGCGATCTTTTCCTTCCGTTCCGCGAAGTCGTACTCCGCGCCCTGCTTCATATTGTCGAGGAGTGCTGTGTGCAGCTTGTCGACCATCATCACCGGTGCGGGCTTATCACCGACAAGCACGGCGAAGGCCGGCGCGGTCCCGATGAGCAGACCAAAAAGAAGCGGGAAGATACGAACGACGGAGCGCAAGGGTTCCTCCTTGGCGGAGAGGCCGCTGGACCTATACTGCGCCCCGGAATCTGTCAATTATATGGCCTCTAAGTCGTAACCGACGGCCCTTGGAACTTGGGATGGAACTGCGCGTTCAACTCGATACGGCGGCGCTCGCCGGCACGTCCTGCGACTCCGCGGCGTAATGCGCCTTTTCAAACTCCTCACGCTCATCGGCGGGGTCGGCATTTTCGCGTGGATTCTGACGCGCGCCGATCTCGCCGCCGTGACTCACGTCATGGTCCGCCTTGGGCTGCTCGGGGCCGCCGCCGTGCTCGCGACATTCGGCATCGCCATGGTCTCCGACGTCGTCGCTTGGGCGCTGATGTTCCGAAGTGCGGTGTTGTCCACCGCGTGGACCATCAAGCTTTGGCTGGTCGTGATGGTGGGCGAAGCCTTCAATATGCTCGCCCCGCTCGGCGCATTCGGCGGCGAACCCTTCAAGGCGCTTCTTCTGAAGCGCCACTACGATATCTCGTACACCGAAGGCACCGCTTCATTGGTGCTCATTCAGACCGTCAACAGCCTCGCTCAAGTCCCCTTTGCCATTGTCGGCGCGGCCCTCATGCTCCACGCCGACATCCTGCCCGACGCCCTCGAGACGGGAATCGTCGCGGCCACGGCCTTCGTCACCGCCTTCATGGTCTTCGTTTACTTTGCGCTCCACTACCGTCTGCTCGCGAAATTGCCGGCGCACATGGAGAACGCTGAATCCGCGACGAAGCTGAAGGAGGCGATAGCCTTCCTCACCGGCATCGAGGAGCGCCTGTTCCACTTTGTGCGCAATACGCCAGGGCGCTCGGCATCCGCGCTGCTGTTTGCTTTCCTGAGTTGGGTGCTGGGCGCCGTGGAGATTTACCTGGTGTTTGAATTCCTGGACGCACCCATAAGCTTCGCCGATGCCTGGATCATAGAGACGGTTATCGTTCTCGTGCGTTCGGCCACATTCTTCGTCCCCGCCCACATCGGGGTGCAGGACGGCGCTCTGACCATGGTCGGCAATGCCCTCGCCGGATCGAATGAAATCGGCCTCGCCGTGGCCCTCATTCGGCGCGGGCGAGAGCTGTTTTGGGCCGGTATCGGCCTTTTAATCTACGCCGGGTTCAATCTGCGGGACCGCAATAGCGCTTAACGCGTTGTTACGCCGGCTCACAAAGCCGCAATCTCGCGCTAAGCCCCTTGAATCTCCTTGTCTCCGTTCGGGTTTTGGTTAACGCTAGGAGCTCGACACCGGTAAAGGAAGCGTATGAAAAGAGTCTCGCTCTACAGCAGCTCTCGACGCCCGACCAAAGGCCGCGGCGTGCCGCTTGCCTCTCAAACCCCTGAATCCACATCTGAAAATTCAGCGGCCGCCGATCCGGTGCCGGCGCCCAAGCCGCCCGGACGGATCCGCAAGTTTCTCGCGCGGCACGAGCGGCCGGTCCTGGTAGCCATCAGCGCCTTCATCACGGTGCTCGCGATCTTTACCTACGCCAAGATTCAAGAGCCGCAGCGTGTCCTGACGCAAAAGGACATCGATAACGCGGTCATGCACACGCTTGAAACCAAGTCCCTCCCATCGGCGACGGCCCGCGCCGCCGCCATCATCCGGCCGTCCGTGGTCCGGGTGAACCGTAAAGGTAAAGACGAGGACGACGCCGACCGCGGCGTCGGGACCGGCGTGATCATCCAGGAAGACGGCACGATCCTCACCAATCTGCATGTCGTGGCGGGCGCCGACCGGGTCGAAGTCGAGTTCTTCGACGGCAGTACATCGGAAGCCGATGTGGTGGGCGTCCAACCCGAGCATGATCTCGCGGTCATTCAGGCAAAGACGCTGCCCGACGACATGAAGCCCGCGACGATGCGCTCGACGGCGGGCCTCATGCCTGGCGATGAAGTCGTGGCGGTCGGCCATCCGTTCGGTATCGGCCCGTCGACGTCGGCCGGCGTGATCTCAGGCCTCAGACGCGACTATGTGAACCCGAAAGGCAAGCGCGTCCTTACGAACCTCATTCAGTTCGACGCCGCCGCCAACCCCGGCAATTCCGGCGGCCCACTCGTCACGCTTGACGGCGAAGTGATCGGCATCGTCACGGCGATCCTCAACCCCACCGAACAGCGCGTGTTCATCGGCATCGGCTTTGCCGTGCCCATCGAAAACGCCGCCGCCGGATCCGGGATGTCGCCCTACTAAGCGTCAATTTACAGAAGCAAGCAAAGCACGGAATAATGAACGACATGGCACCAGGGAACTCCGAGGTCGCCTCCCTCATGGAGCGCATCCTTTACGAAATCAAAAAGGTGGTCGTCGGCCAGGACCACTTCCTCGAGCGCGTCATCGTGGCGATCCTCGCCCAGGGCCATTTGCTCGTCGAAGGTGTACCCGGCCTCGCCAAGACGCTGACGGTCAACACGCTTGCCCGCACCATCCGCGGTTCCTTCAAGCGCATTCAGTTCACACCCGACCTGGTTCCGGCCGACCTCGTCGGCACGCGCATGTACAATCAGAAGACCGGCGATTTCGCCACGTCGCTCGGCCCGGTGTTCACCAACCTCCTGCTCGCCGATGAAATCAACCGCGCACCCGCGAAGGTGCAGAGCGCCCTTCTGGAAGTCATGCAGGAGCGCCAAGTCACCATCTTCGGCGAGACCCATAAGGTCCCGGAGCCGTTCCTGGTGATGGCGACCCAGAACCCGATCGAAACCGAAGGGACCTATCCGCTGCCCGAAGCGCAGGTCGACCGATTCATGATGAAAGTCCTCGTCGGCTATCCCACCGAAGAAGAGGAATTCGTCATCGTCAGCCGCGTGACGGGCGTCGCGGCCTCGCTGGCCGCCGTCGCGACGACGGAGCAACTGGTCGCGTTGCAGCGCGAGTGCCGCAATACCTATGTCGATCCGGCGCTGATCCAATACGCCGTCAAGCTGACGGCGGCTTCTCGCGATCCGGAACGCTATGGCGTCACCGGCATGTCCAATTACATTCAATACGGCGCAAGCCCGCGCGCCTCCATCAACATGATCGAGGGCGCCCGCGCGCTCGCGTTCTTGCGCGGCAGAGACTATGTGCTGCCGCAGGATCTTGTTGATCTCGCACCCGACGTCATGCGCCATCGCCTGGTACTTACCTACGAAGCACTGTCCGAGTCCGTAACACCCGACATGATCGTGCAACGCCTGATGCAGCACATCGCCGCGCCCGACAAACCGCTGGAGAGTCATGTCAGGATCGCAGCACAAGGCTGAATCGCTCCTGCGGAAGCTGGAGTGGACGGTCATCCGTCGGCTGGACGGCGCGCTGCATGGTGACTACCGCACCCTGTTTCGCGGGTTCGGGCTCGATCTCGCGGGCTTGCGCGAATACCAGTTCAGCGACGACGTCCGGCATATCGACTGGAACGTGACGGCGCGCCTGCAGGTGCCGCACGTACGCCAGTACAATGAAGACCGGGAAATCACCGCCTGGTTCCTCATGGACCTGAGCCCATCGGTCGATTTCGGATCGGTCGAGATCAAGAAGCGGGCTGTGCTTACCGAGTTCGTGACCGTCCTCGCGCGCCTTCTCACCCGTCACGGCAACAAGGTCGGCGCCATGTTCTTCTCCGGCGGCGTGGATTTCATGATCCCGGCCGGGACGGGACGCAGGCATGTCCTGAGAATCTTGAACACGTTGATGAACCGGCCTGAACTCTCCGCCGCGCCGGCCACCGACCTCACGCCCTTCTTGAAAGCGGCCCTGCAGGTCATCAAGCGGCGGTCGTTGATCTTCGTCATTTCGGATTTCATCAGCCAGCCGGGCTGGGACGAACCGCTCGGCTATCTTACGCAACGCCATGAAGCTTTGGCCGTCCGGTTGTTCGACCCGCTCGAACGGGAACTCCCCGATCTGGGGCTAGTTGTGATGCAGGACGCCGAGACCGGCGAACAGGTCTTCGTCGACACCCACGACCAGCGTTTTCGTAAACGTTTTTCGGGCGTTGCGGAACGCCGTGAACGGGAACTTCGCGCAGCTTTCGGGCGCGCGGGGGTCGATGCCCTGGAGCTTTCAACCGGCGATAACCTCGTGGATACGATTCTTCGCTTCGCCGATTTGCGTAAACGGCGTAGCCTTCTTTCAGGCGGTGGGAGCCTGCCTAAGCACTTGGAAGCGCCGTTATGAAGTTTCTTTCGCCGATCATGCTGTGGCTGCTGCTGGCAATACCGGCCCTCGTAGCGCTCTATTTCTATGTCCTGCGCCGCAAGAAGAAGATGGCGCTGCGCTATGCCAATCTCGGCATGGTCAAAGAGGCGCTCGGCGCCGGCGCGAGCCTTCGCCGCCACGTGCCGGCCGCCCTTTTCCTCGTTGCCATCACCTTCATGCTGGCCGCCATCGCGCGGCCGGCCGCCATGATCACCCTACCGTCGCAGCGCTCGCAGGTGATCCTGGCCATGGACATCTCCGCCAGCATGCGCGCCGCGGACGTAGCGCCCAACCGAATGGTCGCCGCGCAGACTGCCGCCAAGATGTTCATTCAGGAGCAGCCTAGCACCACCCAGATCGGTGTCGTCGCGTTTGCGGGCGCGGCGCTCCTTGTGCAGCCCCCGACACTCAATCGCGACGACCTCATCAAGGCGATCGATCGCTTCCAGCCGCAGCGCGGCACGGCCATCGGCAGCGGAATTCTTGTCTCGCTCCAAACCATTTTCCCCCAGGCGAATTTCGAGAGTCACAATTCCGAGCCTCAGCGCGGATTCCGGGACTCCGGAAGCTCCCTGGACCGCAGCAATGAATTGCGCGGCGCAGAAGAAAACTTTACCCCGGTACCGCCGGGCTCGTATGAAAGCGCGGTGATCGTCCTCTTGACTGACGGTCAGGCCACGACGGGACCGGATCCCATCGAGACGGCGCGCTTGGCCGCCGATCGCGGCGTGCGCGTCTTCACCGTCGGTCTCGGTACAAAAGGAGGCGAGATCGTCGGGTGGGGTGGCCGCTCGATGCGCGTGCAGCTCGACGAAGAGACGCTCCAGACCATCGCGGATGTCACGCGCGGCAAGTACTTCTTCGCGGGCACAGGCACGGATCTGAAGGAAGTTTATAAGACGCTCAACACCCAGTTCGTGATGGAGCGCAAGGAGACCGAGATCACCTCGTTCTTCGCGGCCGCAGCGGCCCTGTTTGCCATCGTCGCCGCCGCCATGTCGCTGCTCTGGTATAGCCGGATCCTCTAAGCCCTTAGATTCTCGGCATTCTTCAGCGACGAAGAAATAAACCGGCACAATTGTCGGAACCGGCCGTTTTTGCCCGTCCTTTGGGCGAGGCCGCTCACTGGCCCAGAACCATTGAAGGAGGAGATGACAATGCGTGTGATGGTATTCGTGAAAGCGACAGTCGACAGCGAAGCCGGGGTAATGCCCACGACCGAGCTCCTGGAAGCCATGGGCCGCTACAACGAGCTTTTGATCAAAGAAGGCATCATGGTGGACGGCGCAGGCCTGAAGCCGACAAAACTCGCCAAGCGCGTCGCATTCAACGGCGCCAATCGCCTTGTCATCGATGGCCCCTTTGCCGAGACCAAGGAAGTCGTCGCGGGTTACTGGATTTGGGAGGTTCGCGACATGGACCATGCGATTGAGTGGGTGAAGAAGTGCCCGAACCCGATGCCTGGCCCGAGCGAAATCGAGATCCGGCCGTTCTATGAAATGACCGACTTCGGTGAAGCTCTCACGCCGGAAGCCGCCGCGATCCACGAACGCAACCGCGAAAGCGTCGCGCGTCACTGACAGGCGATGCGGAGCGCCGGACGTTCCGGGTTCACACCACGACTTCGATCCGCCAGTCCGCCCCCTCGGGCTGGTGCATATAAGGAACGCAGTGGAAAACCCGCCCGACCGGCGCTCCCATGACTTCCCGAAGCGCATGATAGACTCCCGCATGCGCGACGATGAGCGGCGCCCCTGACGGCACCGTCTGCGCGAGGCAGCGGTTCATCGCGTCGCAGACTCTCTTCTGAAAATCGACATAGGTTTCCGCCTGTTCGATGGCGGCGCCGCCGATCCAGTTCCTCAAGAACGGATCGGTCGCGTCGTCTTCGCGCGCGCCTTGCTTCACGCCGAGGCAGGCTTCGAGCAGTCCGTCGTCCACCTGCATGGAAACGCCGCGTCCCCGCATCGCCAGGGCCGCTGTTTCGGCCGCTCGGGAAAGGGGACTGTGAAACACGGCCGAGATGTCGAGGGCGGCGCAATGGCGGCGGGCATCCTCGGCTTGGGTCCGGCCGCGCGGTGTGAGCGGACGATCGAGCTGGCCGATGCACATACGGGTGACATTCCAATCGGCCTCCCCGTGGCGCAGAAAATAGAACGGACGGCGCGCGATGAAGGGACTCTCTGGGGATGCGTCTCGCATCATGCGGACCCCTGACGCGCCTGGGCGCCGTTCAGGAACGTGGCGACCGCGCCACGGACGCAGGCTTCAATTTCCGCGGCCGTGGGCGCCGGCGGAACGCCGAACAAGGCCCGTGTATGCAAATCGCCCTTCACCATCTCGAGGAAGTGCCGCGCGGCAAGGTCGGGATCGGCAAGTGCGAGCACACCCTGCTTGACCTGCGTGCGAAAGTAGCCGGCCAGATGGTCCGCCGCGGCTTTCGGTCCTTTGTCGAACACTTGCGTAACGAGATCGGGAAACCGCGCCCCTTCGGCGCTTACGAGGCGGTAGAGGCCCAGCCCGCCGGGGTGCATCAGGACCCCGAGAAAGCGTTTACCGACCGCGTACAGCACGTCCTCGGGCCTTCCTTTGGCATGCGGGACGATCTGAAGCGGCTCGACCACGCGCGCGCATTGCTCAGCAATGATCGCGGCAAACAGACCTTCCTTGCTGCCGAAATTCTCATACAGCGTTGCCCGCGAGCCGCCCGCGCGGCGCACGACCTCGTCCAAGGTGGCGGCGCCGAACCCGTGCTCGAGGAACACCTCCGTCGCCGCCGTGATGATCGCCGCCCGGCGGATTTCGCCGCGGGTCGGCTTCCGGGGCTTCACTGAAGAGACGCTGGCTGGCACGGCGTTCATTCCCTGCACTCTACTGTACTGTATAATACAGTACAGTTATGAAAGTTGCGGCCACGTTCAGGAAATCGGCGATCCCTACAGGATTTAGGGCGCCTTGCGGTGGAGGATCAGCGGAACCGGCGCACCTGCGGCGCCGGCCTGGGTCCAACGGCCGGAGATGGTGGCAAGGTCGGCCGCGACAAGGCCGTCGAACTTGCCCCCGACGGCCGGGACATCCATGAAAATATTCATCTTTTCACGGGTGTAGGTGACGGGAATGTCCTTGGGCGCCTGTTCCATGATGTCGAGCACGGCCTTGGTGCCCTGCCCGGTCGTCGTCGTGATGACCACGATCATGGGAAGGCCCATGCCGCCGTTCGAAAGAATCCCTTCCCAGGTCCCATCCAAATCGGACCCCGGCACAAAGCGCCCATCGTTCGCGCCCGTCGTGGGCGCCGGAGCGGCCGCGAGCGCGGGAACCGCGATGAGAAGGCTCAACAGTAACGTGAAGCGGAAGGCCATTCAGGACTCCTCTCTGTCCGAGAGGATCATAGCATCTGGCCGGAGCGGATGACGAGGCAGCCCGGGCGGAGGCCGGGTCTTAAGGGGGACCTACGGTTAGAGGGCGAACAGCAAAAGCGGTCCGAAGACGATTGCAGCCGCCAAAGCGTCGCCAAACCAGTTGGGGATCACCCGGTCGTAGGCTTCAAAAAAGCGATCGATGTTTTCCATAGCAGGCCTCGAGCAAATTCATTCAACTCCTACATTCAACTCCCCAACTAAGATTATCCTAGGACGAGGGCGGGGCATTTCAGGGGCAAATGTGATCATTTCGTGGCGAGGTTGTAGGGTTGCGCTGAACCGGCCCGCGCACGCGGCATCGCGAGCTTTGAAGGACGGCGTAAGAGGTGAGATTGACCGCTGAAATCGAGACACCGTCGGGCAAGGGCGCCGGGGACGAAAACTTCCCCGTCGGCTCCTGGCTGCTGCCGAAAGAGCTGCGTCCCGACGTCGCGGTGTACTACGCTTTCGCCCGCGCCATCGACGATATCGCCGACAATCCTGACCTGCCATCGGCGGACAAGATTGCGCGCCTGGAAGGTTTCGCGGCGGCGGTCAACGGAACCGCGACGGAGCCCGCCTATGCGAAGGGCCATGCGGTGCGGGCGATGTTCGAGCGTACCGGCATTCCGAAGCGCCACGGGCTCGATCTCATTTCCGCGTTCATCCAAGACGCGACCAAGTCGCGCTACACGAACTGGGCGGACCTCATCGGCTATTGCGACCGCTCCGCCTCACCGGTGGGAAAATTCCTACTTGATCTCCACGGCGAGGATCCGGCGCTGCATCCCCTGTCCGATGCCCTGTGCAACGCGCTGCAGGTGATTAACCACCTGCAGGATTGCGGCAAGGACTACGCGGCGTTGGACCGCGTCTACCTGCCGTCGGAATGGATTGACGCCGAAGGCACATCGACCGCGGACCTCGCCCTCCCCGCGCTTACGCCGGGAATGAGACGCGTCATCGACCGCGCGCTCGAAAGTACTGAAGGCCTTCTTGTCGATGCACGCAAGCTGCCCAAAGCACTCAAGCATGGTCGCCTTGCGGCGGAAACCGCTGTGATCGTCGCCGTCGCAGACAAGCTTGCACGTCGCCTATCACACCGCGATCCGCTGGCGGAGCGTGTCGTGCTTGGACCTATTCGATTCGCCGGCGCGGCGATTTCAGGCCTCGTCAAACTTTGGTTCTAGGTGCTGACGCTGATCGCTGCGGGCGGCTAAGCCCGAACGACAGCAGCGAGGGCGCTTTGGGCTTCGCTCAGGCGCCGGCGAAGCTCGGGCATGTACGTTTTCGCTTCGGCCGCGCTGCCGGTGCGCTTCTCGATATGTTCGACGGTCTCGGCAAGCTGTTCGGCCCCCATTTGGCGGGCGAGCCCCTTCATCGAATGGGCCGTAACCCGCATATCCACCAGGGCCTCTCCATCGAGCTGGGCGCCCAGCGTATCGGCGAACTCGCCGAGCGTCTTGAGACTGCTCTCGACAATCTCGATGAATTTGTCCGGCTTCAGATAGGCGCGCATGTCATCGAGGCTGGCCTGATCGACAACGGGGACGGCGGCCGGCGCAGCGACCTGTGTATCGGCGATCACCCACTTGCGTAGACTATCGGCGAGTTTGGCCAACGTGACGGGCTTGCTGATATAGCCGTCCATGCCGGCGGCAAGAAACCGGCCTTCGTCTTCCGCTAGCGCGTGGGCCGATACGGCGATGATGGGCGTTCGTTGCCGCGCGCCGCTTATCTCAAGCGTGCGGAACGTCTTCGCGAAGGTGAATCCATCCATCACAGGCATCGAGCCGTCCGAGAAGATCACATCGACGCCCGACGCCGCCAACTTCTCGAGGGCATCTTGGCCATGCTCCGCCAGTGTGCACTCCACACCAAGGTGATGAAGCTGGGCAGCAAGGATGGTGCGGTTTTCGGCAATGTCATCGACCACCAGGGCCCGCACCGTGCGCGGCGGCGACCAGGCCGGCGCGTGTTCGGCGTGCAGCGCGGCGGAAAGGTTCGTCGTCTCCAGGATAGCCGCGATCGCGCGGTCGTCTCGAATTGCCACGAGGTGGGTTGCGCCGGCCGCGTAACAGCGAAGGCGGGTTTCTTCCAAAACGCCGGGGCAAATGACGATGAGAGGATGGCCATCGGCCGCGGAGATGGCCGCAAGGGCCTCATCGTTGATGGCCTTGAATTCCAGGATACCTACACCGGCGGGGTCGTATTCGGCCGGCGCCGCTATCCGAAAAGCCTCTGAGCGCAACGGCAGCCAGAAGGTGAAGACCGAGCCGTGACCGGGATAGCTGCGGCAGCCGATCTCACCGCCCAGGCCATGAACGATGGCGCGGCAGATGTGCAGGCCGAGCCCTGTGCCTTTCCGGTTGGCGTCCGCGCCTTGCGTCGTGTCTTGTTTATAGGCCTCGAACAGACGTGCGGCGGCTTCCGGCGCGAATCCGCTCCCCGTGTCGTAGACACAAAAGGTGATCGCAGGGGCGCCATCCGGCGCAGTTGTCCGGTCGACGGTCACGAATACGCCACCGCGCTCCGTGAACTTCAGCGAGTTGCCGGTGAGATTGACCAGCACCTGGCTCAGCCGCAAGGCATCCGTAGCGACGGTGCGCGGGACGTCCGGTGCGAGCTGGAGCGCGAGCGTCAGCCCCTTCTGCGACGCCTTGGCGGCGGCGATGGCAAAGGCTTTGGCGATGATGTCACACAGCTGATGCTCAGCGATGGTGAAGGCTTCGGCGTCGGACTCGATCTTCGAAAGATTGAGGATGTTGCCGATCAGTTCCAGCAATGCATCGGCCGAGATCTGGGCGTTGGTCATGAGGCGCCGCTGGTCGGCGTTTACATTTGTGAGCTGCAGGAGTTCGAGATTGCCGATGACGCTGTTCAGCGGCGTGCGGATCTCATGGCTCATATTGGCGAGGAACGACGACTTGGCGGCGTTCTCGCGCCGGGCGGCGGTCTCGGCCTCGCGGGCCGCCGCGGCCGAGAAACGCACGATGTCGATGCCGGTGGCGACGCCGAGGTATCGGCCGTCTTTGGCGATGATGAATCCGCTGCTGAGAACATCCTGCCCGTAGGCGACGACGGCTTCGCCGACCTCCGCCAGCGATGCGTCGGCATCGACGATCAAGGGCCGGGTGTTCATCACGGTGTGAATGGGTTTGCGCTCGTGCAGTTCGCGGCCGAAAGGTTTCGCATACATCGTCAGGAACGAGACACGGTCGACAAGGCCGACCGGTATGCCGTCTTTCACCACCGCAAGAAGCGGGCTATCGGCCGAAACGCTGAAATGCTCGGACACGCTCTTACAGAGGGTCCCGGGCGGAATGGGCTTCAGCGGTTGCGCAAGATCCGCCGCAGTCCCCGCCGCGGCGCCACGAGGGGGAGATTGGACCTTGGGCACCTGGGCGACCGACTGGTTCATGCGCATTCCACCTCGCAGACGTACGCGCCACCGAACCGACACGAAAGTTTCTCGCTTTTTGGCCCTCGAGATTGGTTAGAATTTTGTGACATTGAAGGAGGTGGCCATGGCCACAGTACTTCTCATCGATGACGGCAAGGACATCCGGACGCTCATGCGGGAAGCGCTGAGCGGTGCGGGCTATACGGTCATCGAGGCCGACGATGGGCTGGCCGGGCTGAGCCTGGCCACCACCGGCAATCCTGACATCATCGTGCTCGACCTTGTTCTGCCAGGACTTTCGGGCTGGGACGTCATGCGCAAGATGCGCGCCAACACGGCGCTGGCGGACGTTCCCATCGTGGCGATTTCAGCCGAGTCCCACGAATCCATGGACGGCGACGACGCCTACCTGTTGGGCTGCAACGCCTTCATCAAGAAACCCGTGAAAATTGGCGCCTTGATCACCGAGATCGGCGCTCTCTTGAAAAAGCATCCTCGCGCCCTCCATTAGTAGTGCCGGCCACCCGTTAGGCGTGCAAGCCGACGTGAAGGTCAGGCCTTCTGCCGGCGTGGCGAATCTGCCAGAATCGCCGTAGATACAAGTCATTGCGGCTCGCGGGCGGCTCGGATTGGGGGCATCGCGCGGCCGCGAACCGACCTTAAAAAAAACCGGAGTGTCGCAGGAGGTTCTCCACCTCGCGTTGTTGCGACACCGGCCGGCTCAGGGAAAGGCGAACGCGCTCTTGGCTTCATCGACCCCTCTTTTGGACTCCATCGAGTCCGTAAATTCGCTCCGCGACGTAGCGGTAGAAAAGCTCAGCCAGGTCGCCGACGAACTGCGTGCCGAGACCATTGATGCGGCGTCCGTGACCGGCGGGCACTTTGGCGCGGGCCTCGGTGTTGTCGAACTGACCATCGCCCTCCATTACGTCTTCAATACGCCCGACGACCGGTTGATCTGGGACGTCAGCCACCAGGCCTATCCTCACAAGATTCTGACCGGGCGGCGCGAGCGCATCCGCACCGTCCGCAAACGCGGCGGCCTCTATGGATTTACGCTGCGCGCGGAGAGCCAATTCGATCCCTTCGGCGCGGCACACAGTTCCACCTCCATCTCGGCGGCGGTCGGCATGGCCGTCGCGGCCGCGAAGACCGGCAGCGACCGGCATGTGATTGCGGTGATCGGCGACGGCGCCATGAGCGCGGGCATGGCGTTCGAGGCGCTGAACAATGTCGGCGCCGCGGGCGCGCGCCTCACGGTGATTCTCAATGACAACGGCATGTCGATCGCCCCATCAGTCGGCGGACTTACGGACTATTTGAAGGCGTTGGCGGCTGCCCGGCCGCCCCTCGGCGACGCGGAGATCGCAGCACTTCCGGCCACCCTTGCGGCGAGCAAGCCCTTGGCGGCTGACGGCAACACGATGTTCGAACAATTCGGCTGCACCTACGTCGGACCCGTCGACGGGCACAATGTGACGCGGCTCGTCGATGTATTGCGTGCGGTGCGCAGCGTACCCCGGACCCGCACGGTTCTGCTGCACGTCCTCACCGAAAAGGGCAAGGGCCACCCCTTCGGCAAGCCCCATGCCGAGAACTATCACGCCGTCGACCGCTTCGATCCGGTCACAAAGGAAATCGTCAAGGCGACCGCAAGCACACCCACCTATACAAAGGTGTTCGCAACCAGCCTGATGGAAGAAGCCGAGCGCGATACGAAAGTGATCGCGGTGACGGCGGCGATGCCCTCCGGCACCGGGCTCGATCTCTTCCAGAAGAAATTTCCGGACCGCTTCTACGATGTCGGCATTGCGGAACAGCACGCTGTGACTTTTGCGGCGGGGATGGCAGCCGATGGTCTCAAGCCCATGGCAGCGATCTACTCCTGCTTCCTGCAGCGCGCCTATGATCAGGTCGTGCATGACGTCGTCTTGCAGCGCCTGCCGGTGCGTTTCGCGCTCGACCGCGCCGGGCTTGTCGGCGCCGACGGGCCGACGCACGCCGGGAGTTTCGACCTCAACTACCTCTGCTGTCTGCCGGGCATAGTCGTGATGGCTCCCGCCGACGAGGCGGAATTGAAACACATGGTCGCCACGTCCCTCAGCATCGAGGATGGGCCGTCGGCATTTAGGTTCCCGCGCGGCGAAGGTCCCGGGACGGCCCTGCCCGCGCGCGGCGAAATTCTTCCCATCGGCAAAGGGCGAATCGTGCGGCAAGGCAGCGCAATAGCGCTCCTGTCGCTCGGAGGACGCCTTCAAGAGACGTTACGCGCGGCCGACGAACTTGCGGCCCGAGGCTTGACCGCGACTGTCGCCGATGCGCGGTTTGCGAAGCCGCTGGATGAAGACCTAATTCTTCAGCTGGCCAAGAACCACGAAGTGTTGATCACGCTCGAAGAAGGCGCCGTCGGGGGCTTTGGCGCCCAAGTTCTGACGCTGCTGGCCGCGCGGGGCGCACTCGACGTCGGACTCAAGGTGCGCACCATGGCGTTGCCGGATCGCCTGATCGCGCATGGCAAACCTGAAGAACAGTATGACGACGCGGGTCTGACGGCGCGCGATATCGTAGCTACGTGTGTCGCGGCCCTGGGAAAGGGCTGGCTGGACCGCGACGTTGAAATGATCGGCCGCCGCCGGACTCGTTAGCTCCCATGGGTCTTACCACCCGCATCGACACGTCGACCATCGCACCTGCGGACATCGAGGAAGTCCGCGCGAAGGTGCAGGCCGCCGGCTCGTCGTTCTATTGGGCCATGCGCTTCATGCCCCAGCGCAAGCGCGAGGCTTTGTTCGCGATCTATGCCTTTTGCCGCGAAGTGGACGACATCGCAGACGGCCCACAGAACCGCGAGGCCAAGATCGTCGCTCTCGACCGCTGGCGGCAGAGCATCGACCACATGTTCGAAGGGCGCCCGTCCGACGCCATCACACGGGTGCTTGCGGAGGCTATTCATCCTTTCGGTCTGCGCCGCAAGGATTTCACGGCCGTGATCCAGGGGATGGAAATGGATGCGCGCGGCCCTGTCGTCGCGCCGAGCCAGGAAGAGCTCGACCTCTACTGTGACTGCGTCGCCAGCGCCGTGGGCCGGCTGTGCGTACATGTCTTCGGCGAAGCTGAAGCTGGGCAGAACGTCGCAGGCCACCTCGGGCGCGCGTTGCAACTCACGAATATTCTGCGCGATGTGGAAGAGGACGCCGCCATCGGCCGGCTTTACCTGCCGCGCGACGTGCTCGCGCGCGAGGGTCTGGCCGACATGCCGCCGGCGGCAGTTGTCCGCGATGAGCGCCTTTCGCGCGCGATGGCCGCCGTGGGCGCCATGGCGGAGCGCGCTTTCGCCGATGCGGACCTTGCGCTTTCCCTTTGCGACCGGGCGAAAATGCGCCCGGCCGTCGTCATGATGATGGTCTACCGCCGGCATCTCGAGCGTCTGCGCGCCAACGGCTGGAAGCCCTTGCCTCCCCGCACCGGCCTCGCCCGCGCCGGCGCGAAGATCGAGAAGCTGTGGATCGCCCTCCACTACGGACTCTTTTAAGCGATGCGCGTCCACATCATTGGCGCCGGTCTCGCCGGTCTTGCGGCCGCCGTTCACCTCGCCAAATCTGGAACGAAGGTGCGCCTGTACGAGGCCGCACCCCGGGCGGGAGGCCGCTGCCGTTCCTATCACGATGCGCAGCTTGGCTGCACGATCGACAACGGCAATCATCTTTTGATGAGCGGCAATCAGTCCGCCATGGCCTATCTCGACGCCATTGGCGCCCGCGACCGCCTCGCCGGCCCCGCTTCCGCCGACTATCCCTTTCTCGATGTCGCCACCGGCGCACGCTGGAACCTGCGTCCCAGCCGTGGACGAATTCCGTGGTGGATCCTGGACGCCGAGCGCCGCGTTCCCGGAACGACACCTGCCTCGTATCTCTCCGCGCTGCGGCTCCTTCAGGCCCAGGCCCACGAGATCGTCGCGGACGTGATCGCGCCGGGGACGCCTCTTTACCGGAACTTCTGGGAACCGCTGACCGTCGCCGCCTTGAACACAGTTCCCGAACATGCGGCAGCGGCGCTCATGCGGCCCGTACTTCTGGAGACTTTTCTCAAAGGCGCCGATGCTTGCAAGCCTCTGATCGCGCGTACGAACCTTGCCGACGCTCTGGTTGATCCAGCGCTTGCGCTCCTCGACGCCGCTGGCGCCGAGATCCGCTTTGGATGCCGCATTCGTGCGTTCACCTTCGCGGCGGACCGGATTGAGACGCTCGAGAGCGACGACGGCCCCGTGCCCGTGGAGGCGGATGACATCGTGATCCTGGCGGCGCCCGCGTGGGTCGCCGAAACACTCATTCCCGGTTTGACCGTGCCGCCGCCCGGAGAGGCTATCGTCAATGTTCACTATCGGCTGCCCGCCCTCGCCACAAGGCCGGGCGATATAAAGATCGTCGGAATCGTCGGTGGCCTGGCCCAGTGGGTCTTCCTCCATGGCGAGTTGGCCTCTGTGACCATCAGTGCGGCCGGCGCCATCGCGGAAGAAAGTGCCGAGAGCATCGCAACGCGGTGTTGGAACGATGTAGCGCTAACATTGGACGAGCCCGCCATGCCCGAGCCGGCGGCGCGCGTGATCAAGGAAAAGCGTGCCACATTCGCGCAAACACCGCAGGCGCTCACGCTACGGCCCGGAACGGCCACACGCCTTGCCAACCTCTTGCTCGCGGGCGACTGGACCGCTACAGGACTGCCGGCCACCATTGAAGGAGCCGTTCGTTCGGGCGAACGCGCCGCGGACGCGGTGAAGCGCATGACCGCGCGCCGCACGAAGGCTGCGTAAGAGAATGAATATCGACGTCGCAAAGACAGGCCCACGACCGGACTTCACCGCCCTCGACCGCGTCATCGGCGAAGCAACGGGCGCGCTCAAGGCGCGGCAGAAGTCCGACGGCCACTGGGTTTTCGACCTGGAGGCCGACGCCACGATTCCGTCCGAATACATCATGCTCAACCATTATCTCGACGAAATCGAACCCGAGGTGGAAGCCGAACTCGCGAACTATATCCGCAGCATCCAGGAGGAGCATGGCGGCTGGGCGCTCTTTTACAACGGCGATTTTGACATGAGCGCGACGGTGAAGGCGTACTACGCCTTGAAGCTGTCGGGCGACGACCCCGAGGCGCCGCATATGCGCCGCGCCCGCGACGCCGTCCTCGCCCGCGGCGGCGCCGAGAGGGCCAATGTCTTCACGCGCTACGCCCTCGCCCTGTTCGGCGAAGTTCCGTGGCGCGCCGTGCCCGTCATGCCGGTCGAACTCATGCTGGTGCCCGCGTGGTTCCCCGTGACGATCTACCGGTTTTCCTATTGGTCGCGCACGGTGATCGTGCCGCTCCTGGTCCTGGCGGCCCTGAAGCCGCGCGCCAAAAGTCCAAGAGGCGTGCGGGTGAAAGAGTTATTCCGCTCACCGCCGGATGAGGTGAAAGGCTGGTTACATAATCCGACAGGCCGTTGGGGCGGAGAGGTCTTCCTTTGGATCGACAAAATTTTGCGGGTGGTGGAACCTCGCTTCTCGAGAGACATGCGTGCACGAGCTCTCAAGCGCGCCGTCGAGTTTATGACGCCCCGCCTCAACGGTGAGGACGGCCTCGGCGCAATCTATCCGGCAATGGCCAACGCCGTCATGGCCATGGAAGCGCTCGGCTATGCCAAGGACCATCCGGATCTCGTCACCGCCAAGCGTGCCGTCAAGAAGCTGCTGACGCGGGGCGAAGGCAAACCCTTCATTCAGCCCTGCACGTCTCCGGTCTGGGACACGGGCCTTGCCGTGCAGGCGGTGATGGAGGCCGGCGATCACGGCCCGAGCGTCGTGACAAGCTGTGCCTGGCTCAAGGATCTCCAGATCCTCGACGTCGCGGGCGACTGGGAGGCCAAGCGGCCCGGCTTACGTCCTGGAGGGTGGGCCTTTCAGTACAATAACGCCCACTATCCGGATGTCGACGACACCGCCGTCGTCGGCATGGCGCTGCATCGGGCCGACCCCGCCAAACATGCTGAAGCCATCGCCCGCGCGGCCGAGTGGGTCGTCGGCATGCAGAGCAAGAATGGCGGCTGGGGTGCGTTCGACATCGACAACAACGACTCCTACCTCAACAACATCCCTTTCGCCGATCATGGGGCCTTACTCGACCCTCCGACATCAGACGTCTCGGCGCGTTGCGTCAGCTTCCTCGCCCAGATCGGTTATGACCCGAAGCATCCGGCGATCTCCAACGGGATCGCTTTTCTCAAAACAGAACAGGAAACGGATGGAAGCTGGTTCGGCCGCTGGGGAACGAACTACATTTACGGTACATGGTCGGTCTTATGCGCCTTGAACGCCGCCGGAGAGGATATGAAGACGCCCTATGTACGGCGCGCCGTGGACTGGCTGATCGAACATCAGAACGCCGATGGCGGCTGGGGCGAGGACGGCGCGACCTATTGGAAACAGCGCCGCTATGAATGTAAGGCCAGCACACCTTCGCAGACGTCCTGGGCCGTGCTCGGGCTGATGGCCGCGGGAGAAGTTGATAGCGCTGCGGTCAGGCGCGGAATCGCCTATCTCTTAAATGCACCGCGGGAACCGAGCGGCCGGTGGGTCGAACCCTGGCATACGGCAGTCGGTTTCCCGCGGGTGTTCTATCTCAAGTATCATGGCTATGCCGCGATCTTTCCGCTGTGGGCACTGGCCCGCTATCGCGATCTGAAAGCCAGCAACACCAGGCAGGTTCGCTACGGGATGTAGCCGTTAGGATTGCCGGCGCGGCGACTCTGCCGGCGTCAGCGACCCGATCTTGCAACGCTCACCATCGACGATGATCGTACCGAAGCGATCAAGCGTTCCCATGGGGCGTGCGTCGATGCCGATGCCGTTTGCATACGGCAGACCAAAGCACGGCCCGATCAAGTCAGCGCGATACCATTGACGATTACGTGCCTGAAGAAAAACGGTGTCGTCATTGATCGCATGGAAGTCGCGAATATTTCCGTGGTCCGCAAACGGGATCGAAGCTTGCGGGCCAATGGGGGTGGCATAGTCCGCATTGCCGGCACAGCCGGCCACGAGAGCGGAAAGAGCCGCTACCGCGAGGAATTTGCGCATGTGAGATCTCCTTCACTTTATGGCCGAAAGGTAGGCTCCCGCGGTGGCTTTCAAGTGGTAGGATTGAGGCAACTTCATGGAATTCCAACTCCTTGAGCGCATAGGCTAAATGCAGGCCAATCCTCGCATCGGAGTGGTGACCGGCCTCGAATTCGAGTCGGATGTGATCCGGCGCCGGGCCCGGCACGATGGCCTCGCCGACAAGATTCTCGTGCGCGCGGGGTTGGGCCGCCAACGCGCACGCCAGGCGGCGGAGGCCCTGCTTGCGGAAGGCGCCACGGCGCTCCTCAGCTTCGGCATTGCCGGCGGCCTCGATCCCAACGTCCCGTGCGAAACAGCCGTCATCGCCACCGCCATCAAAGCCGAGAAGATGCCCACGCTCGCCTGCACGCCGGCATGGATCGAGCGAATGTCAAAGAGCATTCGCGCCTCACAGAGCGGCGCGCTGGCCTACGCACCCGCAATTCTCGTTACTAGCATGGATAAGGCAGGAACCTTCACCGCCACTGGCGCGCTCGCCGCGGATATGGAGAGTTACGGCATCGGCGAGGCCGCGCTTGCGGCCAATGTGCCGTTCGCGGCCTTACGCGTGGTTGCCGATACGGCGGGGGACGTACTCCCGGAGATTGCCCTGCACGCCATCGCGCCGGACGGCTCGTTCAAGCTTGGTGAAACACTAGGACGTGTTTTGAGAAACCCCACGCAGCTTCCCGGGCTGCTTCGGCTCGGGCGCGCGACCGGGCGTGCCCGGAATCGCTTGGACGACTTGGCCGCGGCCGCCGTCGGGAAACTCTTCTTCGCCTACGATTAGCCGGGCTCACGGACCGTAATGTGGTCCGGCGCGAGCCCCTGCTCGTGGCGCCGCCACATCTCACGATAGGCCGCCTCGAGATTACGCGTATAGCGCTTGGCATCGAAGAGTGGACTCGTCAAAGCATGGTCAGTAAGACGCTTCCGGTAGCTCGCGAGAAGCTCAGGTTCACGCGCCAAGAGCAGCGCGAGCCGCTCGTAATCTTCAACGGTCGCAGTGATGAGTTCGGGAAGGCCCACCGCGGTCAGCAAGCTCGCGCCGACCCGGGCGGGAAAGGCAGTTCCAATACGAGTCACCACAGGCAAACCCATCAGCAGAGCATCGCTGTCCGTGGTATGTCCAGTGTAGGCGAAGGTATCGAGAACGATGTCCGCCAGCGGGTAGCGGCCAAGATAGATATCGACTGGCGCGCGCGGCGCGAAGATGAGGCGATCCGGCGATACGCCGCGAGCACACGCCTCTCTTTTGAGATGTCGCGCCGCCGCGGCATTGGTCTCAAGGAGCCAAAGCACGCTGCCTTCGACCGCCTTGAGCAATCGCATCCAGATATCAAAGGCATCCGGCGTGATCTTTGCGACGATGCCAAAATTGCAGAACACAAATCCCTTATCGGGAAGTCCCACCTCACCCCGCGTGAGTTTCCGCGCCATGTGACGCTTCGTGCTATCGGTCGGTTGATAGGCATGCGGCAAGGCGGCGATGCACTCAGCGTAGTGGGCCCGATGTTCCGGGGGCGTCACAACGGAATCGCCTATGATGTAGTGAATCCGGTCGGTTCCCAAGGTTCCAGGGTAAGTAAGGTAGTTCACCTGAACGGGCGCGACCCCGAGAGCGAAGATCCCCTTCCGCATCATTCCGGTAAAGCCTGTGAGATCGACGGCGATGTGAATGTTGTGAGATTGCGCAAGAGCCGCAATCTCGGCATTCGTCAATTTCGAGACGTCGGTGAACTTGTCCATCGCGGCCACAACACGCCGATGCATCGCATCGGTGGGCGGAAAGCCGAAGGCATATCCGCATATCTCGAACGCGGCGCGATCGTGAGCCTCGAGCGCCCTGACCACCAGTTGTGACGTCGCATGATCGTAAAAATCGGCTGAAAAATATCCTATGCGGAGTTTTTCTCCGGGCGCGCGGGCGATTCGTGCAGGCGGGAGGGCTGCGGGTGCGTCTTTCGCAAAGTACCTCGAAGCCGCCTTGAATTGCTGTTCCGCCGTCGATGGTAGGGTCGCTACGATCAGCGGCTCGGCCAAACCGCCGCGATCGATTCCGTTGAGGACCGCGGCAATCTTTCGGTCGAGGCCTTCCCAGAGGCCCAGCTGCAGCGAACAGAGCGCAATCTCGCCCGCCAGTTCGGTATCGTTCGGGTTGAGATCGGCCGCGGACTCCAAATCCGCAAGCGCGTCACCGACATGCCCCTGTGCGCGGAGGACCCGCCCCCGCAGCGCGAGGACGTCAGCCGTGCGAGGCTCGAGGGTCAGGATCTTGTCGAGGTCGACAACCGCCTCGCGCCAATTCCGTCGACGAACGGAGTCCTGCATCCTCGCCTTGAGGTCATCCAACGCGGCGCTCATGTCCTCGCCTCGACAATCTTGATGTGATCGGGCGCGAGGCCCTGCTCATAGCGGCTCCACATCTCGCGGTAGGCCGCCTCGATATTACGGGCAAACCGCGGCGCGTCGAAGAGCGGCGACTTCGCCGCCGTCTGCTCCAACCGCGATCGAATCGCGGAGAGCGCTTCTGGATGAGTCGCAAGATGTATCGCCATCCTCTCGTAGGAGCCCAAATCTTGCGCGATCAATTCTGGAGTGCCGACGGTTTGGTTCAAGCTGGCGGCGACTCGGCTTGCGAAAGCGTCTCCGGGCCGCGTCAGGACCGGCAGTCCGACAAGAAGCGCGTCGCTCGCCGTCGCATGCGCATTGTAGTAGAGCGTGTCGAGAAACAGGTCCGCAACGCGGAAGCGTGAAAGATACTCCGGGCCCGGCGTCCGCGGCGCGAAGATAAGCCGACGCGGGTCCACACCACGCGCTTCGGCTTCGTTCCGCAAATTTTGGGCGGCCGTGGAACTGCCGGCTTCCGAGAGCCAAAGCACGCTGCCGTCCACCTGCTTCAACAACCGCATCCAGACGTCGAAAATATCCGGGGTGATCTTGAAGACTGCGTTCAGGCAACAGAACACAAAACCGGTTTCGGGAAGGCCCAGCTCGGCACGGCGATAGGTGCGTGCGATGAAGTGGCGCTTGATATCACTGTTGACGAGGTAACTATGAGGCAGAGTAATGATGCGCTCGGCGAAATCCGCCGCACGGTCCGAGGGTGTGACCCACCCATCCCCAATAATGTAGTCGTAGCGCGGGCTGCCCATGGTGCCCGGGTATCCGAGGAAGTTCACTTGAAGGGGCGCGACACCCCTTGCAAATAGGCCGAGGCGCGCCGCGCCCGTGTAGCCGTTCAAATCGACGGCGATCTGGAGCTCGGACGTCCGGCAGAGGGCTACGACCTCGTCGTCGCGGACCTCAGAGATGTCGATGAATTCGTCTACCGCGGCGG
This sequence comes from Fidelibacterota bacterium, assembly GCA_945903705.1. GTDB lineage: Bacteria > Pseudomonadota > Alphaproteobacteria > Rhodospirillales > Rhodospirillaceae > SHVO01. The sequence continues at coordinate 3,623 of CAMDOZ010000033.1, read as the reverse complement.
CGATGCGATGCCGAAGCACGCTCGCCGGGTCGCCCCCGAACGCGTATGCGACAACTTCGAGCGACTTGCGGTCGTGCGCCTCCAAGAGACCGAGCATGAGATGTGCAACGGCATGGTCGTGAAAGTCTGTGGAGAAATAACCGACCCGCAGGCGCGACGATGGCTTGCGCCGCAACGCAGGATAAGGAAGTGGTGCGGACGAGCCTTCCTTGAAGAAAATCGACGCCGCGTTGAGCTGCTGCGCACCCGACGATGGGAGAGCGGCGATCATCATCGGCTCGGCGACCAGCTTGCCGCGCTCGATACCGTCCAGAACGGCCGCGATCTTCGCATCGAGCCCTCGCCATGCGCAAAGCTGCAACGAAAGGTACGCAACTTCTCCCGGTAGAAGCCTAGCACCCGGCTCGAGTGTCAGCGCCGCCTCCAAGTCAGCGAGGGCGTCTTCGAGCCGGCCCTGCCCGCGCAACGCCCGGCCGCGCAGGGTAAGGATCGGCGCGGTCGGAGGTTCAAGCGCAAGGATCCGGTCGCAGTCCGATATCGCCTCGTCCCCCCGCCCCTCGTCCAGGCAGATCTGTGCGCGCGCCTTCAAGGCATCGAGCGCGCGCGGCTGAATTTCCAGCGCTCGTGTATAACTCCCGACCGCTTCGGTCACGCGTTCGAGGCGCGCCAAGGCGTGTCCCCGGTTGGTGTGCGCGCCGGCCAGGGAAGGATCGGCTTGCAGCGCGAGGTCGCTGCTTGCAAGCGCCTTCTCCCACAAACCCAGCGCGAGGTGAGACGCCGCAAGATTCGTATGGGCCGGGCCATGGAGCGGCGCATGCGAGACGGCCCGCTCAAAGAAAGGCGTTGCGGACGAAAAGCGCTCGCGCTGCAGTTCGACGGCCCCGCGCATATTGAGCGTGTCGGCGTGGTTTGGAAACCGGGCGAGCAGCTCGTCGTAGAGCGCCGCCGCCTGATCGAGGTTGCCGGCCTGATGCAAAGCCAAGGCCTTCTGAAAAATGTCCTCGGGACTCATGTGGAAGGCCCGCCTTGCTCCACGACGTTGATGTGGTCCGGCGCCAGTCCCTGCTCATGGCGACGCCACATCTCGCGATAGGCGGTCTCGATGTTGCGCGCGTAACGCCTCGTGTCGAACAACGGATAGGTTGCGGCATTGCGTGCGAGCTTCTCACGCATAGCCTTCAATCCCTCAGGCGCTTGAGCGAGGCGTAGCGCGATACCCTCATAGGCCGCGCTGTCGCCGGCGATCAGCTCGGGAAGCCCGAGCGCGGTGAGAAGACTGGCCCCGACCCTTCCAGCGAACGCGCGGCCGATCCGCGTGACCACGGGCAGTCCCATCATCAAGGCCTCGCTGGCCGTTGCATGCGCATTGTAGTTGAAGGTGTCGAGAAACAGGTCCGCAAGCCGATAGCGCGCCAGATACTCGAGGCCAGGGGTCCTGGGCGCGAAGAACAGCCGCTGCGGATCGACACCGCGTTCCCTCGCCTCGTACCGCAGATTGCGCGCGGCGGTTGGCCCGTGGTCGAGTAACCACAGGATGCTTCCGTCGACCTTCCGTAGGAGTCGCATCCAGATATCGAAAGCCTCGGGCGTGATCTTGTACGATGCATTGAAGCTGCAGAACACGAATCCCGCATCCGGCAACCCAAAATCCTGGCGTGTGGACATACGCGAGGGGATATGACGCTTGATGTCGTTCGTGACCAAATAGCTGTGCGGCATCGTAACGATGCGCTCGCTAAAAAAGGGAAAGTGCTCGGCCGGCGTTACGACCTCATCCCCGATGATGTAGTGGATACGCTCGGTCCCCATCGTCCCTGAGAAACCAAGGTAATTGACCTGGATAGGTGCCGCACCCTCAGCGAAGACGTCGGTTCTGTTGTTCGCGGTAAATCCGTTGAGATCGACCGCGATATGGACGTTCATTCCGCGCGCGAGCGCGACCATCTCGGGGCCGGACATATGCCTGGCCTCGATGAAACGATCGCACGCTCGCTCGATGCGGCGCCGCGTCACGTTGTTCGGATCGCCCCCAAATCCGAACGCCACGATTTCAAACTTGGAACGGTCGTGGGCTTCCAAGAGACCCACGAGCAGCTGGCCGACGGGATGCTCGTGAAGGTCCGAGGAAAAGTAAGCAACGCGGAGCTTCCCGCCGAGCGACCGTGATGGCTGCGCTTTTCCGCGCGGGGCTGGATTCTCGGCCAGAAAAACCTGGTATGCGGCCTGCCGTTGTTGGGCGGGCGATGACGGCAGCGTGTTGACGACCAGAGGCTGCGCGGCGCACTTGCCCGCATCGATCGCACCCAGCACGGCTTCAATTTCTTCGGTCAGCCCCTCCCATTCGTGCATCTGAAGGCGGAGGTAGACCTTCTGGCCCGGGATATGTTCCAGGTCGGGGTCGAGGTCCAGCGCTATCTCGAAATCCGCGAGGGCGCGCTCCGGCTGCTTCGCGCCTTTGAAGGCAAGTCCACGCACGGAGAACGCGTCCGCGAAGTCGGGTCGCAGCGCGAGCGCTGCGTCGCAATCGGCGGCGGCCTCCTCATGGCGATCCAGAGCATTCAGCGCTGCCGCCCGTATGACCAAGGCCTCGGGAAACGCCGGCTGCAATGCGAGCGCCCGATCGCAAGCCGCGATGGCCTCGACCGGGTTACGGTTGTATTGGAGCGCAAGCGCCTGACTATAGTGACCGACGGCGGAGTCAGGCTGAAGGGCCAATGCGCGCTGGAAACTCGCGGCCGCTTCCGCCGGCCGTTCGAGCCGCGTCAGCGCATGGCCCCGGTGGCTGTGAGCTTGAGCCATATCGGGATTCAGCGCGATTGCGCGATCGCAAGCGCTCACTATCTCCGCATACTTTCGCTGAGCGAGAAAGCTTTCGGCACGATGACCGTGAAGATTGGCGTCCTCAAGCCCGTGCGCGAGCGCCAATTCAGCAGCGGCCAGCGCATCAGCCGGCCGACCGAGTTTATTGAGCGCAGAAACTTTGTTATTGGCAGCCGCGATGGACTGCGGGGCAAGGACGACTCCCCGCTCGGCGTCTTTGAGGGCCTCGTCAAATCGCCCAAGACCTATAAGGGCCGCGGCACGGTTGATGTAGGCGACGCCAAGATCCGGGTTGGCGGCAAGAGCGCGCGTGAACCATTGCAGCGCCGGCTCAAATCGGTTTCGCTGCACATCGACCACTCCGCGGAATTGCAGGAGTTCCGTGTGGCTGGGCGACTGTACGAGAAGCGCATCGTAGAGGGCAGCAGCTTCGTTCAGGCGCCCCGTCTGATGATGTTCGATCGCCTTCTGAAATAGATCGTCGGGAGTCATCCGAACAGACCGTTCTTCTCCGTGACTTTGATGTGATCCGGCGCAAGACCTTGCTCATGACGCCGCCACATCTCACGATAGGCGGACTCGAGGTTTCGGACATAGCGCTTGGTATCAAACAGCGGAGATGTTGCAAGATTGCGCGCAAGCTTCTCGCGCACATCTTTCAGCGCCGCCGGGTCCTGCGCGAGGCGCAATGCGATGCGTTCGTAGCCGGCCGTATCCGTAGCGATCAAATCGGGAAGCCCGATCGCGGAGGCGAGACTGGCGCCGACGCGTCCCGCAAAGGCCTCCCCGAGCCGAGTCACCAC